>CAZBTM010000238.1:2388-4693 GCA_964494425.1 uncultured Rhodothermales bacterium | reverse complement strand
CTGCTCTGCAACGGGGCCTGCGCGATGTATGCGTAGCGGGGGCCCTGTGCAGAAACAGTATACGATATGCCTCCCACCGTTTCACGCTGACTTCCCACATTACCCTCTCTTGGACATGAACCACTTGGCCACACGACTGCTCGGCGTAGCGCTGATGCTTGTTGCAAGCATTGCGCTCGTTGGGTGCGACGACGAAATCACAAGCGTTGAAGACATTGACATTCAGCCCAGTCTTGAGGTCCCCGGCAGTGTAAGCTTGACGTTGCTCGATGCCAGCAGCCAGGCGGATCTTTCGGTATCATACCAGGGGCTTGAGGAAGCGCCTACGGCCCAAGGGTCGGGTAACCTGGTTGTCGAGCTGGCGGAGGAGGCAGGCTCGGCTACTCAGGGGGGCGAGCGCCGGTGGACGGTCGGATACGACGGTTCGGTAAGCGGCGTGGCTGAGGAAACGATCACAATTACCACGCGCGGCGAAGGTGAGACGATCGAAGAAGAGGTGAGCGTCACCATCAGTCCGTTCATCATCCAAACTGACTTCCAGCCCGAGTTCGTTGTTGTCGAAGACTATGAAGCGGAGTTTGTAGATGAGGCCAGCGCTAACAACCCTGTCGCACAGCGCCCGGTAACGACCGAGGGAGGAAGCCAGGTTACCATTCAAAGCGATGAGGTTGCTGAGAACAGCAATGGTGTCAATGCCGCCCAGATTGACGCGGTTGCAGGCGGATCCGTCACCATGGAAAGCACGGTGAGTGCGCCCGGCGCGAACCTGTTTACGTTCCTTGTACATTCGCCCGAAGGGTCGTTCAACCTGACGCTTACGTTTGTTGAAGAAACGGGCGGTGGCACCACCGAGCACACCATTGAAGTGCCCATCTCCGAATCGGGTGCCTGGCGTCAGTATGGGATTGGCTTCTCGCAGATTGGGGAAGACTTCGATCCGGTAGCAGCCCGTGCAGGGGGCAGTGGAGCGCTGCAAAGCGTGAGCCTGTCGACCGATGCGGATATACCGTTTGAAGTCGACGAGTTTATGCTGGGCACCGAGCAAGGGCCCATCGCCGAGATCAACGACTTTGAGACGACCGGCAATGCATATGTTACGTTTGGCGGTGCCAACGGCTACGGCTTTACTGATCAGGTTGCCGATAGCGCATTTGGTACCCGCGCCCGTACTTTGGAAGGCGTCGGTTTCTTCGGCTACAATCAGAGCGGGATTCGCATCGCGAACGGAAGCAATGGCGTGTTGAAGTTCCGCATTGGAAACATTCAGGAAGCGACCGAGCTGCGCGTCTTCTTTGAAACCAACGCGAGTGATAACGACGGATTTGGCGCCGACAATGGTGCTGTGCTCTCATTCGAGGCCAGCAGTGGTTGGCAAGATGTTGAAGTGCCGCTTAGCGATTTGGGCGAAACGCCCAGCGCTGTTTCAAATGGCCTCTCCAATGTTGGCTTTGAGTCTGTGTCAGGCGGTGCTGGCTTCCTTATCGACGATATCCGGATCGACGCTACCGGAAACTAACAGATAAGCGTCTTTTCGGGCAGGCACTCTGCCCGATCGCTCCATGAGGTGTGCGTAGCAGGTTCGTACCAGGCCTGCTGCGTACATCTCAATTGGAGTATGAGAAGGCCGTGCTTGCAGTGCACGTCTTCTTGTGCACAACAGTCCACCATGCAGCGGTGGCTTCGTATCCGCCCCATAATAAACTGTAGCGTTATGCTACACGCGGGGCTTCCTCCACAGAATGAACTCGTCGCTATGCTGTCGTCTACGACCTCTCGTGCTGTCTCTTTCATCGCTGTCCTCTTTCTATGGGGTATGGCCGCTGTGGGGGCCCACGCGCAGATCAGCACCGATCCCGCTGTGCCCACCGTTAATAATCCGGTGACGGTGCAGTTCGATGCCTCGGGTACGCCTTTGTCCGGATTCAGTGGCGATATCTATGCGCATACGGGCGTAACCACCGATCAGAGCGATCCGGAGTGGACGTGCGTCAAAAATCACTGGCCGACATCGGATGATTTTGAGGGCGAGCGTGCAGATACGCGCCTCACAGAAGTCGGAGACGACCAGTATGAACTGGAAATCGATGACATTCGCGCCTACTACAACGACAACGAAACCGGCTGTACGCTGGGTGAGAACGAAGTCATCCAGACGATGAACTTTGTCTTTCGGGATGCCGATGGTGAGACGCAGACCGATGATCTGTTCGTCGAATTGGGCGATCCGAACGCCACGCTCTCGCTGGCGATCACGAATCCGCAGGTGCCCGATCTGAATCCGCTCATTGTGGATAACGGCGAAACG
>CAZBTM010000238.1:0-2378 GCA_964494425.1 uncultured Rhodothermales bacterium | reverse complement strand
ACCCGCCCGAGGCCGTGCAGGCCTATCTCGCGGGGGTCAGGGTGTGGGGTCGACAGGATGGCGACTACGAGGACATCGACTACTCGCCGGTTTACGAGTGGGATTTTAACACCGAAGGTTTTACTATTGTGGATAACAGCGAAACCGTCACGATCGAAGCGGAAGCCGTCGAATCGGGCGAGGAACTGGAAGAAATGACGCTCTCGCTGGATGGCGAGGTGCAAACCTCCACGACCGAGACGACGCTCTCGTATTCCCTGACCTTTAACACCTCCGGCACGCGCACGCTCGAAGTCGCAGCGCGTGGCACGAATGGTACGGAGATCACAGAGGGATTCGACGTGGTCGTGGCGCCCGAAATGGCTGATGAAGCGCGCCCCGCAGGGATCGAGGACGGCATCACGTACACCAGCAACACGTCGGTTACGCTCTCGATGTACGGGCCCGGTAAGGAGCACGTGTACGTAATTGGCGACTTCAACGACTGGACCGTCAGCAACGACTATGCGATGACACGCGACCCGAGCGGTGAGGAGTCGGGTGGCCAAGAACACTGGTGGATCACGATCGACGGACTGGAGCCCGGGCAGGAGTACCGCTTTCAGTACCTGATTGACGGCGAGATTCGCATGAGCGATCCGTTCTCGGCAAAGGTGCTCTCGCCCGAGGATAGCTTCATCGACAACAGCACGTACCCGGATCTCATCCCGTATCCTGAGGAGGAAACCAACGGCATGGTGTCGGTGCTGGAAACGGGACAGCCCGAGTTTGACTTCACGGAGTTCGAACGGCCCGACCCCGATGAGCTTGTGGTCTACGAGCTGCTGCTGCGCGACTTCCTTGAGGAGAGCACGTACAGCACCCTCACCGACACGCTCGACTACCTCGACAACCTGGGCGTGAACGCGATTGAGCTGATGCCCGTCTCCAACTTCGACGGTAACCTCAGCTGGGGCTACAACCCGAACCACCACCTGGCGCTCGACAAGTCGTACGGTCCGCCCGAAGACTTCAAGCAGTTCATTGATGAAGCGCACCAGCGCGGCATCGCCGTCATTTTGGATGTGGTGTACAACCATGCCACCAACCGCTCGCCGCTCATTCAGGTGGGCGTGGACGAGCTGCGCGGTCCGGGCCATGCGTTTAACGTGTTCAACCACCTGAACCACGACCACCCGTACATCCAATACTGGGTCGACCGGGCGAATGAGCACTGGCTCACCGAATACAACATCGACGGCTACCGCTTCGACCTCACCAAAGGCTTCGTAGCCAACGACCTGGTGGCCAACGACGTGAACGCGTTCAACAGCGAGCGCGTGGAGAATCTGCGCCGCATGGCCACTGAGGCGTGGCAGGTGGATTCAGAGGCGTATCTCATCATGGAGCACTTTCAGCGGGATGAGGAGCTGCAGCTGGCCACCCACGAGCGAAATCGCGGACGCCAGGGAATGATGTTCTGGAATGGCATGAGCGGCGCGTATGGCGAGTCGGCCATGGGCTATCTGAACAGCGGGTCGAATTTGAGCGGAGCCTACCATCCCAACACGGGGCTTGACCCTGCCGTGGGCAATGCGGTGACGTACATGGAGAGCCACGATCAGCAGTGGCTTATGCGCAAGATGAAGGAGTTCGGCAATGCCAGCGATGACGGCTCGTACGATACGACGGAACTGGATGCTGCCCTCGAACGGCAAAAGCTCATGGGCGGCTTCTTCCTGACGATTCCGGGGCCGCGTATGCTCTGGCAGTTTGGCGAACTCGGTTACGGCTGGGGGGCTGACGAATGCCTGAAGCCCGGAGGGGGTGGCAACGGCAATTGCTCGGCGGGCGATCCCGGACGCACCGCTCCGAAGCCGGTGCGGTGGGCGTACAACGAAGACCCGGATCGCCGTGCGGTCTACGAAACGTGGGCCGCGCTGCTGAACTTGCGCCAGGAGTTTGCTCCGTTCGAGGCGCTTGGCAGCGTTGAGCAGCTCGATGTGACGGGCAGCGACACCATCCGCCGTATCACGCTCACCGACGGCGAGCAGCAGGCGTACGTCATTGGAAACTTTGGGCTTACGCCCCAAGAGGTGCCGCTTAACATGCCGGCGACCGGCACGTGGTACGACTTCTTTCCTGGTACCCAAGCCGAGATTACGTCCAGCAACCAAAACGCAACGGTTGAGCTGCAGCCAAGCGAATTCCATGTCTTCACCAACGAGCCGGTCGACTTTCCGGCCCAAGACTGGACCGGATACGGAGCGCTCGTGCGCGATCAACTCACTGTATCGATTGACCGCGGCTTTGGCGGAGCCCCCGAGTCGGCAGCCAACTACCGCCTCGTGGCGCTGCCGGGCGATGTGGAAACAGCCCTCGGCGAAACCGTGTCGGGC
>CAZBTM010000237.1:0-4721 GCA_964494425.1 uncultured Rhodothermales bacterium | reverse complement strand
ATTATCTACGGCGAAGGCATCTCCTCGCTGGGCGAACTTATTGACCTGGGCGCAGAATCCGACATCATCGAGAAGCGCGGCTCCTGGTACTCCTACAACGACGACACCATCGCCCAGGGCCGCGAAGCCACCAAAGAGTGGTTGAAGGAGCACGACGAAGAGCGCGAAGAAATCAAGCGCCAGATCCGCATCGAACTGGGCATGATTGAGCCCGACGAGGACGAGGTGGAAGACGAAGACGACACTGAAGACGATGCGTAAGCACTTCGGCGGGTGCTGGATTACGCTGGTTCTGCTGCTCACGGTAGGGGTACAGGGGGAAGCACAGGCCCAAGCCCCCGCCTGCACCGCTTCCGACCTCCCGCACTGGGATGCTCGCACCTCAGTCGCCCTGTACTGTGCGGGGTCTCCGCTGCCTGAACTGTCAACCGTCGCAGATCGTATTGCTCTTTCGCTCTTCCTGGGCGGGCCCGTCGCGGCGGGGGGGTACGCGCTGACCACGCAGTCGCAACCCGATTTTGCTAACGCCTATCGCCTCGGTCTCTCCATGACCGGCGCGTACGCCGTTACGTACACCCTGAAGCGCATCATCCGGCGCCCGCGCCCCTACGCCGCCGGACTCGTCACCCGCCGCGACGGACTCGCCGATGCCAAGTCCCAGGCTCTCACCCTCGACGACCGCACGGCCATGCCCTCGGGGCACGCCACGCTGGCCGCCGCCATGGCCACATCGTGGAGCCTGAGCCACCCGCGCTGGTACGTCATTGCGCCAGCCGCCGTGTGGGCCACCAGCACCAGCCTCAGCCGCGTGCACCTGGGCGTGCACTACGTGAGCGATATCGCCGTCGGCACCGCCATCGGCAGCGGCATGGCCGTGCTCATCCACCTCCTCGGCGACGCTATCACCCCCACCATGTTCGACCCGCACGAAGGCGTGGACCGGCCCGCTGTGCAGGTTACGGTGCCGTTGAATTACTAAAGACCTGACAGTTCTGCGAGACCTGTCAGGTCTAACTAAATTCGCATAACCCATCCAGGCTCACGCTTTCACCATGTCCACCCAGGTGCCCCTACAGCCCGGACAGTTCTATCATATCTACAACCGGGGCATTAATGGGGCAACCATCTTTCGGGAGGCGCGCAACTACCGCTACTTTCTGAAGAAGTACGCTTACCACGTTACGCCCATCGCTAAGACGTACGCGTACTGCCTAATGCCCAACCACTTTCATCTGTTGGTGGCCATGCGCATGTCGAATCTGGAAGGATCCTCATCTAACCCCCTTACATCGCATCACTACTCGCGCGCCTTTGCCAACCTCTTCAGCGGATACGCAAAGGCGATCAACAAGGCACATGAACGGACCGGCAGCCTTTTCGAACGGGGATTCCACCGTATCCCGGTTGACACCGACCGCTATTTCCAGCATCTCGTCTGCTACATCCATCAGAATCCAGCGCATCACGGCTTCGTGGCCGACTTTCGTGCATGGCCGCACTCCTCGTATGTCACCCTACAAAGTCACGCCCCCACGCATCTCGAACGCGAATTCGTGCTGGAGCAGTTCGGCGGACGCGACGCTGTCCAGCAGGCCCACCACATAGATGCGAGCCTTCCCGATACGCTTACCGACCTCTCGTTCGAGACGAATGTAGATAAGGACCTATAACGAGAGAAGACCTGACAGGTCTCCGAGACCTGTCAGGTCTAAATCGTGCACCCATCTCGTTCACTCCTCCACCACCGCCCGAATCGGCCCATAGTCGTTATTGCGGGCCATCACGAACAGGCACGCGCCGCCGGAGCGCTCGGCCCAGACCTGGCCTACGTTCTCTTTTTCAGTGGCGGGATCGCCCGTTTCCAGGTGACTGCCCTTGTACTCGACGACGAGCGTGCGTCCGTCGCGGAGTTGACACACGAAGTCGGGGTAGAACTTGCCGGTAGCGGTCTGCATCCAGAACGCATGCCGCGGCTTCTGTTCGGGATTGCGTACCCAGTGCTTTGTCGCTGCGTACCCGTCGATAAACGAGGCACACTGCGCCTCCTCGCCGTTCATGTCGCCTATAGTGTCCGGGCCGTAATAGTGCTTGTTGAACGTGTACGGCCCGTCGTAGAGCGCACGGTAGACGTATTCGCCCTGGTACTGAAAAACAATCTCTGGCGACACCGTCACTTTGGGCGCACTGCCGTTGCCGTAAAGAAGTGTCTGAAAGGATTGCTTGTGGGCCTCGTTGCGGTGCGTGTGGATCCGACTCTCTACAGCGCGCTTCAAGCGGTATTTGTCGCGGATCAGCGCATTGAGTTCGTAGCCTTGCTCTTCGATAAGGTGACGCTGAATGAGCCGCTCAAGATACGTCGTGGCGTCTTGGGGCGTGATGTCCTGGTGCGGAATCGACCGGTCGAGCCAGGCTACGAGGTTCGCTACCGTCCAGTCGCTGTTGTCATCCAGGAGCGCAAGTTGCCGCTGGATCGGACCCATCGAGGCGATGCGGATGCGTCCGTCGTCGTCGGTGTCGATGGTGCCGCGCTGGCCTTCGGGGCGCGTCGGTTCGTAGTTGGGCAGCTTCGGTGTGAAGTCGGAGAGCGACCACGGACGGTCCAGGATGTGCGTTTTCTCGAACACATCAAGCGTGCCGTTGTCCTCAATCGCGAGTTGAGGCACGGTGAAGGGCTCCGCTTCCCGCTCCACGGGCGGCACCGGACGCTGGCCTTGCTCTTCTCGTATAGTGCGATACGCCGCATCCACCTGATCCTGCGCCTCGGCATCGCCCTCGAAACACGTGTTCAGCATCTGGCGGTCGGTTTCGTTGAGCGGCCCCTGATACGTGAGCGTCTGCGCATCCGCATCCACGTCAACTGCGCCCTCGGGCTCATCTGGCAGAGCGTTTAGGTCCGGCGCTTCGTTGTAGGTGATCGTGACGGTTGCCGTCGGAGCGGTGCGCTCGGCCTCCTCCTGCCCCTCAAAGAGCGGTCCGTAGCCGCGATCGGGGTCTTGCTGCCGACGTAGACTTTTCCGGACGAGCGTGTCGGCTTCCTGGCGCTCAAATCCATTCTGCACAAGCACATCGCGCACGCTGGTTAGCGCCTCTGTAAACTCGTCGTTGGCCCCAAACGCGTATGCCTTGTTGAGCGCGTCGTGCTGTTTGCGCTGCACGTTGGGCATCCGGAGCACGCGGCCCACGATCTGTTCGATAGCCTGGTTCGACCGCATCGCCGCCACCGAACAAAGCACGTAGGCAAACGGGCAGTCCCAGCCCTCGCCCAGCTTCTGCACGGTGATGGCGTATCGGATGGGGCATGCGGGATCCGAAAGGTCGACGCCTTCCAGATCGTTGTGGCTCTTGTACTCGATGGCGATCTGCTCATCGGGAATCTGAAACTCCTCGCGCAGCGCATCGGCTACCACGTCGGGCGTTAGTGGATCGCTGCCTCGGGCCGACTCGGCTTTGATGAGCATGATGGGCCGGATGTACTCGCCGGTGGCGTTGCGTTCTTCTTCGGCGACGGCCTCCAGATGATCGCGCTGCTCGATGGCGATGCCCAGTAGCTCCTTCCACGGCTGCTTCACCGTAAGCTCAATGGGCAGCTTGATCATATCCTCATCTTTGAGCTCGGCCGCCGATGCGCTTGTTAGCACGTTGCTCGGGCGTTCGTCCAGGTCGGGCGTAGCGGTGAACTCGATGATGCACGACGGCGCAAAGCGGCGCAGCGTCTCGAACGAGAGCGGCGTGCGCGCATTGTGGGCTTCGTCCACAATCACAATCGGATGCCGCAGCCGCAGCACGTTGGCCAGCGAGCGCTTCGGCGTGCCGTCGTTGAACGCTTCCAGATGATGCGTCTGCTCGGGCGCAAGATCGCTAAAGTGATCCATGAGCGCGCCGGCATCCTCATAGACTTTGCGCCCTTCGGTTTCGGTGATCCGAAAGGACTGCATCGTGGCCACGATGACGGTGGTGGCCGTGTCGAGGGTGGCGCGGTTGACTTCCAGCGCATCCGATACGCTTATTACGCGCACCGACGGGGCGTGCTGCTCCAGTGCACGCCGGTACGGATGCCCCGGCGTCTGCAAGGCCTCGATGGTCTGCTCCAGAATTGTGCTCGTTGGGACGAGCCAGAGCACTACCGACCGGTCGGCTCCGAGCAGATCGTTGGTGGCGGTGCCCACAGCGTGCGCGGCCACGTATGTCTTGCCGCCGCCTGTTGGAATGCGGATGCACACGTACGGCATCCCCTCAAAACCGGGCACCGGCTGGTACGGCACGCGCTTGTTCAGCGTACGCCCGGTGATCTTGTAGTACGCGCCATCAGCATCATCGAGATCGTTGACGAGGCGAAAGTAGTCGCGCAGGTCGGTAAGGGCTTGCTGCTGGTAGTCTTTAAGCTGAAACATGGGCTGGGGGGATGCGGAGGTGGAGCGGCGAGGTGCGGGCTATGCGGCGCGGACGTCATACGGGATCTGCCGAAAGATGACGCCGTGTTGATTACAGGCGGTTTCGCTCACCCGACAGGCCACGCCGTATACGATTTTGGGGCCGGATGTGCCGTTTGTGGGCAGGTCGTTCAGCACGCTGCGGGTGAGCACGTTGCCGCCTTCGGGACGCGCATCGCCCAGTACGCCGTTGTACAGCAGGTAGATGGCCATGCCGTCGTGCTGGCTTACGAGCGGCGGGTTCATGTCGGCATCAGCAGGAAGCGGGGCGCCGGTTTCGGCGTAGTGGAT
>CAZBTM010000236.1:0-4740 GCA_964494425.1 uncultured Rhodothermales bacterium | reverse complement strand
CGTAGGGAAGAAGTACTCCTGGGGTGCCCAAAATAAGAAATCAAAACAGGTTCTAAATCGTGCCTTTGGTGGAGAGCACTTTGTCCTGTGCGGCATCGCGGCGAACAGCGGCACGAAGCGCACGGGCCCCGGATTTGAAGATGGCTTCGATCTTGTGATGCGCGTTGGATCCGTACAGCACGGTAACGTGCCAGTTGCAGCGCAGGTGCTCAGCAAACGAGTACCAGAAGTGCGGCACCATTTCGGTGGCGAGGTCGCCTACCATAGGGCGCTCAAAGTCGGCCTCCACATGACAGTAGAAGCGCCCCGACAGATCGACGACGCTGCGCGCCAGGGTTTCATCCATCGGCACGTAGGCGTGTCCGTAGCGGGCGATGTGGGCTTTGTCGCCGAGCGCCTCGCGGAACGCCTGCCCGAGTGTAATGGCGATGTCTTCGGTGGTGTGGTGGTCGTCGACGTACAGGTCGCCCTCGCAGTATACGTCTGTCGAGAACCCGCCGTGGCGCGCAAACAGGTCGAGCATGTGATCCAGAAAGCCGATGCCAGTGTCGTGTTCGTATTCGACCTGTTCGGGGTCGAGGCTGACCGATACGGAGATGTCGGTTTCGTTGGTGGTGCGCGTTACAGACGCAGTGCGGGCGGGCAAGTCGGTGGACATACGCGGCTATTTGGGTAGAATGTCAGAGCAGGCAATATCAGATTCAGCAAACGGCAGTATGATGCGATCGTTGCGCGCCCCGGTACGCTTTGTGGCGTAATCGTCGTCTTTTGGATCGGTGTACACTTCGATGCACGACGATGACAGGTTCACGATCCAGTAGGTGGGAATGCTGTGCGCTGCGTAGAGCGTGCGCTTCACGTCGCGGTCGTAGACGAGCGAGGTGTCGGCAACCTCGACAACAAGAGATGCCGTGGTGGGATGCGCATCAATGTACGCCTCGTTCGATCCGGGCACAACCATCACATCCGGCTCGGGCTCAGAGGCCGCCCCCAGCGCCAGGGGGACTTGACTACGGACGTGATAGCCTTCGGGGCATGCATCCATAAGCAGGCGCAGCAGGCGCGTAGTAACGGCGGCGTGACGGCTGTTCTGCGGGCTCATGGGAACAATCAATCCGTTGATCAACTCGACCTGCTGGTCGGGCGCAAAGATGCCCGCATCTACCATGCGCTCGTACTGGACACGCGAGAAGCGATACGCCCTGGAGGAGGCAGGGGCCTCGGAGGATTCGGTTGGCGGCGTGGGGGAAACAGTTGTAGGCATAGCACAATCGGCACGGTGAACGCAGCACTTTTCATGCACGGCTCACGGCAGTGAACTGCATGCGCGTACTGTGGTTTTTATACTATAATCGGTATTGTCCACCGCCGCAATTGTTCGACCTTGGTTTTCCACCAGCGCCCTATGGCTACCTACAGCGAAGCAGACTTTGAGACCAGCCGCTTTGACTACGGCGAACGTGTGCGCATCTTGCTGCGTCACCCGAAGCACGGTGGCGTCTTTGGCGTGGCCGAGGGCACGTGCGAGGCCCGCGAAGTCGATGTGGAGTTTGAAGCCCCCGACGGCACCATGCGCCGCAAAACCCTTGTGTGGCTGAAAGATATTGAGGGCTACGAGAAGCCGCACGAGAACATCCCCGACAAAACTGAGGAAGTTGAGGAAGCCTGGTTCGCCGAAGAGGCGCTGCGTAAGCTGGAGGGCGACATGCTCGACGGCGTCAGCTTCAATTAGATGCGTGCAGGTTATTGGCCAATGGCCCGCCGCTTCGCATCCCCTAAACTCTTTCCTATTCAACCGCTTACATGCCCGATCCGAACACGCGTCTTACCGTCACCGCCGCGCTTCCCTACGCCAACGGCCCCCTGCACATCGGTCACCTGGCGGGGGCGTACCTGCCGGCCGATTTGTACGTGCGCTACCAGCGCCTGACCGGGCGCGACGTGGCGTTTGTGTGCGGATCTGACGAGATGGGCGTGGCCATTCTGATGCGTGCGCTCCGCGAAGACCGCACGCCGCAAGATATTGTGGATACGTACCATCCGCTCATCAAAGAGAGCTTTGAGCGGTTCGGCATGAGCTTCGACCACTACGGGCGGACGACCGACGACCTGCACGCTGAGACCACCCGCGATTTCTTTCGCACCCTCGACAGCAAAGACGCCTTCACGCTCCAGACGAAAGAGCAGCTCTATGACCCGGAGGCCGAGATGTTTTTGGCCGATCGGTTCGTGATGGGCACCTGTCCGAAGTGCGGCTACGAGGAAGCGTACGGCGATCAGTGCGAGCAGTGCGGGGCCACGCTGAGTCCGGATGAGCTGATCGATCCGCGCAGCACGCTCACCGATGCGACGCCCGAACTGCGTGAAACTACGCACTGGTATCTGCCGCTGGACCAGATGCAGGAGAAGCTGGAATCGTGGATCGCCACGCATCCGGAGTGGAAAAACAACGTGCGCGGGCAGATTCAGAGCTGGTTCAACGACGGCCTGCAGGCGCGCGCCATCACCCGCGATGTGCCGTGGGGCGTGCCCGTGCCCCGCGATGTGGCCGAGCGTCACGGTATCGATGCCGAGGGCAAGGTCATCTACGTGTGGTTTGATGCGCCCATCGGGTACATCTCCATCACCAAGCGGTGGGCCGAAGCGCAGGGCGATCCGGGGCGCTGGCGCGATTACTGGCAAGATGAGGAGACCGAGCTCATCCACTTTGTGGGCAAGGATAACATCGTCTTTCACGGACTCATGTTTCCGGCTATGCTCCAGGCGCACGGCGACTACGTGCTGCCGGAGAACGTGCCCGCCAACGAGTTCTTGAACCTCGAAGGCAAGAAGCTCTCCACCAGCCGCAACTGGGCGGTGTGGCTGCACGAGTACCTCGACGATTTCGAGGATACGCAGGGTGTGGATATGCTGCGCTACGCGCTGGCCACGACGCTGCCGGAGACGAAAGATGCCGACTTCTCGTGGGACAGCTTCCAGAACCGCGTGAACGGCGAACTGGCGGATGTGCTGGGCAACTTCGTGAACCGCACACTCACTTTTGCCGATCGCTACTTCGACGGCGCGGTGCCGCCGCTTACGGATCCCACCGACACCGACCAGGCCGTGCTCGACGCGCTGGCCGATGCGCCCGCCGACATCGCCGACTCGTACAACGACTTTCGGATGCGCGAGGCCGTCACCAAAACCATGGCGCTGGCGCGGCGCGGCAACAAGTACTTCAACGACACCGAGCCCTGGCACACCCGCAAAAGCGATCCGCAGGCCTGCGCCAACACGGTGCACGTGTGCCTGCAAGTGTGCGCCGCGCTCAGCATTCTGATGGATCCGGTGGTGCCGCACGCTGCTGCCCGCCTGCGCGACATGCTCAACCTGACGGATGTGCGCACCAGCACGCCCGACCCTGACCCGGCCCCGCGCGGCTGGTACGAAGCGGGCACTGCGCTGCTGGAGCCCGGGCATCCCCTGAACGACCCTGTTATTCTCTTTGATAAGTTAGACGACGACCGCATGGACGCACAACGCAACAAGCTGGGCACCGACGACGCCGACACGACTGATTCTGAGCCGACGCCCGAAGAGCAGGGCTACGAATCCCCCAAAGACGCCATCGAGTTTGGCGACTTCATGGATCTGGATCTGCGTGTGGGCGAAATTACCCACGCCGAGCCGGTGGAAGATGCCGATAAGCTGCTGCGCCTGGAGGTAGACCTCGGCTACGAGGAGCGCCAGATTCTGGCGGGGATCGCACAGCATATGGAGCCGGAGGCGATCATTGGTAAGCGGGTAACAGTGGTGGCGAACCTGGCGCCGAAGACCATGTTTGGACTCGAAAGCCAGGGCATGGTGCTCATGGGCGAAGACCGCGACGGCAACCTGTCGCTCCTCACAACCGATGCCGAACCCGGCTCGGTGGTGCGGTAGCCTACGGCTGCAATGGTCCGTGTGCACCGATCTGGTACAATGCTTGTTGCACACACAGGAGAGCCGTTCCCGTTGCTGTACTCGTTATCTCTGTCGGATGCATGACGCCCGTGCTTGAAGCCCGATCGGTTACGGTGGTCCGCGGCGGCGATCGCATCGTGGATGCGGTGTCGATGGCCGTGGAGCCCGGCGAGTGGCTCGGCATCATTGGGCCCAACGGAAGCGGAAAGACCTCGCTGCTCCGCACGCTGTCGGGTACATGGACGCCCGACGCCGGGTCGGTCTGGCTGCAGGGGAAAGCGCTTTCATCGCACGCACATCGCGAGCGTGCTCGGCAGATTGCCGTGGTAAAGCAGGCGCCGCACGTGGCGTTTGACCTAACGGTGCGCGAACTGGTGATGCTGGGCCGCGCGCCCTACCGGGGCTGGATGCAGTCCTTTACCGGCGGCGATCAGGACCGCGTAATGGCCGCGCTCGAAACCATGAACATTGCCCCCCTGGCCGACCGTGCGGTGCCGTCGCTCAGCGGCGGCGAGCGCCAGCGGGCGTTCCTGGCGCAGGCGCTCGTGCAAGAGCCCACCGCCTGGCTACTCGACGAACCGACAGCGCACCTGGACATTCAGTACGGTCTTTCCTTTTTTCAGCACCTGAAGCAGCGCCAGACGTCCGACGAAGCTGTGATTGCTGTTGTGCACGACCTGGAACAGGCCGCCCGCTTTGCCGACCGCCTGCTCTTGCTCAATCACGGCGCGGTGGCGGCCACCGGCTCGCCGCGCGAGGTGCTCACCACCGAGCATCTGGCGCATGTATTTGGCG
>CAZBTM010000235.1:0-4749 GCA_964494425.1 uncultured Rhodothermales bacterium | reverse complement strand
CCTACCGCGTTACGCAGGCCGAAGACATCCGCATGGACATGACGGTGATAGAACTCAACTCCGAGACCACGCCCCGCGTCCCCACGCAAGAGGGCGCGCTTGCTGACCTGTTTGCGCTCCAGAAAGAACTGGCGCTGGCGCTGCTCGATGCCCTTGACGTGTCGCTGACCCGCGAGGAGCGCGCTGCCATTGCGCCGGTACCCACCGAAAGTCTCGACGCCCTGCTGGCATTCAGCAAAGGCCTGCTGGATGAAGACGAGGGGCGCTTCGAAGCTGCTGCTGAGCACTACCGCAATGCGGTGGCCATCGATCCGGGATTCAGCGCCTCGGCCCAGCGTGCTGCACGGGCCGAGCGTCTTCACGCCGCGGGAGGAACACCGCAAAACGCACTGTCCGCTGCTCTGGAACCGCCTGCTGCCGCGACCTCGGCCTTGTTGCAGAGGCGTCTGAATAATATGGGACGTGGCTACTTGGGCATCAATGATATGATCGATGGAAGCCGCCGCACTCCGGTTGAAGATGTCGGAGGCATCCCAGATACCGAGCTTCCGCCTCCGCCGGTGCCGCCAACGCGTTCGCCGCAATAACCGCCCTTCCACGTGTGTTCTAAATTGCTCTCTGGGTTGTGTTTATGTCTTTGCTTGCTTTGGATCTACATCGACGGGGAGGCCGCCCTGCTGGCGGGGGCGTGTGCGGATGGATCCGAATGGCGTGTATTGCACTCGGTCTTCTCCTGATTGGGGGCCTTACTCCGATTCAGGCTCAGGAAGAAGACGGCGCCATCGTTTTTGTTCGGGCAGATGCCACAACCAGTCCGGGCGATGAAGACATCGGAACGTCGTGGGAGAATGCTTACCCCTCGCTTAGCGATGCCCTTGATGACCTGGAGGCGAACGCGCAGATCTGGATTGCACAGGGGACCTACACGCCGACCACCGTTCCGGCGCAGCGCAACCAAGCGTTTGTTATTGCGGAACAGGGCGTATCGATCTATGGCGGATTCACGGGGACCGAATCGACACTTGACGAGCGCCCCATGCCCGTAGATCCTGCGGCTACGGTGCTCAGCGGCGACATCGACGGCAACGGCACGCCTGCAGGCAATAGCTATCACGTTGCGGTCATTGCAGCACAGAGCACGCTGCTGAACGAAGATCCTCCTACGCGTATCAACGACCTCACCATTCGGGGCGGGAACGCCGATTCGGGCGGGCAGAGCAACGGCATATCCAACAGCCGAGGGGGCGGACTCGCATGCGAAGGAACGTGCTATGCCGCATTAAACAACGTTGTCATCGAAAACAACCGGGCCACCGACGAGGGAGGCGGGCTGCTCATGGATGCAAGCGAAGCCCCTATCGCGCTGCAGATGCGGTCTGTCACCGTCCGTGGCAACGAGGCGGGCAGCAATGGGGGCGGCGTGTTTGTGCGAGCCGCTGCAGGCCAAGACATCCAACTGGCATGGGGCAATATGGCGGTCACGGGGAATCGGGCTACGGGCAATGGTGGCGGCATCTACCTAAACGTGCCTTCAGGTGCACTCGGAGCAGCGCAGTGGGCGAACATGTCGATGCATGGCAACCAAGCTGGAGGGCAAGGCGGCGGTCTCTACTACGATGTGGACGGGGAGATTACGTTCGACCTGGCCAACAGCATTGCGGCAGGCAACGTCTCATCCGCCCCCGGCGCAGCAGCAGAGATCTTTCGTCCTGGTGGTAGTCTTGGCGCGCGCCTCTCGCACACACTCGTTGAGGACGTCTTTAGCGGCTCAGAATTCGATGCAGTGGTAGGCATCAACAATACGGCAAATATCGGCAGCGCTCCGCTCTTCAACACACCGGTAGATGCCAGCACGGCGCCTACAACAGCAGGCAGCGTACGCCTCAACTGGGCCTCGCCTGCCATCGATCGAGGCCGTACGTTCCAGATTCCTGATGAGATAGCCGGCGGCGATCCGTTGTACGACACCGATCTTGCCGGGGCGCCCCGCACGCAAGGCCCAGAGACGGATATGGGAGCCTACGAAGGGGGGCAGTTTCTCAGCGGAGCCGAACGCCCTACCAACGACCGGCTCTTGGTTGACGCATCTGCCGAAAATGACCGGGGCGGCGAAACCTGGGCAAATCCCTACCGCACGCTGCAAGCGGCGCTGCAAGCCGTAGGGAATGCACGCAACGCCGGGGCCCTGGGCGCAGAACTTCCTGTATCCATTTGGATAGCCGAAGGCACCTACACGCCCGACGAGGGACCGGGGCTGGGCGGGAGCAGAACGTTCATCCCGCCGTCGGCGCTTTCGTTTAGCGTCCCTTCGGGAACGCAGCTGTTAGGCGGGTTTAACGGAGGCGAAACCAGTGCCTCGCAGCGTAATCCCGACCCAGCTACGAATAATACGATGCTCAGTGGGGCGCTGGGGGCCGAGACGAACAGCAGAACCGTAGTGCAGGTGCTTCCGCCAGCGCCGGGAGCAACTACCGCTTCGGTGCAGGGCGTTACCATTGCCGAGGGGCGGCTTACGAACGCTGAACCTATACCAGGTGCCGAAGATGCAGGACGCGCGCTCATGCCGTATGTGGAGGAGACACCCATTCCGCAGAGCCGGGCCGCAGGGCTCTACATTCAGGGGGGCGCCCCCCGTATCGAAGGCGTGCACCTACGCAACAACACCGTTGCGAGCATGCTTGATGCCGCTGCCGGGCTCTACTGCCAGGACTGCAGCGCTACGTTCGAATCGGTACGGCTGGAGAACAACAGTGCCCCAAGCAGTGGCGGGCTGGCAGTGGTTGCAGAGGGGCAAGACGCCACGCCTACGTTTGCAGACGTGACGGTAGTTGGCAACAGCGCAGACGAGTTTGGCGGGGGCGCTACGTTTCAAGCCCGCAACGGCTTTCGGCTCGATGCCACACTGGCCAACATCACACTTGCGGATAACACAGCAGGTGGCACAGGCGCCGGCCTCGTAGCGGTTGCCAATGGCTCCACCACGCGCATGCAGCTTCGCCTGGCCAATGTGGTGGCAACAGGAAACGGCCTCACGCAGGACGGCACGCTGGAGTTGCCGCTGGAAGCCGAAGGCGCTGCTTTTGTTGCAGACAACGGCGGGCGTCTCACTATCGACATGGTGCAGAGCACGTGGCGCGCGCAAGATGCCGCTGCACCGCTCATCGGAAGCACAGCGGAAAGCCCTTCGTCTCTTACCATAGCTAACAGCATTCTGGCGGGCAGCAGCACACCGGTGCAGGCCTCCACGCCCGACGCCGAAGCTGCCCTCACCATCAACAACAGCCTGGTAGAGGGCGGGTGGAGCGGCCCAGGTACAGGCCTCCTTGATACCGATCCACAGCTCACCGAGGCACATCGCCCACAAGGCAACGCGCCCGTCATTGACGCAGGCGACGGCAGTGCGCTTCCCCCCGACCCCCTCGACCTCGACAGTGATGGCAATGTCACCGAACTGCTGCCGGTTGATCGCACCGGTACGACCGCGCGGCAGTTAGCCAGCACCGTTGACATAGGTGCGTTTGAAGGGGGCGCCACACCACGAGCGCTTACTGACCCCGCCACGGCCACCGGCCCCGATAGCACCGTGCTTAACGCCACGGCGAATCCGTACAGCACGACCCCAATTGACTACACGTTCGCGGTCCGCGAGCAAGGCGCCAGTACCACGCTACTCACCACGCCCGCCAATGAGAGCCCACTCACCGGCACCAGCAATACCGCCACTTCGGCGGAGGTCGACGGATTGGATCCCGAAACCGCCTACGAGTACCGCATTGAGGCCAGCGACGGTAGCGAACCCGTGCTCGGTGGGTGGGTGGGCTTCACAACCGAAGCGGCACCGCCACCCGATCCCGATGACGAGACAGTCACGACGACAGCAAATACCGCGATCACGCTTAACCTGCTCAGTCTGGTGGATGGGTTGGGAGTAGGCATCGACATTGGGTCGTTTACAGTCGCGGAAGACCCCTCAAATGGAACTGTGGAGGTCGTGGAGGACGAGGCCACCTACACGCCCAATGACGGATTCGTGGGCACCGACAGCTTTACCTATACCGTTGCGAATGTGCTGGGTATCATTTCGGTGGAAGCCCAAGTAACGATCAATGTAACTGCGAATGCGCCCACGGCCGCTGATGATAGCTACAGCGTGCTGGCAGGCGAAACCCGCACGGTTGCAGCACCTGGACTGCTCGGCAATGATGAGCGCGGGGTGCCCGAGGCGATCCTCGTGAACTGGCGCACCAATTCAAGCGATCAACCCTTCAACAACCCCGTACCGCTCGCTGGAGGTACGCTCACGGTTTCGGACAACGGGGCTCTCGTCATAGACGGACCCACTGAGCCTGGTACGTACACGGCCACGTACACCATAGAAAACGCTGCCGATGTCAGTACCGCCACCATCACAATCACCGTGGATGGCGAAGCGCCGGTAGCGGCAGATGACAACTACACAACCACTATCAATGAAACGCTGGGGGTAGATGCACCGGGGTTGCTGAGCAACGACGATCTCGGAAGCCCCGAGGGATCTATCGTCGGGCTGAACGTGAACGGAGAGCCGGAATCTGTAGGTACAGATATCCCCTTTCTGGGCGGTACCCTCGCAGTAGATGCCGATGGAAGTTTCACAGTTGAAAATCCTGCGCAAGCAGGTACTTTTGCCTTCGACTACATAGTAGCGAACGCCGCAGGCCAGAGCACGGGGACCGCAACGATCACCGTCAGCGGCACCGCGCCGGTGGC
>CAZBTM010000234.1:0-4813 GCA_964494425.1 uncultured Rhodothermales bacterium | reverse complement strand
GACGTACATGCGGTACAGGTCGCCCGCAAAGATGGCCGCCTCATCGCCCCCGGTGCCGGCCCGAATCTCGATGATCGCGTTTTTGCGGTCTTCCGGATCCTTCGGGATGAGCTTATCCTTCAGGTCATCCTCGACTTCTGGCAGCCGCTCGTTGAGCGATTCGAGTTCGTTCTGCGCCAGATCGGCCATCTCGCCCGATTCGCTGGCAACCATCTCCTTCAGGTCCTTACGCTCGCTGAGCAAGTTCTCGTACGTGTTGATCGCCTCGATCACCTCGCGCAGTTGGCCATGCTCCTGGCCCAGCTCCGACATCTTCTGCGCGTCGGTCGCGATCTCGGGATCGGCCATCATCTGCTCGATCTCGTCGAATCGATTCTTAATCTTGTCCAGCTTCTCCAGTTCGATCATGTGGGACAGGAACTTGTGACGGGAAACAGGGGCGAAACGCGACAGGCGCAACGTAAAGCGCCGCGAAGCGTGGTAACAGGCAAGATGCCTCAACGAAAAGCCCCGCCGCGGGTTCAGACCCACAGCGAGGCTCACAGGATGTGCATTAAGCGCAGAGAACACTGCGGCGTGTTATTCCACCGTCACGCTCTTGGCCAGGTTGCGGGGCTGATCCACATCGCAGCCGCGCATCACCGCGATGTGGTACGAAAGCAGCTGTAGCGGCACCACCGCCAGCAGCGGCGAGAGAAACTCTTGGGTTTGCGGGATACGCAGCACGTACTCGCAGAGCTCGTCCAGCTCGCCATTGCCTTCGTCAGTGATTGCAATGACGGATCCGTCGCGCGCAGCGACTTCTTCGATGTTCGACACGACCTTGTCGTACGTGCTGTCTTTCAGCGCAATGAAGACCACCGGCATAAAGCGGTCGATGAGCGCGATGGGCCCGTGCTTCATCTCCGCCGCCGGGTAGCCTTCAGCGTGGATGTAGGAGATCTCTTTGAGCTTGAGGGCCCCTTCGAGGGCCACCGGGAAGTTGAATCCGCGTCCCAGATACAGGAAATTCGACGAGTAGCGGTAGATGTTGGCCATCTTCTCGATCTGCCCATCCATTTCAAGGGTGGTGCGCACCTTATCGGGGATGGAGGCCAGCGCGTGCACTGCGTCGGCGAACTCGGCATGGCTGAGCGTGCGGTCTTCTGCCATCTTGAGTGCAATCATGGCCAGCACGATCACCTGCGCGGTAAACGCTTTGGTGGAGGCCACTCCAATTTCGGGTCCGGCATGCAGATATACACCCGCATCAGTTTCGCGGGCGATGGTCGAACCCACCACGTTGCAGATACCCAAACACATCACGCCCTGACGCTGCGCCTCGCGGACGGCAGCCAGCGTGTCGGCGGTTTCGCCGCTCTGCGAAATCACCAGCACCACATCGCCGTCTCGCAGAATGGGATTGCGATAGCGGAACTCGCTGGCATATTCGACTTCAACGGGCGTACGCGCAAAATGCTCAATCAGGTACTCACCCACAAGTGCCGAGTGCCACGACGTACCACAGGCCGCAATGATAACACGGTCGGCCTCGCGCAGGTCGTCCATCACATCGTGCAAGCCCCCGAGTACAATTTTGTTGTCGTCGGGCAGCACGCGTCCACGCATCGCATCTTCGAGCGCGGTGGGCTGCTCCATGATCTCCTTCTGCATGAAGTGCTCGTAGCCGCCCTTCTCGATCTCACCGAGCGTCCACTCCAGCTCATGTACCTCCTTCTCCATCGGCACGTTTTCGATGGTGCGTACCTGGTAGCCCCCGCGCCGGATCGTCACAATCTCGCCATCGCTCAGGTAGACCACCTGCCGCGTATGCTCCACGAGCGGGGCGGCGTCGGAGCCCAGGAAGTACTCGCCATCGCCCACACCAATCAGGAGCGGACTGCCTTTCCGAGCAGCGATGAGCAGGTCAGGGTCGCTGGCAGATACGACGGCAATGCCGTACGTGCCAATGACCTGTGTAAGCGCCTGACGCACCGCTTCGGGCAAGTCGAGCCCTGCTTCTTCCTGTACCTCTTCGATGAGGTAGACCAGCACTTCTGTGTCGGTATCGCTCTGGAAGGTGTAGCCCTTCTCTTTCAGGCGTTTGCGCAACACGCCATAGTTCTCGATAATGCCATTATGCACCAGCGCAAAATCGCCGTCCGAGCTTACATGTGGGTGGGCGTTACGGTCGCTGGGCGGTCCGTGGGTGGCCCAGCGCGTGTGTCCAATCCCGACTGTGCCCTCGATAGGCGCGCTTTCGAGCGCCGTCTCCAATTCATTGACTTTACCTTCTCGCTTCTGCATGTGCAGCGTATCGTTGTTTACGATCGCTACGCCTGCCGAATCGTACCCGCGGTACTCCAGGCGTTTCAGCCCGGTCATTAAGATATTTTCGGCTTGTTTTTCGCCAATATAGCCAACAATTCCGCACATAGAACGCTGTCGGGATTTAGAGAAAAGAAGTGCCTGCGTGGCGCAGGCGTCACGTATTGGTAGAGCGAAGCGCGCCCAGTCGTTGTAGAATCACGCTTAAATGTAGGTAGGGACGCTTCGTAGTAAGCAAATAATAGCGGTCAATCGCAACCCCGAATGCGCTGTTCGAACACGTTAGTAGCGATCCAGCGAGAATTTTTCGCCGAGGTAGCGCTTCCGGACCTCCGGGTCGGCAGCCAGTTCTTCGGCGGTGCCTTGCTTTAGAATCTGCCCTTCGTATAACAGATACGCGCGGTCGGTGATCGCTAAGGTTTCGTGCACATTGTGGTCAGTGATAAGCACACCAATCCCCCGTTCTTTGAGCCCGCCCACGATCTCCTGAATGTCTTCGACCGCAATCGGATCGACCCCCGCGAACGGCTCATCCAGCAGAAAGAACTTCGGTTCGGTGGCCAGAGCGCGCGCAATCTCGCAGCGACGGCGCTCTCCGCCGGAAAGCGAGTAGCCCTTGGAGTGGCGCACCCGGTCGAGCCCAAACTCGCTGAGCAGCGATTCGACGCGTGCGTGTCGTTCTTCTGCGCTGATCGGCTGAAATTCGAGCACAGCATGCAGATTACTCTCCACCGTGAGCTCCCGAAAGACGGATGTTTCTTGCGCCAGATAGCCAATGCCACGCCGCGCACGCTTGTACATGGGCAACCGCGTAATGTCGGTACCGTCAAGCGACACGCGGCCCTCGTTTGGACGCACCAGCCCCACCACCATATGAAAGGTCGTGGTTTTGCCCGCGCCATTGGGACCAAGCAGTCCCACCACCTCCCCCTGTTTCACCTGCAGGTCAACCGACTTTACAACGGCACGTTTACCGTACCGCTTGGTCAGGCCCTCGGCACGGAGCAGTGATTGCGGCTTAGCGGAATTCATAGGGCGTCGGCAGATGCGTGCACAGGGGAAACGAAGCTACGAGGGGTCGGACCGCTCCTCATCGGGCGGATTCCTGTCGGGGGGCACCCTGTCAGGGGGATTCGGGGGGAAGCGGCGCGGTGTGGTGGGACGCTCAGGCGTGTCGAGCGACCAGCCCGCTTCCATGCGGCGCTGTACCTGTGGATCCTGAAGCAGCACATCGGCCCGCGGACGCACTTCCGGGGTCCATCGAAAGCCGTCGAGCTCAAAGGGGGTAGGAATCAGGTGCGGCTCGTAGAGCGTGCTCTGTGTGCCTTGTAAGATGCGGACGCGGCGCAGCGTCTGCGTAGTGTCGAGCTCAATCACGATCGCATCACCCGAGGCCCGAGCAGCCTGGCTGAGCGCTCCGTCTTCCGCAACGAAGCGGATCGTCTCGGCGGTGGGCGCAGCGCGAATGGAACGCAACTGGTCTTCTTGGAACGCCGCTGTTAAGTTGCCCCCACGGAGCTGATTGATCCGCTGCAATACTGTATCTTGCTGGGCCGCAAACGCGCCGCCCGTCACGTACAGCGTGTCGAGGCTTCGGTTGCGTACCACCGTTCGGAGCGAATCGCCATAGACCTGCGTAGTTTCAAACCAGGCGTTGGGCCGACCATACAGGCGCGACTCTTCGTAGGGCGGTGCTGTTGCTGTATCTGGAGCCACCGTACGGTCGTACACGAGCGAGTCGGCTGTAGCCGCCAGGTCGTCTTGCCATACCCGCACGCTGTCGATTGCCGTCAGGCGGCGTAGCGTGTCGCTGCGCTGCCCGAGCAGGCGTTCGGCCCGCACCATGAGGGTATCGCGCGGCGCGCCCAGCGAGTCGAGTTGCACTTGAAGCATCAACGCCTCGCCCTGTACATCGCTGCGGCGCTCGTCTTCGTCGTTGATGGCCTCTGTGCCAAACAGCCAGGTGCGCGTGTTCTGTTCGTCGTTGGATACCGACGGATCGTCGGCTTCGTCGGACGTCTGTCGCGGATTCCGATCGATGAACACGTTACCAAAGGCTTCCGAGCGCCGTCGGTCGCGGTAGTAGGAGAGCGAGTCGGCTTCGAGCCACGAGTCGGGATCGTCGAGGGTTACGTTGCCTGCAAAGTCGGCGCGGCGCTCGGGCGATCGGTACGTGCCACGGTCACTATGGAGCACAGCGGTGCTGTCCTGCAGCTCTACAGGTTGCTCGAACACCGTGCGGCGCTCGTCTACAAAGTAGATCGCCTCGCTGGAGCGCACATCCACGTCGCCATCCGTCAATTCGACGTTGCCAAATGCGAATCCCAATTCGTTGCGACGATCATACCGCACCGTGTCGGCGAGCAGCGTATCCGGCCCTTCAACAATTTCGACCGCCCGCAAGAACAGGAACTCGTCGCGCTCCAGGTACCGAAAGGCCCGCTCAGAGCGCAACTCCGTGCTGTCTTGCTCTACAAACACGTTGCCGACGAGCTCCTGCACACGC
>CAZBTM010000233.1:0-4907 GCA_964494425.1 uncultured Rhodothermales bacterium | reverse complement strand
CAGCGCAAACACTGCGAGATGTACACAGCGAGGTGCCCGCGCTTTCCAGCGCTACGGTGGGGCTGGGCGCCCGCTTGCGCCTCGGGTACAACCTGCCCGTTGACGTGCGCGTGGGGGTCTCGTACCGCTTTCGCGACGACGAATGGCGAAGTACGTTCCGGTAGGCCATCTTCCGGTAGACAGTGCCAAGCACGTTGGGGTAGTCAGGCAGATGCAGCCAGGCAGCTTTCCATGGTGCTCAGCAGGTCGTCTTGCGAGAACGGCTTACTCACGTATGCATCGAACCCTTCTTGTTCAAAGCGCTGTTGATCGCCCGGCATGGCATACGCGGTAAGAGCGATGGCAGGAGCCGTAACGTTGTGTGGAGGGGCGCGCAGGATATGAAGGAGTTCCGTTCCGGTGCGCTGCTCGCCCAGGTTGATATCCATAACAAGCAGTTGAAACGTCGTGGTGTTGCAGGCGCGAATAGCCGCGTCTACCGACGTTACGATAGTGGCGTCGTACTTGGCAGCCAAAATGTGATCCAGAAGCAACTGGGTTTCGGCGTTGTCCTCAACGACGAGGATGGGTGGGGCAGCGTGGGTCATGGCAACAAGGGAAAACGTAGCAAAAGTGGGGACACTTTATCGTCGTCCAGTCTGCGATCGGAAGCAATACTGCGGAGTGGGGGCCCCATACAGCATCAACCGGCCTGTGGCGAGCGCCACGGACACAACCGGCCTACAGGCTCCAGCGCAACTGCACACGCCAGTTCCGCACACGGGAGCTCTGAATCTGAGCGCGGCCTTGTCCAATGGTATCGCGATTAGTGAACGCCATAACGCTGTACTTTGCTTCAAGATGCAGGGCTCGTGTTAGATCCACGCCGATGAGAGCGTGCGCGCGCTGCCCATGTTCAAACAAGGCAGGCACGCTAAACCCATAGCGGACATCGGGTTCGTATGCAAAAAGACGGCTCTCGAAGCCGTCCGTGCCAAAGAGCGTCCACCGTATGTTAGCCGACACCCATGAACGAGGCGTATAGTCCGTTTCGATCCAGAGCAGGGTCCCGATCTCTGAGCCGTCATGCAGTTGTACCTGTGTCCATGCCGTGCGTGCGCTCAATCGCAGTGTGTTGGTGAATGCATAGCGCATATGGAGGCGCGCCTTGTGTTGGATACGCGAGCGATGTTGCGGCACGGTGGGCCCATACGGATGGGCAACCGACACTCGCTGATCTTGCGTGCGCCACTGCCCCTGCATACGTATGTGCAAGCGTTCACGCGGATCGTAGTGGATCGACACCGAAGCCCGAGTAGCTGTTTCGGGGCGGGTCGTGCGAAACTGCGGGATATGGGTGTACGTCTGGCGGAGGGCACCGTAGAGCGTCCAGTGCGGGTGCACAGTCAGCCCCAGCCGAGCTTCCGCGCCCTGCGTGCCTGCGATGCTTCCGCCATCGAGGCCGCCCAGGTCGAGCGGGTCGTAGTGGCGACTGCCAGCATATCCGCGTACCGTAAGCGTGGCCCCGCGCCCCATGTCGGCGTGCAGCCCCAGCACGGCGGCGCGCCCTTGCGGTCCGGTCAGCGCGCCTTCGCCCACAAGGGTGAGGCGGGCGGTAGGAGCATAGTGGGCGGCCAGGCTCCAGTGCGTGGTCCATTGGCCTGCAAACTGGAAACGTGTATCGGGACGAGGTTCGGGGAGCAGCGGATGCGCAAACTGCGCATACAGACCCAGCAGTCCAACACGCAGTTGCGGGGTGCTCCACTGCATGTGCCCGCCCACGTGCGTGGTGGGGAGCACACGCCGGTACTGCCGCTCCGTCGTTGTGCGTCGCAGCGAGGTGCTGCGCAGCGACCGCGCTACAACGGTGCTGTGCTGCAAAGTGTCGAGGGTGGCATCGCGATTGCGGTGGGAGACGAAGGCTGTTGCATCCACCTGAGGTATGATACGGACGGTAGCACCCACGCCCCGAAAATACGTGTGCGGACTCGTGCCACGGTATGGGCGGAGCCCACTGCCCTGTCGAATGAGAACGTGCGGAGTGCCGTATGCTGAAGCAAACCGGGTGCCCGTCCACAGCGCCAGGCCGTGCCCGAAGGCAGCCTGATAGCTGCCGACCACCAACTGACGCAGCCGCCCACGGTTTTGCACCTGCGCGTACCCAATGAGATGATCGGCGCCGTACTGGCGCGCGCCCGGATCCCACTGAAGGGGCTCGCCCGGACGCTTGTCGGTTGTGAGGCCCATGTCGAGGTGGTCGTTCCAGGCCCGCAGGCGAAGCACCGACCGGTAGGGCGAGCCGAGGTACGGTACAGAGGTCTCGCCAGTATATCCACGGGCTCGTTCGATGCGCCGCCCCGCACGCAGCAATCCGCGCATCTGCCAGTTGGCACGCCACCAGGCCGAACCCGCCGTACGGGATGCGCCCGATTCAGTGGTGCGCACGTGTACAAAGGGGGCGATCATGCGATAGGTAGCTCCAGAGAGTTCCGGCACGCGTTGGAGTTCGCCGACCTGCCCGAATGGGCCCTGTTGGCTGCGGTACGAGACGATGCGGAGCGCCTGGCGCAGTGTCAGCCCAGGCAGCTGTATAAGCTGATCAGCGGTGGCCGCGTTGAGGTTGAGCGGGGCATCCATCCAGGCCTGCCAGCGGGCCAAGACATCGGCGTTGGGTTCGTCGTCGAGATACGGAAGCAGGTGCGTCCATGCGTCGGTAGTATCGGCGGCAGGAGGCACGGGGACAGCGTGAGCTGCGGTAGAGCGTACGCCCATGCTGAAAAGCAGTGCGGCTAACAATAGCGCGCAGCAGCATTGGAGAGACGCGCGGACGGGAGAAAAGAGGTCGTAAACAGGCATGAGAAGAGAGGAGCAGTGACGGAAGCGGACAGCCCGGAGGCAAAATCTACCAAAGCACGCGGATATCAGCAGCAGGCGACCATCCAAGCTCCCAGTGCTGCTCGGCAGCAACCCCCAAGTGCAAGGCGCCGCGCTGCAGTTCAAGGCCGAGCGCAAACTCCGATGGAGCGGTCTGCAGTCCGCCACGAATCACCAGCATAGGCAGCACCGTGGCCTCGATGCCCGATCGGAAGCGCAGGGGAAAGTTCAGGTCTTTGAACAGATCAGCGCTCAAGTCAACGTGCTCCGATACGTCGTAGGCAGCGCCCAAGCTCAACGTGCGTGGGAGCGGCGTATCGGTGGTCCACGCGGGCTGGTTGATATTTGTGGCATGTGCGCCAACATGAATGAGAGGCAGCACCTGCACGATAGCGCCGAGATGCACACCTACCGTCTGGGCGCTTCCAAAGCGGCTGACTCCCACGTGGTAGTAACGAACCGTGGCTCCCAGATGAAGCTTGCGCGCTGTGCCCAGGCGAATTGCACGCGCTACACCTGCCGAGAGATAGGTTTCGCGATAGTCCTCGAATCCAAACGTACTGCTCCCGGCCGAGAACGTATGCCCCCACTGCGGCCAATGTATGCTTAGCGCGCCGTGGCGCAGTTCCGGCAAACCGTACATCTGCCCGCCGTAGACCGATGCGGCACGAGAGTCCAGTGCGGCCCACGAGGCTGGATTTACGTGCACGCCTGTCAGGCCGGTACGGGCAGTCGTTGCGTAAGCGAGTCCTGTGCTCTGCGTGGAACCGCGCAGGTCAAACAGAGATTGGGTGTGCCCCCAACTGGGAAAAAGGATCATCCAAGCGAGTATGACCCATGTGCGTGCAGCAGACACACGGTACGCCTTCAGGGTGCTCAGGTATAGTAACGGGTTCATAACTGAATCGAATGCTATTCAGACGCGGATATGAGAGCGTTGGAAGCACACTCTGTGAATTGATCGTGCATTATAATACGTATTGTCAAAAATATATGCAAGCGCCCGGTCAAAAAACTGGTTTGCAGCTGAGTGTTGAATGGGCCCGTGCGGTGTGGCGTCGCATAGCAGAGCGCTCCCGACGGTGTGGTGGAGGAAACAGTGGGTATGGGATACTGAGCATCGTAGCGCTGTGTGTAGTGTGCGCCGGCACGCCCACGCTGAGCATGGCCCAAGAGCTCAACTGCCGCGTGCAGGTCGATGACTCCCAAGTCTCAGGCACCGACACATCAACGCTTGACGAACTCGAAAACCGCATCCAGACGTATCTGAACAGGCAGAACTGGACGCCCCATCGCGTAGCAGATGAGGAGCGCATAGGGTGTAGCTTTCAAATCATTGTTCAGGGACAGCCTACGACAGGGGAGTACGAGGCCCGCCTGGTTGTATCGGCGCGGCGGCCCATCTACGGCACGGCGCAGTCCACGTCAGTACTGCGCCTCAACGATCCGGAGTGGACGTTCAGCTATAGTCGGGGCGAAAGCCTTGTGTACAACCTGAATCGCTACAACCCACTGACGTCCGTTCTCGACTTCTACGCGTTTCTGATTCTGGGAATGGACTTCGACACGTTTGGCGAGCGCGGCGGAACGGCCTATCTGGAGCAGAGCCGCACGATCTCCGATCAAGCACGTTCGGATCCCAGCAGTTCGGGGTGGGAGTCATTCGGCACGAATCGTAGCCGGTCTGATTTTATCGAGGCATTACTCAATAGTCAGCACCGTGCATTTCGAGAAATGATATTTCAGTATCACTATGAGGTGCTCGATCAGTTTATTGATGACCCCGAGGCAGCACGCGAGCAGGCGATCGGACTGCTGCGTGAAGTACAGACGTTTGCCAACCAGACAGGCCGCACGTACGTGCTCGATCACTTCTTTTCTTCCAAGTATCAGGAGCTTGCTGCACTTTTTCAGGGCAGTACGATGCAGCAAGAGGCCCGGCGTGTGCTCACCCAGGTCGATCCTTCGCACTCGTCGACGTATAACAGTGCTCTGAATTAAGTGGCGTCTGAAAACATATTGCGAGCAGTCGAATATTGCGCTCAGCATCATTG
>CAZBTM010000232.1:0-4944 GCA_964494425.1 uncultured Rhodothermales bacterium | reverse complement strand
GTTCAATCTGTACCCGAAAGCCTCTGCCGCATTTAACCTGCACAACTTCGGGTTTTGGTCGCTCGACATGGTCAACCAGCTCAAGTTGCGCGTGGCCTTCGGGCAAACCGGCAATATTGCTGGATTCGGAACCAAGTTCACCTCGTTTGAGGCCGCAGCAATCGGCGGTGTCGTGGGCACGCTCATCAATCCGCAGCGCGGGTTTGCAGGTATTGAGCCCGAGCGGCAGACCGAGATCGAAACCGGGTTTGACCTGGGGCTCTGGGAGAACCGCGCCAACCTATCGCTCACGCTCTACCGCAAAGAGATCACCGATCAGCTGCTACGGCGCGAAGTCCCGGCTTCGACCGGCTTCCGGCTGGAGACGTTCAACGGCGGCACGCTCGTCAACCAGGGCATCGAAACCACGCTCACACTCGTTCCGCTGGAGCGCGACAACCTGCGCTGGCAGTCGCGCACGAGCTTCTGGGCCAACGACGCCGAGGTGACGTCGCTACCCGTGCCGGCTTTCAACGCAATTGGCGGAGGGTTTGGCGCTACGCTCGGCCAAATCCGGATTGAGGAAAGCAAAAGCCCCACGCAGATCATCGGCATTGACGACCGCGACGGCGATGGCGTCTCTGATGGCGTCTTCCAACTCGGCGATGTCGCTCCCGACTTTCAGATGTCGTTTACAAACGACTTCACGGTCTACGAGAACCTGACGCTTTCGGTGCTCGCCCATTGGAAGAAGGGTGGCGACAACCTGAACCTGTCGGAATTGCTCTTCGACCTGAATGGCACCTCGCCCGACTATGACGACGACGATAACGGCAACGGCGTGCCCGACGGCGTGGATCGCGTAAGCAACGTCGGGGTGTCCGCAGCGCAGTTTGTCCAAGACGCGTCGTACTTCCGTCTCCGCGAGGTTGGCCTGTTTTACGACCTTCCTACCTCGCTGCTCGACCGTGCCTTTAGCGGAGCCCTCCGCAGCGTGCGCATCGGCGCCTCAGCCACGAATTGGCTGACCATCACACCCTACAAGAGCTACGACCCCGAAGTCAATAACTTCGGATCGCAGCCCGTGTCGAATGGGGTGGAGGTGACGCCCTTCCCTCAGTCGAAAGAGCTCTTCTTTCACTTACGCGTTGGCCTGTAACGGCCTGTGCCGCCCGCCGTGTACGCTCTCCGCGATCGCTCATCAAGCCCTTATGTTCATGACCATTGTGCCCTCCTCCTTGCTTCGATTTTCTACGCTCGCCCTGCCGCTCCTGACCCTGCTGTTCCTACTGAATGGCTGCGACCTGATGGAGCTTAGTAACGAGCCCGACCCGAACAACCCCAGTCTCGAAGACATCATCGAGAACCCTACGCCCGAGAAGCTCGCTAACGTAGCGGTAGGCGTAGAGGCCGGTATGCGGGTTGACCTGAACCTGTATCTCACCGACGTAAGCATGATTGGGCGCGAAGTGTACCGCTTCAGTGCCTCCGATCCCCGCTTCACCGCCGACCTGCTCGGGCGCGGCTCGTCGGTGCTCGACAACAACACCTTCTACATCACGCGCCCTTGGGCGGAACGCTACCGCGTGGTGCGTAACGCCGAGATTATGATCGAAGCCCTCGATAACTCGGGCGACGCGTTTTTCAACGATGCGCAGAAAGCCGGATTCGAAGGCTATGCCCAGACTATCATCGCGTACCAGCTGCTGCTAAATGCGAACCTCACCTTCGAAAACGGCATCCGTATTGACGTATCGGCCGACGAGGTCGGGCCGGTGGTTGGATACGACGAAGCGCTCACCAACATTGCTGAACGCCTCGACACCGGGTTCAGCCGCCTGCAAGCCGCCAGCGAAACGTTCGAATTTCCGCTCTCGGAGGGCTTCGACGGCTTTGATACGCCGGCCGAGTTTACCGCCTTCAACCGGGCCCTTGCCGCACGTGTAGCGGTGTACCGCGGCAACTACAGCCAAGCGCTCGACCTTCTCGCCGATAGCTTCGTGGATGAGGAAGCCGCGCTGACCAACGGCATCTATCACGTCTTCTCAACGGCCCCTGGCGATCTGGTAAATCCCTGGTTTCTGCCGCCGCAAGAGTCGGGCAACCTGCTGGCTGCGCATCCCAGCTACGTCGACGACATTGCTCGCAATGCCGAGGGCGAAATCATCGACGATCGCTTTAGCAAGGTCGTCGAGCGTGAGGAAGCATTTGCCGCCGATGGACTGTCGTCGAATTGGGGCTTCTTTGTCTACAAGACCCAGGAGGACCCCATACCGATCGTGCGCAACGCCGAACTGCTCCTTATCCGCGCAGAAGCCAACATCTGGGAGGGCAACTTCGGCGATGCCATCGACGATCTCAATGTGATTCGTACGGCTGCAGGCCTCTCCGAGTACGACGGCCCCGAAACGCAAGAGGCCCTGCTCGACGAGATGCTCACGCAGCGCCGCTACGAACTCTACGGCGAAGGCCACCGCTGGGTCGACGTGCGCCGCTATGAGCGCCTCGACACGCTCCCCATCGACCGCGAGGAGGATACGGTGTGGGCGCAGTTCCCAATTCCGGCGAGCGAGAACCTGTAGCTCTACGCGCGGCATGCCATTTCGCATCCCACGACTACGGCCCCACGCAGGCTTACCGGCCTTGCGTGGGGCTTTTTGCATGCCCCCTGCGCTACGGACGCTGCACGGTGGACACGCTATCCTGGTCAATGGCAACGATCGCACCAAGCCGTCCCATGAAGTCTTGGTACGCGGCTACGGTCGAGTCCTCGGCCAGGCCGTTCTGCATTAGGTCGAATGCGGCGGTGTAGTCACGCTGGGCAGCCAGCGCCTCGGCGCGGCGTTTGAGGCGCTGCGCATAATCCGACGGATCAATGTCGGGGGCAGGGCGCGGTGCCGGAGCCGCTGCCTGCTGGCGCGCCAGCACTTCGTAGTTGTGGCGGGCGTCATCGTGGGCCGGGTCCAGGAGCAGCGCAGCGCGATAGTGCGCAAGGGCGGTTTCGGTATCGCCGGTGCGGGCGGCGTTGGTGGCCCGGTTGTAGCGGATGCGCACGCGCTCGACCGTGTCGCGGGCGTACTCCTGTGCCACGGCGAACACCGAATCGGCCTGCACATACGCCTCCTGCTGATACAGCGCCGCCGCCCAGTTGTGATGCAGGGCTGCATAGCGGGTGCTGTCGCGTGGATCCGTCTGTGCAATGCCAGCCTGAAATGCCGCCTCGGCCTCCGCAAAGGCTCCGCGTTCGTAGAGCGTGTTGCCCCGCCGCCCGTCTGCGTCTCCACCCGACGTCCAGAGCGCGCTCATCAGTACCGGAAGGAGCAGCCAGCGGAGGAGCGTCATGTGGTTGCGGGATTGGTAGCAAATGCAGGGCGGGCTGGGTCCCATACGGCATCCACCAGAAGCAGCCCCAGCGCCAGCGCCAGGAGAATCCAGAAGCCTTCGTAGTACGCCTCGAATCGCTCCACGCCAATGAGCGAGCGTTCCAGCCCGCGCAGGTCGTCCACAAAGACACTGAGGGAGCCGGTAGCCGGTCCCAGTTCGTAGTAGCGTCCGGGCCCCGTGGGCAAGGCGCGCAGAGCGCTGGCGTTCAGGCGGCTCGTCACGATGGATCCGTTGTCTTCGCGCAGCCAGTCGGTGCGGGTGCCGTTCTCGTTGTAGATGGGAACGCGAGCCCCCTCCTTGGTGCCTAAGCCTGCGGTGTACAGCGCAATGTCATTGGATTGGGCCTGAGCGCGAGCGGCCTCGACCTCGCCATCGTGAAACTCGCCGTCGGAGAGGAGCAGCACGGCCTGAGCGCGCGGCGGAGCATTGGGATCGGTGGAGATGTCTCGGGCGTCGAGTGCGGTTGTTGCTGCTTGCAGTGCGCCCTCCAGGTTTGAGCCGGGTGTGGGCATGGAGCGCGGATCAGCCGCATCCAACAGACTACGCAGCGCGGCATAGTCGGTGGTGAGGGGCGCTTGCAAAAGGCCAGTGCCCGCAAACACGACGAGCGCCACGCGGTCGCCCGCCAACTGGTCGAACACGCTGAGGAGTTCGCTGCGGGCGCGGTCGAAGCGGGTGGGGGCAATGTCTTCAGCCTGCATCGAGCGCGACAGATCGAGTGCAATCACCAGATCGAGGCCGCGCTGCTCCACCTCACGCTCTGCGCCACCCATCCGCGGACGCGCCAGCCCCAGCACAAGCAGCGCTACCGCCATGGTGACAATGGCGGCTTGCACCTGCCGTCGCCATCGCAGCGTCGGGCGCATATCTTCAGAGATCCATCCGTGGGCATACGCTTCGCGTCGCTTTCGCTGTGCCCAGATGAACAGCCCCACGACCATCGGCAGCCCTCCCAGCATCCAGATGTATTCGGGCGCAGCCCACTCCATAGTACTGTGTCACGCGTGATTGTTTGGGTCAAACCAAGATCGGTGCGCCTGTCGTGCCGTCCTGAACAGTTCTCATTGAACGACAGGGAGATGGTTCGACTGCGCTCACCATGACAGGCTTCGTGGGGGCTGATTGCAGCGCAACCATCAAAATGAGGGTTGACACAGCAGTCGTTCGCACTGCATGTGCTTCTACGGGCGAACGGGGGACCGTTCGCCCCAGGAATGGTTTTTTCATTAGGGCTACCATTCACGATGCAATGCACGACCATAAAGATATCGGCGTTTCTACGCCTGATTTGAAGTCCGGTTTGGCGCCACAGCACCATGCGCATACTGATCGGGGCGCCGGTCTTTCAGAAACAGGCGCCGGGCGGGGGCTTCTGTGCATCGGTCCAGGTTGATATGCGTGTGGAGGATGGCGTCTTTGCCGCGCGGGGCCTGGTCTACGAGCTGCCCGAACGGGTCGGTAACGAACGAGCCCCCGTCGAAGGTGAGCACGTCTTCTTCGCCCACGCGATTGGCCAGGGCCATGAAGTAGCCGTTCTGGAACGCCCCCACGCGCAGCTCCGCCTCGAAGAGTCCGTCGGGC
>CAZBTM010000231.1:0-4986 GCA_964494425.1 uncultured Rhodothermales bacterium | reverse complement strand
CTTTGCAATTGGAATACTGCAGGCGCTTTGCTATGGGTAAGAATAACTGGCCGCGGGCCGAAGCGCGCTCGGGGTTGCCGGCGCCGTACTCCAACTGCGACCAGGCCGGGCACTGTCCCTTGCAGATTCAGGCGTACAAATATGGCCCCGAAGGCTCGCGCTTTGAGTTCCGCAAAGTGCACAAGCCGAAGCGCGTCAAACTTGGTCCCCGCGTTACGCTGGATGCCGAGCGCTGCATCAACTGCACGCGCTGCACGCGCTTTACGGACGAGATCTCGGAGAGTGGGCAGCTCACCATCAACAACCGGGGCGTGCAAAACTACCCGATTACCGCGCCGGGCGAGGACTTCGACGAAGCCTACTCGATGAACACGATTGACCTGTGCCCGGTGGGGGCGCTCACGGCATCGGACTTCCGCTTTAAGGCGCGTATCTGGGAGATGAGCTCGTCGCCCTCCATCGTAACCACCAACGCCACCGGCGCGAACTGCGAGTACTGGGTGCGCGATAACAAGGTGCTGCGCATTACGCCGCGCCAGAACATGGAGGTAAACGAATACTGGCTGCCCGACGAAGACCGCCTCGTCTACGAACGCTTCAACGACGACCGGCCCGAGGGCCCGCAGGTGCGCCGCAACGGCAAACTTGTCGATGCCAACTGGACGCAAGCCTATGCGAAAGCCGCCACACTGCTGGGCCCGGTAGATGGCGACCGCATCCAGTTTGTCGGATCCGCCTACGCCACCGTTGAAGACAACTACCTGCTGACTCAGTTGGCTGAGCATCTTGGGGCCGATGCGCCGGTCTACATGCCGCACATCGAACCCGGTGCGGGCGATGACTGGCTCATCACCGACGACAAGACCCCCAATGCCCAAGGCTGTGAGCGCCTTGGCATCCGCGAAGCCGATGTGCAGATGCTGCGCACGCGCATCCAGAACGGCGAGATCGACGTGCTGTACGTCCTCGAAGACGACCCCGTCGCCTCTGAGCTGTGCGCGCTGGCCGACCTTGAGGATGTAGATGTGATTCTGCACTACTACAACACGACCAACGAAACGCTGCCCGCTGTCAATGTAGCGCTTCCCGCCGCCATGGTAGTGGAAACCGTGGGTACCTACGTCAACCAAGACGGACGCGCCCAGCGCGTGCGTCCGGCGAAGGCCATTCAGGGCGTGAACCGCACGCTCATGATGGAAATGGGCACCAGCCGCGAAGACGAACACGGCACGCCGTTCGATCGCTGGCACAACGAGTCGCACCGGATCAACTGCAAGCCCAGCTGGGAGATCTTGCCGCAGATCGCCGACCGGGTCAGCCTCGACCTCGACTATGCGAAAGGGCCGCAAGCCATTATGAACGAAGTGCAGTCGACCCTCGATGCGTTTGAAGGCGCTACCTACGAAGCCATGGGGCTGCAAGGCGTGGCGCTTGAGGAAGCCTCGGCGGGCGAGCCAGCGTAACCGTGCACGTGTAGCAGAACAAAGGTACCCTGCAAGCGCCCTATTCGGAGACGGATGGGGCGCTTTTGCGTTTGTGTGATGACCCGTGCGCTCGGCAGCATCTGGCTGCAGCATCTGGCTAAGGGAGTAGGTTTCTCACACTATCGTTCACTATATTTGAACAATACCAATGAAACCGGATTCAATATAACGTACCAGGTACACGCAATTCACCTTACATTAGGCATCATGTAGGTCTTATCTAAGCAGATGCCACAATGATGGTGCACAGGTCGCACACCGTCACGCACACGAGCAACATGGTCCTGTGCTTCTTTGAATATTTATACGATAGTTGCTATGGCTACCAGTCAGTCCTCCAAAGAAGATTCCACATCGCCCCTTCGCGTGGTGGGTATCGGTGCCTCGGCAGGCGGAATTGAGGCCCTGAAGCAGTTCTTTTCAGGGCTTTCGGAGTCCCCAGACATGGCCTTCGTCGTTGTCATGCATCTGTCTCCCGATCAGTCAAGCGAGCTGGCCGAAGTGCTTCAGCACTGTACCTCGATGCCTGTGCGTCAGGTGACAGATTCCACCGAGATGGAAGCGGGGCACGTCTATGTCGTAGCGCCGGGCCATGCGCTTGACGTGGACGGCACTGCGTTGGTCTCGACGGAATTTGAGGACCCGGCGGGGCGAGTAGCGCCCATTGACCACTTCTTTCGCTCGTTGGCGCAATCTGATCTGGAGGCGATAGGCGTTATTCTATCGGGAGCAGGCAGCGATGGTGCAGTAGGAATGCGTGCTATCGCGGCGCAGTGCGGTCTTACAGGGGTGCAGTCACCCGATGAAGCGGGATACGACAGCATGCCCCGCGCTGCCCTCGAACTGCTTCAGGAAGCCGACTTTGTGCTTCCAGCGGCCCAGTTGGCCGAGCGCATCGAGACGGGAAGCACCCCCGTCCATTCGCTTCAAACAGTAGACGCCCCTGACGATGTGGGCGCCGGCATTCACATGCAGGAGACGCTGCGCGCTATTTTTGCTCAGGTGCGTATGCACACCGGGCAAGACTTCAACCGGTACAAACGGCCCACCATGTTGCGCCGCATCCAGCGTCGTATGCAGGTACGGCAGGTGCCCTCATTGTCTGCCTACCTCGATCTTATCGAAGACGAACCCGCCGAAGCACAGCGCCTGCGAAACGAGTTCTTGATCAGCGTCAGTAGTTTCTTCCGGAATCCAAAGGCGTTCAATGCGCTGCGCGATCAGGTCCTTCCTGCCATCTACGCCGACAAGAATAAGGAAACTCCGATTCGCGTATGGGTGCCGGGCTGTGCCACAGGCGAAGAAGCCTATTCGCTGGCCATCTTGCTGATGGAAGAGGCCGCCACACACGATATCAACCCCGAGCAGATTCAGATCTTTGCCTCGGATCTCGACAAAGAAGCGCTGGCCAAGGCTCGCGCCGGACGCTACCCCGCGTCGATTGCGGCTGATGTACCCACGCGCTATCTGAACACCTACTTTCGGGATGAAGAGACATGGTATGTTGTCAAGAACATCCTAAGCGAGTGTGTCATCTTTACGCCGCACGACCTGTTGCGGGATCCTCCGTTTTCGAAGCTGGATCTGATCTCGTGTCGCAATCTTCTAATCTACCTGCGGCGCGACCTGCAGACATCGGTGTTCAAGCTGTTTAACTATGCGCTTAACGATGGCGGCTACCTCTTTCTGGGAAGCTCCGAATCAACCGGGGGCGTAGATGATCTGTTTCGGGTGGTGGACAAGACGCACTGCTTATACCAAAGCACGCGGAATGAAAACACCACGGTTCCTGAGCTCCCCTCCACATTGTTGGCACTCAACGGGCCGCGTTGGCGAGATACGCAGCAAACCAGTTCGTCTACGAGCAGTTCGACGGCTGCTCAGATCCACCGGCGCATGTTAGAGACCTATGCCCCGCCCAGTGCGGTGGTCGATAAAAACTATACGATTTTGCATCTTTCCAGGGGCGTGGGGCGCTATCTGGAGCATCCCGCCGGTACGCCAAGCGCAAATATCGTGGAAATGGTGCGTCCCGAGCTGCAAATTAAGCTGCAAACATCGCTGCGCAATGCATTTGCGAACAAAGAAGAGGTCAATGCGGCCCCGGTGCAGATGCAGCTAAATGGCACCACCGAGTGGATCCGCCTTTTAGTAGCCCCCTCGAAAGGCACCTCGTCTATGAACGCGAATGGAACGGCTTTGGTCATGTTTATCAAAGATCAGACCGCGCCCGACCGGCTCGATATGGATGCAGACGCTAAGGTGAGCAGAGATTCGGAAGGCGACGACCTGCGGGAGGAACTGAGCTGGACCAAGAATCAGTTGCGCACAACCATCGAGGAGCATGAAACCTCGAAGCAAGAAATGCGCGCAGCGAATGAGGAGCTCCGGTCGATGAACGAAGAGTATAAGTCGATGACCGAAGAGCTGGAAACCAGCAAAGAAGAACTCCAATCGGTGAACGAAGAACTCAAAACGGTGAACGCGGAGCTCGAAGCCAAGGTCAACGAGCTTCATCAGGCCAATAGCGACTTGCAGAACCTGATTGTGGCGACCGATATCGGAACGTTGTTTCTGGATACGGAGCTTTGCATTCAACGATTTACGCCGCCGGTAAAAGACCTGTTTAACATTCAGAAGGAGGATACGGACCGTTCCATCAGCGCATTCACGCATCGGCTGGAGTACACGGAGTTAGAGGCCGATGCACGCACGGTCTTGGAGGACCAGACGACTCTTGAGCGCGAGGTGAAGAGCGAGACCGACCGCTGGTTTCTGATTCGGATTCGTCCCTATCGCACCATCGACGATTCGGTAGAGGGCGTGGTCTTCACGTTTATCGACATCACGCATCGCAAAAGGTCGGAGTTGAAGCTGAAAGCCGCCACCGACCGCCTGCGACAGCGCACCGAGCAGGTACATGCGTTGAACGCGGCGCTTACGGTAGCCGAAGAGCGCGAGCGTCAGCGTCTGAGTCAGGTGCTACACGACGACCTGCAGCAACTGCTCGTGGCAGCGCAGATACGCGTGAATCAACTCCAATCTGCGAATGAGAATGAGGACGCCTCCAGCGAGGACGCCAACGAGACCCTGCAGAAAGTGGCCGATGAACTTCAGTCGGCCATCCAAACCACACGGCACCTGTCGTCGGAGTTGATGCCGCCCATCGGGGACGACTCGCTCTGCGATGCGCTCCAATGGCTGGCCCTGCACATGAAGAACTCGTACGACCTGGCCGTAGAGCTGGAGGCAGAAACGTCCTGTCCGCCTCTGGAGTCAAGTGTGCACACCCTGTTGTTTCGAACCACGCGCGAGTTGCTCTTCAACGTGGTCAAGCACGCAGATGTCGACAAAGCCCGCGTCACTGTGACGGTAGATGACGATGATTCGGTGTTTATTACCGTGAGCGATGAAGGCGCCGGGTTTGATCCGTCTGAGCTTACCGAGGAAACGGGAGGCGGCCAAGGACTCTTTAGCATCCGTGAGCGATTGGAGATGATTG
>CAZBTM010000230.1:3841-5045 GCA_964494425.1 uncultured Rhodothermales bacterium | reverse complement strand
GCCGAGGTCGTCGAGTACCGCTTCCCAGAACCATCCGACATCGTTGGCGGCCTGCGTGTGGAGCGCGTCGAGCGAGGCAATGCCCTGCGCATCCATAAACTGCTGCAGGTTGGAGTTAGCCACCACCTCAGGATCGGGGGTCCACACGATCTCTTGCTGAAACGGAAACGAATCGGCGGAAGCGCTTTCAGTTGCCATAAGCACAAACGGAATGCATGAATAGAACAAGGGGGAATGCCGAATGCGCTGCGGTGGAGCGAAACGCCGCGAGCGCAACTCAATCACAACGTGTATGATACGAGGAAGTAGCGACCATAACAAGCTCATGCATAACTGCAACATGCGTGTAACAGCGCGGCGCCGCATGTCAAGAATTGGGCATGAATCCAACTTGCTGCAAATGAAGAGACACTTTCGACAGGCACGCGTGTAAGGGAGATCCGAGACGACGATTCGTCTGCTTCGTCGCCGTCTACCTTCATTTGATTTCCTCCCTTTAACGTGGCTGAACAGGACGCTTCACCCTCGCGCGACACGTCCCGAGACCAACCGGGTGCCGATCGCTCCAATCAAAAGAAATCGCCGAATAAAAAACGAACGAGTGACGATGGAGGCGGCTCGCCGCTTGGCTCGGTCGCATTTATTGTAGCTATTGGGTTGGGGCTGCTCCTGGCCTGGAGCTACTTTGGTGGCGGGCGTGCCGTGGGCCCCGAAATTAGCTATAGCGAGTTTCGCACGCAGCTTCGTGCGGGCAACGTCGAACGCGTAGAAGTCGTGGGCGATGAAATGAGCGGAGCGCTGAAAGAAAGCGCAATGCGATCGACCGCACAGGGCGACTCGACGCAGTATCAGGAGTTCGTGACCTACATGCCATCGTTTGGCGACGATCGGCTCATGGAAGAGATGGAAGAAGCGGGTGTCGAGGTCGTGGCCCAGCCGGAAAGCGACTTCCCGTGGGGGCTGGTCATCATCGGGCTGCTGCCTATCGTTATTCTGCTTATCATCGGATACATTTTCCTGCGGCGCATGCAGTCGCAGGGGCAAGGGTTGTTCTCGGTACGCAAAAGCAAGGCGAAGCTCTTTGACAAGGGCGAAGAAGAAACGACCTTCGACGACGTAGCGGGTGCTGACGGGGCGAAAGAGGAGCTGGAAGAGATCATTAAGTTCCTGAAAAACCCAGAGCACTTTGAGAATCTGGGCGGCA
>CAZBTM010000230.1:0-3679 GCA_964494425.1 uncultured Rhodothermales bacterium | reverse complement strand
TGTTTGTGGGCGTAGGGGCCTCGCGTGTGCGAGATATGTTTGAGGAGGCCAAGAAAAACGCACCGGCCATCATTTTTGTTGACGAACTGGATTCTATTGGTCGGCAGCGTGGAGCGGGGGTCGGCGGCGGCCATGATGAGCGTGAGCAGACGCTGAACCAGCTTCTGGCCGAACTCGACGGCTTCGAGAAAAGCGAAAGCGTCGTCGTGATGGCCGCCACCAACCGGCCCGACATCCTCGACTCGGCGCTAACGCGTCCGGGCCGCTTCGACCGGCAGATTACGGTGCCGCTGCCCACCCGCGAGGCACGGCGTGAAATCCTGAAGATCCACGCCAAGAACAAGCCGTTTGAGGACGACGTGGATCTGGATACGATTGCATCGAGCACGCCCGGATTCAGCGGCGCCGACCTGGAAAACCTGCTCAACGAGTCGGCTCTCCTGGCGGGGCGTCATGGGCGTAAGGCTATCACCAACGCCGATATTGAAGAGGCGCGCGACAAGGTCATCATGGGGCTTCGCCGCGAGGGCGTGGTGCTTGACGAGGAAGAGCGCCGCCTGCTGGCCTACCATGAGGCCGGGCATGCCATTGTGGCTGCTGCGCTACCGCACGCCGACCCGGTCCACAAGGTCACCATCGTGCCACGCGGGCAAGCGATGGGCGTTACGCAGCAGATGCCGGAGAAAGAGAAGTACCTGTATCGTCGCGAATACCTGCTCGACCGCATGGCGGTCGTCATGGGTGGACGCGCTGCCGAGGAGATGATCTTCGACACAGCTACGAGCGGCGCCGAAAACGACTTGAAGCAGGTCCGCAAGATGGCCCGGAAGATGGTGCTTGACTGGGGCATGGGCGAGCGCTTTAAGCACATTGCCTTGGGCGATGAACAGGACAACGTGTTCCTGGGTGAAGAGCTGTCGCGCGGGCGTGACTACAGCGACGAAACGGCTCGTGAGGTTGACGACGAGGTGCGCCAGATTACCGAAAACGCATTCCGACGTGCTGTCGACACGCTGGGGCAGCACCGCGATGCCTTTGATAAGCTCGCCGACCTGCTTATCGAGCGTGAGGAGGTGCCTGGCAAAGACGTGCTGGCCCTGCTCAACGGCGACGCTGTCACGAACAATGGTGCTTCCAATGTTGCTGACGATGTCTCTGTCTCAGGGGCCAAAGCCGCTGATAGCGAAGTGACTTCTGATACGGAAGGCGACGGAGCCACCACCGATGCCGTTCCGGCTTCGAAAGGGGCTGCTGATGCGTCTGCGTCTGATGAGGCCTCTACAGATTTGATGGAGGCTGATACGGAGGAGCCTTCGAATCCAACAGGCTCCACAAATCCCAAAGCGTCTTGAATTGGCGCAGCTTTGGTCGGCGCTGTCAGATCCTGCCCGCATATCTTTGGAGCCCTTCTGCAGATGATGCAGGAGGGCTTTTGTTATGATGCATTGGTGTTAGTATGATGCATTGGTGTTAGAGTGCATAGAAGCACGCAGCGTGCGAAATGGACGCATGAAGCGACAAAAATGCGCTGTAGCCAGGGGGGCGCGTCAAGAGAAAAGCCGTAGGAGGAGCTGATGCGTAGGGTTTGGCTACGACAAATGTAATACACAGCAAGATTGTGGGAACGCAGTGGTACACTCGTCGTGCGGTATGATACACAAACTATTCATTTTGCCATATTCTATCAATATGAGTTCTTCATTGTCTAAACGGGCGTGGAAAGAGAAACTTACCAGCGAACAGTATAAGATTGCACGGGAGGGGGGAACCGAGCGCGCGTTCACCGGCGAGTATTGGGATCATGACGGCAACGGCGTATACCGATGTGTGTGCTGCGGTGCCGAGCTGTTCGACTCGACCACCAAGTATAAGTCGGGGTCGGGGTGGCCCAGCTTCTGGGATGTTGTGGATCAGGGAAATGTGGAGCTGCACGAAGATCGGAGCCTGGGCATGCGTCGTGTTGAGGTGACGTGCGCCTCGTGCGATGCCCACCTCGGCCATGTGTTTGATGACGGGCCGGAGCCCACCGGAAAGCGCTACTGTATCAACTCAGCTTCGCTCGCGTTCTCTGAACGTGACAACGCATCCAGCGGACACGCTGCCGACAGCAGTGCCGCTTCTGAGACTTGAGCACTGAGACTTGAGCGCCAGAAAGCGGCTTGCGCGTAGGGGACAATCAGAAGTGCAAACGTTCGTTTGCTGTAAGATTCAAGATAGGATGCCTTCTAAGAGAGAAAAGCGCTTGCAGAAACGACGTTGTGTCTGCATATTGCAAGGCAGTCTGCAAATTTGTTTCTGTTGATTCATCGCGTACCGGCCTATGGCTCTGTCCACCCCCCAGTCGATTGTTGAAGCGATTCGTGCGTGGGACGTATCGAACGACGTGCGCAGCACGTACCTGGCTCCCACCATTAAGCGTTTGCAAGCCAAGGCTACGCCTGGGCTGAGCGGACCGACGCCGCCTCCCGAACTGTCTCCCGAGGCCCTTGCGCAGTTCATTGACCACACACAGCTGAACCCCACTGCGGGGCCGGATGCCTACGCGCAGTGTTTTGCCGAGGCGCGTAAGTATACGTTTGCCTCGGTCTGCGTGCCGACTGCGTACGTGCCGGAAGCTACAAAGGCACTGGCCGACACGACTGTCGATGTGTGCACCGTAGTGGGGTTTCCACTGGGACACAGTCATCCTGAAGTCAAAGCCGCCGAGGCCCAGTGGGCCTTGCAGCATGGCGCCAGCGAAATTGATATGGTTATGCACATCGGCGCAGCGAAAGCCCACCAGTGGCGTCGCGTAGAGCGCGATATCCGCGCCGTTGTGAAGGCGCTACAGTCAGAGCCCGGACAGCCCCTCTTGAAGGTGATTCTGGAAACGGCGCTCCTGAACGATGCCGAGAAGGCCGTTGCCTGCTATGTGGCCGATCGTGCAGGGGCCAACTTTGTGAAGACCTCTACCGGGTTCAGTACAGGTGGGGCCACGGTTGAAGATGTTGCACTGATGCGTCACATTGTAGGCGAAAACCTTGGCGTAAAGGCATCTGGAGGGGTAGGATCCGCCTCCGACGTGGTCGATATGGTAGCACACGGGGCCACGCGAATCGGAGCCAGCGGTTCAGTGGGCATTATGGAAGGCGTAACCAACCCAGAAGCAGCGTACTAACCATTATCCTGGAGATAGACCTGTCGGTCGTAAACCTCAAACAGGTTGCCGCATTTTAGGCTGCTCCATCGTTCCTTATTCTGACGCATGGCTGTGTCCATTATGAAGCTTATCACCCGGCTTGTCATTGTGCCCGTTGTCCTTCTCCTCGTTGTCGGGTGTACCGGCCCGCAAGAGTCAACATCGCAGCCTGCGGATGACGCCGCTGAAGAGCAGTCTACTGCGCGTACAGCGGTGTCGGTAGCTCCCTACGAAACCTTTGATGCGCGTCAGTTCGAGGCACAGCCGCCGCGCTTAAGCACCGCAGCTATCATTCACACCGTGCCGAGACAGCTCATGGAGGTACGAGCGGATCAGGGCGTAAAGCAGATTGTGGATGGCTTTCAGATCCAAGTATACTCGTCCGTCGAACGCGCCGCGGCAGAAGAGATGCGCCAGGAGGTGCAGACGTGGTGGGAAGAGGAGCGCGATGAAGAGGCGGCTGCACTCTTCCCTGAAGGCATGCCCATCAACATTGAGTTT
>CAZBTM010000229.1:1526-5059 GCA_964494425.1 uncultured Rhodothermales bacterium | reverse complement strand
TGCTTAGCGACTAATGACACCCAACTCCCGATCCGTTGCCGTCGTATTGAGTCCTACCGCATCGGGGTGGGGGCGCTGATCATGTCCGGGAGGTCGTCCGAGGCGTCGGTGCGGCGGATACAGGCTGCAATCAGGTTCTTTTTGGAGAAGTCGCCGCCCGTAAGCCAGCGCAGCATGCCCTCGCGGCCCAGCAGGTCGTCTTGGATATCGGGCAGCGGCTGCTGCTCGCGGTAGTACCGGCGCTGCACCTGTCCGCAGAGCGCCTCGAGATAGCGCGCTTTTTCCTGAAGGGCAGCCGCCCCGGTCTCCACCACGCCTTGATGGCCGCAGAACAGCACATCTGCTGGGAGCTGGGCCATGGCATGCAGCGATTCGGCCAGGGCATGCACATCCTCATCAAAACGAAGGTACTCGATGCGGGGCGCCAGAAAGAGGTCGGCGGTGAAGAGCCAGCGGCGTTCGGGCACATGCAGGCACACCATGTCGTCGGCGTGGCCGGGAGCGGCATGCGCCTGTAGTGTGGCGCCGGGACCAAGCGGAAGCGCCTCGGGGAGCGCCTCGGCTTCGATTTCGGGCGGCGTGCCCCACACCACGCGGCGATACCACTCCATGGCAAATCCCTCCTTCAGCCGCTCCAGACTGGATTCGGGGGCGTACACCGGCACATCCAACAGCTCTTGAATGCGGGCGGCGTTCCCGGCGTGGTCTTCGTGGTGATGGGTGCACACCACGCGCTCAATGCCATACGCCTCATGCTCTTCTTCGACAAAGTGGCGGACCTGTTTCCACTGGTTCGGCGGTCCGGTGTCAATAAGTGTATGCCCCGCCCGGTAGCAGATGCTGCGCGTTGTAGGTCCCAACGGCCAGCGCCCTACGCGCAGGCCAGCGACCGAGTCGTGCGAAATGCGGGTACTGCTCATAACTACCAGGATACCAGACGAATAGCGGACGTATACGGCGGCTGCGGTACGGCTTGTGGGAGGCACAGGTTCAGTGTTGCAACATCCGCTCAACGGCCTGTGCCAGAGCCTCTGCCGATCCGCCTGTAGCTTGTGGCCCCGTCAATAGGCGTTGCTGTTCAGGCTGACATGCGTGAATGATGGCCTCAGCCAATGCATCTGGATCCTCGGACGGTACGGCGAAGCCGGTGCGCCCGGAGTCGATTGTTTCCGGCAAGCCCCCCACGTCGGTAACGATGACGGGGCGGTTCATGTGCGCGGCAATCTGTACGACGCCGCTCTGCGTGGCGTGGCGATACGGCTGCACCACGAGGTCGGCAGCGGCGAAGTAGTCGGCCACTTGGTCTTCGGGGATGTAGCGGTCGTCCCACCGCACGCGATCGGGATGGGGCAGCGCCTCCATCTGAGCGCGGTAGGGCGCAGGGGCGTCGTAGGCCTCGCCCGCAATACAGAGAAATGAGTCGGGCCGGTGCTCCTGCACGGTGGGCCACGCGTCGAGTAGCACATCGAGTCCTTTGTAGCGGCGCACAAAGCCAAAGAAGAGCACAAGCGGCCCCTCGATCGGTAGATCCAGGCGGGCGCGTGCCGTGGCTTGATCGGGTAAGGCCCCGAAGCGCGTGTACGCGGGGTGGTCGACCTGCTCGGTGGGAAGCGTAGGGGCCAGCGCGTGCACATCAGCAGCGACCGACTCTGAGAGCACCACCGCGCCGCTTAGCTGATGCAGGAAGAGGCGGCTGAGCTGCGCATCCCCCCAGTGCCGTTCGTGGGGCAGTGCGTTGTGAATAATCCCGACAACAGGGCGGCCCGCCCGACGCATCTGCCAGGCCATGTATGCAAAGGGCGGTGCCATAAAAGGCATCCAGTACTGCATGACGGCTCCAGCAGCTTCCTGCTGCATCCACCGGGCCGTTCGATGCCAGGTGAGCGGGTTCAGCGTGTCAATGCGTCGGTCGGGTTTGGGGAGGTCCGTGGGCGGCGGCGTGCCGGGCTCCACGGTCTGCGTGCGTCCGGGAAAGAGCCACGCCGGGTACTGTCGTGTGAATGTGCAGAGGCGGGGCGGATACCCGGCATCGCGCAGCGCGCGGGCAGTGAGTTCCGTAAAATGCGCAATGCCGCCCCGGTACGGATACGCCGGTCCAACATGCATCAACGACCGGCCTGGGGACACAGATGGAGCAGCCATAGAATAACGTCTTGAAAATGAACACGACCATTGATGCGCTACATAGCGGAAACCGTAACGTTGTACGCACAATTACCTACGGGTGTGGAAACGGATGCCCCGGCTGTGCGTGCCGTTGCGATGTAGTTGTTCGTCTTGTCTTCCCACAGGTTTTCGGCTTCTTATGCGTACGATTGGTTTCCATAGTGTTTTGGTGATTTTAGGTGCCCTGCTGCTGGCCGGATGCGGAGGAGACGCATCGTCGGATGTGTCGGCGGCCGATAACAGTCCGGAGTCAGATACGAGCACCAGTCAGGGCGAGATCGTTGTGGATCTTGTGGAGAGTGAGGAGCTCGACTTTCAGGTCGTGCAACTGGCCGACAACCTGGAGAATCCCGACGGTGATATGCTCGTAACCGAGCGTCCCGGACGCATGAACCGCGTATCGTCCGATGGTACGGTAACGCCTCTTACGGGGCTGCCCGAGATTCGCTCGGTGAATCAGGGCGGCTTGCTCGATGTGGTCTTGCACCCCGATTATGAAAACACGGGCTGGATCTACTTCACGTATTCCAATCCGCAGGGCGAGGAGGTGACCTCCACGACCATTGCCCGCGCACAGCTTGAGGGCGATTCCCTCACAAACATGGAGACGCTCTACGTGCAGGATCCGCCGAAGGAACCGGGGCGCCACTACGGCTCGCGCATTGTCTTTCTGGAGGATGGCACCTTCCTCGCCAGCATCGGCGACCGCGGACTGCGCGACCCGGCGCAGGATACACAAGACGATGCGGGCGTGCTGCTTCGCCTGAATGCTGATGGCAGTATCCCCAGCGACAACCCGTTTGTGGATGACGACTCGGTCAGCGATGCTCACTTTTCGTACGGACACCGCAATCCACAGGGTATGATACGCCATCCCGAAACCGGCACCATCTGGGCCCACGAGCACGGCCCGCGCGGCGGCGACGAACTCAACCTGATCGAAGCCGGCAACAACTACGGCTGGCCCGTGGCTACGTATGGGCGCGAGTACAATGCGGATGAACCGGTCGGCGTCGATCCAGACCAGACGGATCGCTTCGTGGAGCCGGTCATGCAGTGGACACCGTCGATTGCGCCCTCGGGCCTGGCGGTGTACGACGGCGACGCGTTCCCCGAGTGGCAGGGCAATCTGTTTGTAGGAGCGCTCGCGTACCAGCAGGTGCGCCGCGTCGTGCTTGAGGGCAACGAGGTCACGCACCAAGAAACCCTGCTCGCAGGCGAACTGGGTCGCATTCGCGACGTGCGCACCGGCCCCGATGGCTTCCTCTACCTGCTCACCGACGACGCCAGCGGCGGCATCTTCCGTCTCGAACCGGTTGAATAGGTAAGTAGTGGGGGCACGGCGCGTACGTGTTTAGCACAGGACG
>CAZBTM010000229.1:0-1516 GCA_964494425.1 uncultured Rhodothermales bacterium | reverse complement strand
CCGCCCGAAGCCGCTCCCCTGGAGAGGGGAGCTGTCGCGCCAGCGACTGAGGGGTGGATCTAAAGCAGGATTTCATGTGGAAGGGCCCCATGTGAATGGGCCCGGCCCGTGAGCCGCCTGCCTCTGCCAAGGAGGAAGCGATGTTCGTAGAGCGCATGCCGTGCCGATGGTGTAGGAGACCGTTCCCCCGACAGTGGTCGGGGCGACCGCGGTTGGTATGCGCTCAAGGTGACAAAAGGGAAGAAGGGGAGCATGTAGACCCATGGAATGCCCCCCGGCGATCATTGAAGCCCGCTAAACAGATACCATGGCGCGCAGTGTCCCTACTACACCACGTGTACCGATTCACCAAACGTGCAACCCAGCTACGATGACACGTCCGCTGGGCGCTCGGCTTCTGACTTCGTGGTGTCTGACGCTGTGCCATTGTCATTGGCGGTGTCGGGCCGATGTGCAGATTCGGCAGCCTGCACCGCTTCGTGTACCTCGTAGAACAGGTGGTTGGGCCCGAGTTCATGAATCACACCGGCGCGCCCGAGTACATCGTGCACGGGCCCTTTGAGTCCGGCGAGGTACAGGTCGATGCCGTTTTCGCGGCACATCTCAATGACCTCATGCAGCGCATGAGCGGCTGTCGAGTCCACGCGGTTTACGGGATACATATCGATGACGATGGCACGCAGCGCCTCGTTGTTCATGTCGATCTCGCTCACCAGATCCTTGAACGTCGACACGTTGGCGAAGTAGAGTGCGGCATCCATCCGCACAATCATCACATCGGCGCGGGTAATCGCTTCGGGGCTGCGCTTTAGATTCCGGTAGGTGGTTGAATCCGGCAAGCGCCCCATGATGGCAGTGTGAGGTGTTGCGCTCTGATAAATGATCGCGATAAGCGACACGATTACGCCTGCCAGGATCCCTTCCTCGATGCCAAGTGCAAGCGTAGCGACAAAGGTGAGCGCCATGAGCGCCAGGTCGCGGCGGTCTACGCGCCACAGATACATCGCTTCCTTCCAATCAATGAGTCCGGCCACCGCAACCATCACAATGGAGGCGAGGATGGCATTCGGCATGTAGTAGAACAGCGGAGTCAGAAAGAGCAGCGTGAGGGCGATGACTGCGGCGCTGATAATGCCCGCCACGTTGGTCTTCGCCCCGGCTTCGGCATTAACGGCCGTACGCGAAAAGCCGCCGGTGGTCGGGTACGCCTGAAAGAAAGCGCCGGCCACGTTCGCCACACCCAGCCCCACGAGCTCTTTGTTGGCATCGAGGCTGTAGCCATTGCGGCGGGCGTACACCTTGGCCACGGCAATGGACTCCATAAATCCGATAAGCGAGATCGTCAGGGCACCGGGAATCAGGGCCTGCACATCCGCCCAGGAAAACTGGGGGATGACGAAGCCGGGGAGCCCGCCAGGCACCTCGCCAGTGACTTGCCAATAGCGGCGCTCGCAGGAGCTCAGGTCGTAGTCGACCGTGTGCCCTTTCGGCGATCTGTACGTGGGCGGCGGCACGC
>CAZBTM010000228.1:0-5095 GCA_964494425.1 uncultured Rhodothermales bacterium | reverse complement strand
GTTTTTATCAGGAGAGCTATCACTTAACGTCTATCTACTACCCTATGCGGCTCCTAATCATCTTTGTGGACAAGGCGCTTTAGCACTACAGAGCCGGGGCCGAACGCCGGGCGTACCATTGTAATCTGATCACCAACCGCCCGGACGGACCTGTGCTACGCGGCATCAGCAATACGGGCGGCGGTTTCGGCAAACGGGCGAAACGTGCATTCCAGTTCAGCCCGGGCACGCGTCGTGTCGTAGCGCAGGGTGCGAGATGCAGAGCGCGCCATCGTCCGCGAGAAGCGAGGCGTGCCCCGCGTGACCCACGCCCAGGCCTCTGCCAGTCCGCCGGCGGCACGCAGCCAGCCCTCCGAAATGATGCGATCGGGAGCGTCCACGCCATGGGCCTCCGCCAGCTTTCTGATAATCGCCCCCCAGGGCAGATTCTGACTACCCAAAATGTAGCGGCATCCGGTGGTGCCGTGGAGCATGGCCCGCCGCATCCCCATAGCCACGTCTTCGGCGTCGACCACGCAGGTGCCGCCCGGCGGTACGCCCGGAAGCCGCTCGCTGCGTACCGCCTGCACAATGCGATGCGTGCTGGCATCGGGGCGCCCCGTGCCAAAGACAAGCGCTGGGTTCACGATGACGGCGTCGAGCCCCTCAGCGATGCTGCGGTGCACCTCCAGCTCCGACTCGCGCTTGGTTTGGGCATACGCCGAGCGGTCGGGGCGGCCCGTCCACGCCGTATCTTCTGAGATGAGTCCCTCGTGGGATGCAGGGCGGCCCAGTGCAGCAATGCTGGAGGTGTGCACCACGCGGGTTGCGCCCGCTTGCTGCGCCGCGTTCAAGACGTGGGCCGTGCCATGTACATTCACCGGACGCAGCGCACGCAGATCCGCACCGAGGTTCACGCGAGCGGCAGCATGGTACACGTGCGTAATGCCCTCCATGGCCTGCTGCACCGTGTGCGCCTTGGTGAGGTCGCCGGTGGCATGCTCAACGGCATCAACAGCGTCGCCAAGCGCATCCAGGGGCGAATCGGGGCGCCGAAAGATGCGCACCGTGGCGTCTTGGGCCACCAGCTGGCGCACCAGCGCCGAGCCAACGAGTCCGGTGGCTCCTGTTACGAGAATACGCATATGCAGGCGGGAATCGCGAAGAAAAGACAGAAAGAGGCGGCCTGCGCCTCCCCCAAGCAGACCGCTAAGCAGACGGCTACACCTCCAGGTCCAGTTCGATGAGCAGCGCATCTTTCTCTACGGCGTCGCCCTCGCTCACATGGATCGCCTCGACGGTGCCCGGCCCCGGCGCCGCCAGTTCGTTCTCCATCTTCATGGCTTCGAGCACGAGCAGGCCCTCGTCGGCCTCGACGGTGTCGCCTTCGGAGACGAGCACATCGAGCACCAGGCCCGGCATGGGCGCCCGGATTTCGGCCTCGCCGGCATCGGCAGCGGCTTTGAGCCCGAACGACTCAAGCAGCATGGCGCGTTCGTCTTTGACTTGCACCTCGGTCATGCGCCCGTTGATCGTGACGCGGTAGCGGTTCCCATCGAGCGGCTCCACAGCGGCCGATACGCTCGTGCCATCGACCAGAAGCGACAGGTAGCCCGGCCCCACGCGCTCCACCGAAATGTCGGTGGCCAAGGCGTCGGCCTCGGTCTCGTCGAGCACAAGGCTCTCGTTGTCGGTCACCGTGCAGTCGAACGAACGGTCATCGAGGTCGGCGCGGTACGATGTATCAGACATAGAGAGAGAGCAGAACCAGGGGAGGGAGCGACGAGCAGATGCAGGCTATGTTATAACAGCAACATACGAACGCGCCACGCCATTCACAGTTTGTGCTCTGCAAAGCCTCCTTTGATTTTCCCCGCTCCGCATGTCCGACGCGCTCTCGGCCAACCAAGTCATCTGGGCCTACACGCAAGGCCTGTTCCCGATGGGCACGCCCTACACGCAGACCATTCAGTGGCACTCGCCCGACCCACGCGGCGTCATTCCGCTCGATGCGTTCCACATGCCCCATAACCTGGCCAGGCACGTGCGGCGTGGCACCTTTGCCGTGCGCACCGACACTGCGTTCGCCAAGGTCATCGCGGGCTGTGCCGACCGCAACGAAACGTGGATCACGCCACCCATCAAAGAGGTGTTCACCGAGCTGCATCAGCGGGGCGTGGCGCACAGTGTGGAGTGCTGGAAGGACGACCAGCTTGCGGGCGGACTCTACGGCGTGGCTCTGGGCGGTGCGTTCTTTGGCGAGTCGATGTTTTTTCGCGAGTCGTATGCCTCGAAGGTGGCGCTGGCTCACCTGGTGCGGCAGATGCGGGGCGGCGGCTACCAGCTGCTCGATACGCAGTACACCACCAAGCACCTGGAGCGCTTTGGCGCCCGCGAGGTGCCGCGCTCGCGCTACCTCGACATCCTGCGCACCGCCCTCGGGGTCGACTGCTCATGGTGGCCCCTCCCCAACGAACCCTTCGACCGCCTGCCGGATATGAACAGCGCGCCTGATTTCGGCCCGGTGCCATCGTAGCTGGGTCTATTTGTTTTGTAGGTACAGGGGGATGCGCAGCCCTTTGCATCCCCCATTGTGTGTTCTGAACGTAACTGCTTCCGATATGTCCGTCCGTTTGCTTCGTATTGTGGGCCTGCTGCTTCTGTTGCCCTTTGCCGCCTGCACCGACGACGCCCCGCCCCCGCCCGCCGAGCCCGACGACGCCCCCACCGGCGTACAAGAAGCGCCTCCGGCTCCGCCCGACTCAGCCACGCAAGATCGCTTTGCCGATGGCATGCGCTGGGGCAGCAGTTTATGGGCGCTCCGTACCTGGAGCATACGCTCGACACCACGCCCACCGAGCGTCTCGTAACGCGCCTTGACGGGTTCGACTGTGTGACGTTCGTCGAAGCCATGCTGGCCATGGGACGCGGGGTGGCCGTACGCGACTATGGGTTTGAGGGCTATGCCGAGCGCCTGCAAGCCCAGCGCTATCGCGGCGGTGCCGAACCCAGCTACTGCGCTCGCCTGCACTACTTTAGCGAGTGGATTGCCGACAACGAGCGCCGCGGCGTGGTGCGCGACATCACCGCTGACCTGGGCGGGACCCGTGTAGATCGCTCGCTTACCTTCATGAGCGAACACCGCGACGCGTACGACCGCTTTGCCACGAACGATAGCCTCTACGCCTGCATCCAGGATATGGAGGCCAATCTGCAGGCCGCAGATCACGAGCGCCACGTCCTCCCTCAAGACGACATTGACGCGGTGGCCGACCAGATCGAAGCGGGCGACATTATTGGGCTGGCCACGGACATCGAGGGGCTCGACATTGCCCACACCGGGCTTGCGTTTCGCGCTGACGACGGGCCATTGGGCCTGCTGCATGCCTCGCTCAGCGGCGAGGTCGTTGTTTCGCCCGATATTCAACAGTACGTCCAACAGATCGACCATCAGATCGGTATCGTGGTAGCGCGCCCTGTAGCGCCGTAGCACCAGCCCACACTGCGTCTACGCTTCCTATCTTGACTTCTACAACGAATGGTTCGTTTTATGAGAGACATTGAGCGTATTGGGGTGTACACCAGCGGAGGTGATGCCCCCGGCATGAATGCCTGTCTGCGTGCGGTGGTGCGCACTGCCCTGGCCAACGACCTCGACGTGATGGGCATTCGCCGCGGCTATGAGGGCATGATCGAAGGCGATTTTGTGGAGATGGACCGGCGCTCGGTCTCCAACATTGTGCAAACTGGCGGTACCGTACTCAAAAGCGCGCGCTCTCCGGCGTTCATGGAACCCGAAGGTCGCGCTCGCGCTGTGCGCATGCTGAAGGAGTACAAGGTGGATGCGCTGGTTGCTATCGGCGGGGATGGCACGATGCGCGGCGCGAACATCTTGCACGACGAACACGACATTCCTGTGGTAGGCTGTCCCGGCACAATCGACAACGACCTCTACGGCACCGATACCACCATCGGCTACGATACAGCGCTCAACACGGCCATCGAGAACATCGACCGCGTGCGCGATACCGCCGACGCACACAACCGCCTCTTCCTCATCGAGGTGATGGGGCGCGATGCAGGTTTCATCGCCCTGAACTGCGGTATTGGCGGCGGCGCTGAGATGGTGCTCATCCCCGAAACCATCACCGAAATGGAGGTCGTCAAGGAGCGCCTCCTGTCGCTCATGTCCGCGCAGCGGCGCTCTACCATCGTCATCGTGGCCGAGGGCGACGAGCTCGGCGGTGCGCGTGGCATTGAGGAAGCACTCCTTGACGATAGCGACTTCGACGACATCGACCTGCGCTCCACTATTCTGGGCCACATCCAACGCGGTGGCTCGCCCACTGCCGGCGACCGCGTCCTGGCCAGCCGCCTGGGCGTGGGCGCTGTCGAATCGCTCCTCGACGGGCACTCTGAAGTCATGGTCGGCCTCGTAAACAGCGAGGTCAAGCTCACGCCGCTCCGCAACGTGTGGGGCCGAAAAAAGAGTATCGATTACGACTTGCTGAAGCTCACGCAGATTTTGAGCTAAGCCTGCCGGATCCCTACCTCCTCCGGCACTTCTACGCTGCAGGCGGGATACAACATGCCGTACATCCCGCCCCACTTTTTCGCTTCTTGCTGCTATGCCCACGCATCCCCCTGCCAGCCATCCGCCCATTGGCGAAGTCGATGGCAAGCGCGAGCACATCGAAGCCATGTTCGATGCCATTGCCCCGCGCTACGACCTGCTGAACCGCATCTTAAGCCTTGGCATCGACCAGTACTGGCGCCACCGCGCGATTGACCTGCTGCGCCCCGAGCGCGTCACACGGCTTATGGACATGGCCACCGGCACCGCCGACCTCGCCATCATGGCCGAGGAGGAGCTGCACCCGCGCCAGGTCGTGGGGGTCGACATCTCCGCCGAGATGCTGCGCTTTGGTCAGAAGAAGCTTGACCGGCGCGGTCTGGGCCCGCGGATCCAACTGGTTCAGGGGGATGCCGCCGATCTTCCGTTTCCCGACAACGCGTTCGATGCCGCGCTCGTGGCGTTTGGGGTTCGCAACTTCGAGAACTTAGATGCGGGGCTGAGCGATATGCACCGCACGCTGCGCCCCGGGGGCGTGCTCGT
>CAZBTM010000227.1:0-5102 GCA_964494425.1 uncultured Rhodothermales bacterium | reverse complement strand
CGGGGCGCATCCCGCGTCGGCGCTATGCGAAAGCCTCCTCCCCTCAGCAGGGCCGCGTCGGATCGTAGCCCGCATCGCGTGCAACGGCCTATGCGGCATCACGGGCGCCGTCTCGTTTGCGCTCGGCGCGGATCATGCGGTTGATGATGTAGCGCACAAACTGCCGCTTCGACAGGTCGCGCACCTCTGCCTGATCCGTCAGCCATTCCATCTCATCAGGCGCTAATGGCACGGATACGGTTTCCGCAGACGAGTTGTCGAGCAGGGCATCGGAGACAGGAATCTTCATAACGATGTGATGTGAAAAAGGGGGACAGTACTACGTGTCCTGCGGAATGAGCGGAAGGCCCACCGCCTCATTCTGCAGACGTTCAACGCGGGTGTTATACGTCTGACACTGCAGTTCAAGCGTCGGCCATACGGTTGCATCTACCAGGTGCCCACCCAGGGTAGAGCCATCGGGGCGGCCCAGCGTAGCATGCGCATGCACACGCACAGCGTTGTCGTGCCACGTCAGGTTGCCGGTTACATGCAACACCTCAACCTGCTGATCTACTGCAATTGGGTCGTACACTTGGTCTTCACGATTAAAAAACGCAAGCGTCGCCTTCGAAAATGCACCAATTCCGTGAAATGTAGCACTGGACACGTCGTGCGTAGTTGCGAAATCAATTAGGCTCCCCATAAAGTCAGCATCCTGATCCAAAACAAGGAGATGCGAGGTGTCCGGTTCAAGTGAAAGGGCACGATAGCTCATACGTGGCAGTCATGATAACATATAGAGAAAGACGGATGCGGAGGGTACGAGGCACGCGCCGGTAGGGTTTACCGGATGTCCGGCCCGCGTTGCACCTCCGCAGCGGGGCTCGTATCATGAAGCTGATCGCTTACCTCACCATCTATACCGTGCGCTCGTGTTAGCTGCTCTGTGCTCTACTCGCTGGCGTGCGTGGCTCCGCACGCCCTACGGCATGGCCGGGATAGCGTGTGCCCTCGGCCTGCTCACCCTGGCATGGCCGCTGCCTGCTCCGCCGCCCGACGCGCCCCACACCCTGCGCATCACCGACCGCCAGGGCGTGCCCCTGCGCACGCTCTACCCCAACGGACGCCATCGCCCCGTCTCCCTGAGCGATGTTGACACGGTAGCCGTACAGGCGCTTCTGGCGACTGAAGACCAGCGGTTCTACACGCACGTCGGTATCGATGTGCTGAGCGTGTTGGGGTCGGCGTGGGCCAACCTGCGGGCCGGGCGCGTGGTGCGCGGCGCCTCAACCATCACCATGCAGGTGGCCAAAGCGATGCGTGGGCAGCCCGAACGCTCGTGGTGGAATAAAATCGCGGAGGCGCATCTGGCGCTGCGGCTGGAGCTGCGCTGGTCGAAGGATCGGATCCTACAGACGTGGCTCAACCGCGTGTCGTTTGGCAATCGGGCGCACGGCATTGAGGCCGCCGCGCAACTCTACTTCGGCACCTCCGCCCGCGATCTTACGCCGCACCAGAGCACTTACCTGGTGGGGCTCCCGCAGCGCCCCAGCTTCTACAACCCGTACCGCGTTCCTGAGCGCGCCGCCGAGCGTCAGCGGCATGTGCTGGGGGCGCTGGTAGGGCAAGGGACCATTACCGCTGCCGACAGTGCGGAGTGGGCACAGGTGCCGCTTCAGGTGCGGCAGCCGTCGCAAACGCACCGCGCGCCGCACTTTACCACCATGCTGTTGCAAGAGACTGAACAAGCCGACCGCTCGGCTCGCGAGTGGCGTACCACGCTCGATGCGGCCCTGCAGGCCCGCATCGAAGCCCGGGTGCGCACCCAGCTGCACCAGCTCCGCGACCAGCATGTCACCAACGCGGCCGTGCTTGTGCTCGACAACGAACACGGCGCCATCCGCGCGTACGTGGGCAGCCGCAACTTTTGGAACGAGGTCATTGCCGGACAGAACGACGGCGTACGCATGCTGCGTCAGCCGGGGAGTACGCTGAAGCCCTTCCTATACGGCCACACGCTCGACCGGGGCACGTACACCCCCGCATCCATCCTGCCCGATATTCCGCTGCATGTGCCCAGTGCAGGCGGCGCGTTTACGCCCTCCAACTACGACAATCGGTTCCACGGACCCGTATCCATGCGCGAGGCCCTGGCCGCCAGCTATAACGTGCCCGCCGTGCGCGTAGCCCGCGAAATCGGCCCGCCAGCGCTGCTGGCTACGCTGCGACAGGCCGGATTCGATACGCTCACCCGCACCGGTGCGCACTACGGCGTCGGATTGGCGCTGGGCAATGGCGAGGTACGGCTGCTCGACCTGGCCGAAGCCTATGCCGGACTCGCCCGCGGCGGCACCCGTCCCACCGCCCACGCCCGTACCTGGACGCGCACCGCCACCGGTGATACGCTGCATCTCGTCCCTCCAGAACCGGCGCTGCTTGGGCTTACCTCCGCGATCACGGCGCAGCTCACCGACATGCTGTCGGATGCGGAGGCTCGCGTGCCTGGATTTGGGGCCGAGACGCCGCTGGAGCTTCCGTTTCCGGTCGCGGTCAAAACAGGCACCTCGAAAGACTACCGCGACAACTGGACGGTCGGCTACACGCCCCGGCACACGGTGGCGGTGTGGGTGGGTAACTTCGATGGCCGCCCCATGCAGAACGTGAGCGGCGTAAGCGGGGCGGGTCCGCTCTTCCACGACGTGATGGCCCGGGCGGCGCATTTGCTGCGCACCCACAGCTCATTGAAGCACCTATCTGCCCGGCAAGCGGGAGCACACCGGGTGCGCACTGCCCTATCACACGCACCGAGCGGTTCCAGCCTGGCACCGCCCCGCGCGACACGTGCACGGTCCACCAGCGCGTTCGCATCGACCGGCGGACCGACACGCGTGCATCCAGCCTTACCCCCGCGCAATACGTAGAGGAGCGGCGCTACACGATGCATCCGCCCCCATACCACGACTGGATGCGCGAACACGGCATGCCGCTTCCGCCGCCCGCCCGCGAAAGGGCCTCGACGGCGTCCGACACCGCCCGTCCCGAAATCACCTACCCCACGCCGGGCACGCGGTTTATCATCGACCCGGTGCTGCGGGCCGCGCATCAGCGGGTGCACCTGCGCGGGCACACGCCGTCGGGCTGGACCGACCCGGTCTGGACCGTCAATGGCGAGCGCGTGGAGGGCGCGTGGACGCTGTCACCGGGACGCCACACCGTGGTGCTCTCCGCCCGCTCCGCCCACGGCACGCGCCGGCAGAGCGCGCCGGTGGCTGTCACGGTGTACGAGGGCGGTAGCAACGACACGATCGGCCCGTAGGGACACGGCGCGTATCTGTCGTGCTTCAATGAACGCCCGGGATATTCTTCCGACAGCTGTCGGAATACTGACCCCGGGCTAAGGGAATCCCATAGCCGGGGACCGCTTGCGTCCCCGGTAATCTTTGGGCCTCAATTGCCATCAGCACCGTTCGCCCTCTGGGTGGGAAGTCGCTAAACACGTATCATGGCGCGCCGTGTCCCTACACACGGATCTAACGCCCACCGCGGCATTTCAACGCCTGCTACGCCGCCGTCGTCACCACATCAATTTCGTTGTGGAGCGTGCGGTGCACCGGGCACTTGTTGGCGATGTCGAGCAGGCGAGCGCGCTGCTCGTCCGAAAGGTCGCCCGTCACCGACACCGTGCGCGTAAAGCGGTCGATCTTGCCCTCCTTTGTGTCGCAGTCCGCACAGTCTTCGGCGTGGATCTTATTGTGCTGCACGTCCACATGCGCTTCGTCCAGCGGCCAGCCCTTGCGGCGGGCATACATCTGCAGCGTCATGGTGGTGCAGGCGGCCAGGCCTGCGCTTAGGTACTCGTACGGCGTGGGGCCGGTGTCGTCCCCACCCACCGAAGCCGGTTCATCAGCCACAAGTTTGTGATGCCGCGCCTGCATTTCGGTACGGTAGCCGTCGGATCCGGTGGTGGCCGTAACGCCCGACTCGGGACCATCGGCATCCGTATCAGTCGGCGGCTCCACCGACGTCGCATCCAAATAGCGGACCGCCCACGCCGCCAGCACATGCGCCACATACGTTGCATCGTCCGGGTTGGTGAGCAGGTGGTCGGCCTGATCGAGCGAGATGTAGCTCTTCGGGTGCTTTGCCGCCTCATAGATCGCCGCCGCGTTCTCCACGCCGACCGTCTGATCGACCGGACTGTGAAAGAGCAGTAGCGGACGCCCCAGATTGCGAATCGTATCGCGCATGTGCTGCGCCTCCAGATCGTCCAGAAACTGCTTCTTGATGGTAAACGACCGCCCCGCCAGCGTCACCGAGGCCTGGCCCTCCGTCTTAATCGTGTCGATGTCGTCGTTCAGCAGATGGGTTACGTGCGTCGGCTCTGCAGGCGCGCCAATGGTGGCAATCGCCTGCACCGAGGGCATATCGTGCGCCGCCTGCAACACCGCTGCTCCGCCCAGCGAGTGGCCAATCAGCAGGGCCGGCGCCGCGTAGGCATCAGCCAGAAAATCAGCCGCCGCCACCAGGTCCTGCGCGTTCGAGGAAAAGTTCGTATCCGCAAAATCGCCCTCGCTCTCCCCAAGACCTGTAAAATCGAAGCGCAGCACCGCAAATCCCCGGTCGCACAGCGCCGTGCTGATCGTGCGTGCGGCCCGCAGGTCTTTCGAGCAGGTAAAGCAGTGCGCAAACAGCGCGTACGCCGTTGGGTTGCCATCGGGGCGTTCCAGGCGCGCCGCCAGTTCGTCGCCCCGGTCGTTGGTAAACGTCAGTCGTTCAGAAGCCATGCCTTGCCAGTTCGATTCGTGAAAGGGGCTGTGTAGTTGCCACATGCATATGCACGATGGGTTTTGTGGATGCAAAGCACAGCGTGTTACACCCGTAACGATCCGCGCCCCGCGAACCGATTCGCTACACGAAGGCGTGTCATCGCGTAGGTAAAGCTCTCAGTGCCTTATCGGACGATGTGATGCAGTTCGCCCCGTTCGGCAGCGGCCCCTACTAATTCCAACCCAACTCCTGCACCACTCGTCGCGAGGCTCTGCCTCGTGACGCACCACTCAGGAGGCTCTGCCTTCACACCACCTCATAGATGGCAAGAGCGTCCAGGCCAACAGGCCCTC
>CAZBTM010000226.1:1097-5113 GCA_964494425.1 uncultured Rhodothermales bacterium | reverse complement strand
CGACGAGGTGGCCAGCAGCTCTTCGTTGCGAAAGGTGCGCGTAACCTCTTCCAGGCGGTTCAGGCCATTCGAGGAGGACGCGGTCTGCTCCGTGCACTGCACCCCGATAATGCGGAGTGAGCCTTTGGGCTCAGCCAGCGTGCGCAGGAAGCGAAACGCCCCGTCGAGTTCAGGGCGTGAGGTAACAGGCACGAGCAGATCGGGCTTCCAGGCGCGTTCGTTGGGCTCATCGAGCGTGCGGGCTACGTGCTTCGAGGCCCAGTTGGCCAGCGACACGAAGATACCGCTGCGCACCGTCTGCCACGGCGTAGTAAGCTGGCGACGCACCAGGTAGGCATACAGCGCCACGATAATCAGCAGTGCTACAAGCGCAAAGACCGCATTCACCACAAAGAGCGCCAGCGTAGAGGCCGCTACGCCCACGATGGGCACGGCACGCGGAATCTGAAACGTAGGCCGAAACGACAGCAGTCCCAGGCTCTGCTCAATGGCCACCACCGCGTTGATCATCACGTAGATCACGAGGAAGAACATCGTGATGAGAATCGCCACATTGTCGAGTCCGCCCAACAGCAGAGCGCCAGCCACCAGCGCGCCGGTGGCCATGGTGGCGTTACGGGGCTCACCGCTGTCGGTAAGCGCCCCCAGCCAGCGGTGCTTGGGCGTAATCTTCTGCTCAGCCAGCGCCTGCAGCACGCGCGGGGCGGCGACCATCGTGCTAATGGTGGCGGTAAATGTGGAGGCGAGCAGTCCGGCCAGCACCAACTCACCCACGGCAGCGCGGTCCAGCACAATCAGCCGTTCGGCGCGCAGCGTTTCAGGGTCGGCCACTACGCTGTACCACACCGCCATGCCCACGTAGACCACAAACGCCGTCCCCACGGCCGCCAGGGTGCCGCGTGGAATGCTCTTGCGGGGCGATTCGAGCGCGCCCGACATGCTCGCGCCCACTTTGATGCCCGTAGCGCCCGGAAAGAAGATCGCAAAGAGCACCCAGAACGACACATCCTCGAACGAGCCCCAGAGCTGCGGCGTGTGCAGCGTCGCGTTGCCGCCGAACTGCGTAACCCCGAGCGCAATGGAGCCCATCGACACCAGGATGATGATCATGACTACGCCCTGCACCTTGAAGGCGATTTTCGAGGAGGCGACCGCAATGCCAAACGTGATGACAAACAGGCTGTACGCCACCAGCCACGGCGAGTGTGCAGGGAAAAGGTAGAGCCAGCCCTCGGTGAATCCGTAGATGTAGAGCGCCCCCGAGAGCGCCTGCCCCAGGTACAGCGGGATGCCAATGCTTCCGCCCGTTTCCAGACCCAGCGACTTGGAGATGATGGAGAAGACGCCCCCGGCCCCAATGTGGATGTTCGTTGTAATCGACGAGAGCGAGAGCGCCGACGTCCCCGTAATCACAAACATCCCCACGATGATCAGCAGCGTGCCCAGCAGGCCCGCCTGCCCCACCACCCAGCCTTCGCGCACGTACATCATCAGCCCCAGAATGGTCATCACGGTAGGGCGATACACCCCTGCAAACGTGCCCAGCCCCGGGGTTGCGTTCTCTGGCGCATCCTCCGCCACGCTGTCAGACGCCGCATCAGAGGCATCTGATGGGGACGCGATGTCTGTGGATGCTGCGTCTGTGGCTGGGGCACTGGGCTCGGGGGATGCAGACGAGGCCGTGGAGGAATCCGTCATGGAGCAAAGAACGAGAGCGAAAAGAAGCAGCGGCAGCGCAATGCCGCAAGAGATACACTAAGCATACGAACAAGCTGTCCCCAGATTCCACCAGCTGGGGCTGTATCGTGCGGAACGCCCGATTATATGGAGTATCCGCTCGTACGTTTGCTTTCATCGCTTCCTGTACCGTGCCCGTGTCGCTTTCATGCGGTTTCGCAACCAAGATTGTACGTAGCCCTCAACGCGTCTTGGCATTGGATGGGTGTTAGAAACGCCTCTGTAGTGCAGGGCCGCCCGGCGACACGTAGCCCAAAGATGGCTAATGACTCACCAGATCCTCACAACGAGGCGCCACCAACAACCCTGTTACACAATGATAATGATTTGATAGTGTGTAGATAACATACGAAGCGGATTAGCTGGGGTCTACCGTGTACCTTGCAAAGTCGAACAGTGCACAGTATTGCACTCCTGTTTCTCTTTCCCCACCCCATGTGTCTATGTCGCTACCGATACGTCTTTGTCGATTTTTATGTGTTGCGCTTCTTATTCTTGCCGCCAGCAGCTCCGGCGCGTGGGCGCAGGGCGTAACCACGGCCACCATCCGCGGCTTCGTGACTGATGCCAGTGGCGAGCCGCTCCCGGGCGCCAATGTCGTCGCGGTCCACGAGCCCAGCGGCACCGAGTACGGCGTGTCGACGCGTAGCTCGGGCACCTACACCATTCAGAATGCCCGCGTGGGCGGCCCGTACACGGTAACCGCCTCATTTGTGGGATTTGCGCCACAGACGGAAGAAGGCATTACCCTGAGCCTGGGCGAAACCTTCCAGCTCAACTTCGAGCTTACCGAGGAAGACATCGCGCTGGACGAGCTCACCATTACCGCCGACACCGACGACGTCATGAACAGCGAGCGCACGGGCGCAGTCACCTCGGTCGACCCGGCCCAGGTGGCGCGGCTCCCCTCCATCGACCGCTCCACGCGCGACCTCATCCGCACCGATCCGCGCAACGACGGCAACCTCAGCTTTGGCGGCCGCAACTGGCTCTTCAACAACCTCTCGGTCGACGGCTCCTACTTTAACAATCCGTATGGGCTCGACGACCCGTCGCCCGGAGGCCAGGCCAACGCCGAGCCGATCCCCTTCGAATCCGTTGAGCAGGTGCAGGTCTCCGTGGCCCCGTTCGACGTGCGTCAGGGCGGATTCACGGGCGCAAACGTGAATACCGTCACCAAGAGCGGCTCCAACGAGTTCTCGGGCTCGCTCTACACCTTCTACCGCGATGAGAACTTCCAGGGCAACACGGTAAGCGGCAACGAGGTCATCGCCAACCCCGACCTCACGTTCAACCAGACCGGCTTTACCGCAAGCGGGCCCATCATTGAAAACAAGCTCTTCTTCTTCGTCAACGGCGAGATTTCGCGGCGCGAAGATCCTGGCACTGATTTCGTTGCGGACACCGACGGCACCGTAGGACCTGGCGAGTCGCGTGTGCGCGAAGGCGTGATGGAAGACATCCGCCAGCGCATGATCGACGTCTACGACTACGACCCGGGGCGCTTTCAGGACTACCTCCACGCCACCGACAACGACAAGCTGCTGCTGAAGCTGAACTGGAATATCAGTACCAATCACGACCTCAGCCTCCGCTACAACTACCTGGACGCCCGCCGCGACCTTGGGCCCAACCCGGTGGCCATCTCGTTTAACGGCACCGGACGCGGGCCCAACGAGCAGAGCCTGCCGTTTGAGAATGCAGGCTACCGCATCAACAACCAGCTCAATTCCTTTGCGCTGGAGCTGAACAGCCGGGGGGATGCGTGGTCGAATCGCTTCTTTTCGAGCTACAGCCGATTCCGGGACTTCCGCGAGCCGTTCAGCACGCCGTTCCCAACGCTTGAAATCGGCCAAGATGGCACCACCTACACCACGGTGGGCCACGAGCCGTTTTCGATCAACAACATTCTGGATCAGGATGTGCTGCAAGTCACGAATAACTTCAGCTACTTTGCGGGGCGGCACGTGCTCACCGGCGGGGCCAACTTCGAGCTGTTTTCGTTCTTTAACTCGTTCAATCTGTTCCGGCACGGCCAATTCGGCTTTCTGGAACTGCCCAACACGTTCCCCTCGGTCGATAATTTCTTCGACGAGACTGATCCGAGCGATCCGGCAGACCTGCGCGGCCTCATCACGCCCGAGTCGGTGCCGTTCAAGGGCGAGTTCATCGATGTGGGCGGGCTTCGGGCAGGCATCCAGGTCCAGGCGGGCCATGTCCAGGCGCGCCCGCAGCAGCGCCACCGAGGGGACGCCGGGCAGGGCGCCGGGCCGGTCGAG
>CAZBTM010000226.1:0-1087 GCA_964494425.1 uncultured Rhodothermales bacterium | reverse complement strand
CTTTTACGTGCAAGACGAATACGCGCCCAGCCCACGCCTGAACCTGACGTTCGGGCTGCGTGTGGACTTCCCGCTCTACTTCACGGATCCGGTTGATAATCCGTTTTCGCGAGGCCTCACGGCACTCGATGAAAACGACAACTCCACCACGGTTGACCAGAGCCAGCTGCCCGACGTGACGCCGCTGTGGTCGCCACGCATTGGCTTCAACTGGGATGTGTTTGGCGATCGCACCACGCAGGTACGCGGCGGCACGGGCATCTTTACAGGCCGCATCCCCTTTGTGTGGATTGGCAACGTGATCTCGAATCCAGGCGCTAACCCGAACCTCTTCAGCCCCATTCCAGGCGTGGGCCTCTCCGAAGACGAGATCCCCGAGGATCACTTCACGCAAGACGGCGCGGTGCTGCAGCAGTCGTTCGACCTGAACGGAGTCGTCAGCGACTTCAAGTGGCCGCAGGTGTGGACCACCAACATTGGCATTGACCAGCGTTTGCCGGGTGGATTCATCGCGACGATCGAAGGCATCTACGGCAATGACCGCAACGCCATTGTGATGCGCAACTTTGATCTGGGCACCCCCACGCGCTTCCTCCAGCAAGACGGTCGTCCGTACTTCGGCGCCGCAGAGGGCGAAAACGAGCTCAACCCCGACGGCGCAGGCATCTACACCCTCGACAACACCAACGAGGGCTATAACCTGAACGTGACCGCGGAGCTCAAAAAAGAGTTTGCGTCCGGGCTGTACACGAGCGTGGCCTACAGCTACACGCGGGCCGAGAGTCAGCTGAAGACGACGGAGATTGCCAGTGCGCTGTGGCAGGAGCTGCCGGTGCAGGGCGATCCGAACGACCCGAGCCTGGCCAACTCCGAGTTTGGCATCCGCCACCGCATTAGCGGCTCGGCGAATTACCGCCACGTGTGGGGCAGCCGCGACCGGTTTGCCACGACCATCGGTGCGTTCTTCTCCGTGGCCGAGGGCAATCAGTTTACCGTAGGCGGCGGCAACCGCTACTCTTACATCTACTCGGGCGACGTGAACGGCGACGGCTCTGGCTCCAACGACCTCATCTACATCCCGGCCAGC
>CAZBTM010000225.1:2744-5122 GCA_964494425.1 uncultured Rhodothermales bacterium | reverse complement strand
CTTTGCATGGGCAGATGCCGCTCCGTATGGAAGCGCATCGCTCCCGGCGACGCAGGCCCTGCTGCGTCGTTACGGTCGGTTGGAGGGGCGCATCTGGGGCGTCCGCGGCTCCGCTCGGGACAGGCGCACTGTTGAGGCATACGTGAGGCGAGCACCTTGCTCAAAGCAGATACGCACCGACCCCGATACAAGCCGGAGCCGATGCGCAAGAGAGCAACGTGCTGTACGTCAACCCAGCGCGGTTATGCTGCTACCGGAGTGCGGTGCTCAATCTGCGTACCCAGCACTTCCAAGAACGCCGCCAGCCACTTCGGATGCGCAGGCCACGCCGGAGCCGTAACGAGTTGCCCGTCAACGGTGACCTCATCCACCGCAATGTCGGTGTACACACCGCCTGCGCGTTCCACTTCGGGCTGACAGGCGGGGTACGCGGCACACTGCTTGCCATCAATCACACCCGCAGCGGCCAGCACCTGTGCGCCGTGGCAGACCGCTGCAATGGGCTTATTGGCTGCGTCAAAGTGGCGCACGATGGCGAGCACGTCCTCGTTCAGACGGATGTACTCCGGCGCGCGTCCGCCCGGAATCACCAGGGCGTCGTAGTCGGCCGGGTCGACCTCGTCGAAGGTCGCGTTCAGCACGAAATTGTGGCCGGGCTTCTCCGTGTACGTCTGGTCGCCCTCAAAGTCGTGGATGGCCGTCTTGACCGCGTCGCCCTCCGATTTGTCGGGGCACATCGCATGCACCGTGTGGCCCACCATCTGGAGCGCCTGAAACGGAACCATCATCTCGTAGTCCTCCACGAAGTCGCCCGCGAGCATGAGGATCTTGGCACCTTTCATAAGCATCACCCTTTGTGTTAAAGAAAAGAGAATCGGTATGGGGGATGCATGACGAAGCGGCGGCGGGCAAAGATCCGATGCAGCGCATTACTGCGCTTTCACACGTCAACCTTCGGGGGATCCCCCGTTTTTATGTTGTCATTTTGAGCGAAGCGGCTGATGAACGCAGTGAATAAAGATCTCCCCGAGGTTGGCAGGGTCTCTGTCCCGCCGTATCTTCTGAACGCCAAGGAGATGGTTCGACTGCGCTCACCATGACAGGCTTCGTGGGGACTCATTGCAAGACAATCATCAAAATGAGTATTGAGACAGCACTACGCCTCCTCATCCTCCAGCACGATCTCCTTGCGCAGGCGGGCCACCGGAATCCCCAACTGCTTGCGATACTTGGATACGGTGCGCCGGGCGATTTTGAAACCGCGTTCCTCCAGCGTATCGGCCAGCGCCTGGTCTGACATCGGGTCGGTCTTGTCCTCGTCGTCCACAATCTGCTGCAAGATGGCCTTCACCTCCTTATTCGAGACCTCCTCGCCGTCAACCGTTTCCAGACCCTCTGAAAAGAAGTACTTGAGTTCATAGACGCCAAACTCCGTCTGCACGTACTTGCCATTCACCACGCGGCTCACCGTCGAAATGTCCATGTCGATGATATCCGCCACATCCTGCAGGATCATGGGCTTAAGGTGCCCTTCGCCATAGCGAAAGAAGTCCTCCTGCAGCTGCACAATGGCATCCATTACGAGCGTCATGGTGTGCCGCCGCTGGTTGATAGAGTTGATAAACCAGCGCGCAGACTCAAACTTGTTTTTGAGAAACGACTTCGTCTCCTTGTCGACCGACGAGGGGTCGTCCTCGTTCTTCTGCTCGGCCCGCATCTTTTCGAGCATACGGCGATAGTGGCGCGAGATGCGCAGGTCGGGTGCGTTTTGGCCGTTTAGGGTGATGACAAAGTCGTTGTCGACGTACCGAACGGTAAAGTCGGGCGTGATGTAGTTGGTCTCTTCGGAGAAGGTCCCCTCGCCGGGCTTGGGATCGAGGCGTTGCTGAATAAGGTCGAACGCGGTCTTGAGCGCCCGGTCGTCGATGTCCAGTCGCTTTTTGAGCTTGCCGAAGTGCTTCATCGTGAAGGCTTTGTAGTGATCCTCCAGCATTGCAATGGCAATGTCGCGCCCCTCAATGTCGTCGGGCATCCGGCGCAGCTGGATGAGCAGGCACTCCTGCAGATCGCGCGCAGCGATGCCGGCGGGGTCGAGCGACTGCACCTGCTTGAGCACCGCCTCCACATCGTCTTCGGTGACCTCCACGTTCTGATTGAACAGAATATCGTCGATGATCGACTCTACCTCGCGGCGCAGATAACCATCTTCATCGATCGAGCCCACGATCTGATCGGCAATGAGCTGTTCGGTCTCGTCGAGATTCAGCAGGCTGAGCTGCTCGTTCAGGTCCTCAGCAAGCGAGGTCGAGGCGCGCATCTGGCGGCGGTACTCGTCGTCTTCGTCGCCACGATTGGGATTGGCCTTGTAGCCGTAGAGG
>CAZBTM010000225.1:0-2734 GCA_964494425.1 uncultured Rhodothermales bacterium | reverse complement strand
ATTGTTGAGCAGCTCGTCGAGGTCGAACTCCTCCTCGTCGGGGTCGTCGGTTTCCAGTTCGTTCTCCATCTCCTGCTCGGTCTCGGCCTCCTCCCGGCTTTCGAGCTCCTCGTCCTCGACGCCCTCTTCGAGCAGCGGATTCTCCGCCATCTCGTCTTTGATGCGCTGCTCCAGGTCGAGCGTATTCAGCTGCAGCAGTTTGATATACTGAATCTGCTGCGGCGACAGCTTCTGCTGAAGCTCTTGTTTTTGATGAAGTTCAAGCATAGCAAGGCAGCGACTTAACCAACAGGGGCGCGCCGCGTTGGGATTTCCACGGCACACGCAAGAATCATTCCTTTGAACATATAAGAAGCATACGGAATGCAGCGGCCAACGTCAATGCAAGCGGGTTCGCCTCGGCAGGTTTTTCTGTCCTCTTACAGATAGGTTGGTCAAAAGCGACAGAGGCGGATGAGCACCGGGGTACGGGCTATTGAGTGATACCAGACAAACTGAACGGTGCAGATCAAACGAGCGGATGCGTCTCGGGTGGCATTATGTGTAAGGGGGAAGCGCATGACGTATCCATAGAACACAATCTGTATTTTCAAGACGTCTTGGACCGGTCATGCAACATGCTTCGAGATGTATCGTGTACCAAGCATGTTCTTGTAGAAGCAGCGCATAATTTGACTATAGCGCTGACTCCGGACACCACGCACAATCTTCGGTAACAAAAAGTACTGGTCTTATGGCAAACATTCGTGAGTCACTCTCCTCCATCATGGATATCGATGGCGCCAAAGGTGCTGCACTGGTTGATTACCAGTCGGGTATGACACTGGGCACTGCTGGTGGGCGTGACGTTGATATGGAACTGGCAGGTGCCGCCAACACCGAAATCGTTCGTACGAAGAAGTCGGTGCTCGACAAACTCGGGCTGGACGATCAAATCGAAGAGATCCTGGTGTCTCTGAAAGGCGAGTACCACCTCATCCGCGTCTTTCACGAAAATGAGAACGTGTTTACGTATGTGATGCTCGATCGAAACAAAGTAAACCTGGCGCTGGCTCGCATGCAGCTTCAGGAGATTGACGAAGAGTTGGTGCTTGAGTAGCGCTCCCTGTATCCTGCTGTATTTGCTATGACTGGAGGCTGCTGTAATGCGCCATCTTAACGTTGAAATTAAGGTTCGCGTGGATGATCTTGCGCCGTTTCGAAAGCGGCTGGAGGCCATGGAGGCAGCTTACACGGGCACCGATACGCAGCGCGATACCTACTTTGCGGTGCCCGAGGGGCGCCTCAAAGTGCGCGAAGGGACTATAGAACAGGGTGTTATCTTCTATAATCGCCCTGACCAAGCCGGTCCTAAGCCGTCTCAAATCGAGCGAACCGATCCGGGCAAGGCGCTTGCTGCCGTACACGCGGTACTGCAAGCCGCCTTGCCCGTTGATGTTGTCGTTGAGAAAACGCGCTCCATCTACTGGGTCGACCAGGTGAAGGTGCACTTAGACGAGGTGCCTGGGCTTGGTTCGTTTGTGGAACTGGAAGCGGTAGACACCGAGGGCACAGCCTCTGAATCCGACCTGCACGCCATGTGCACGGAGCTCATGGAGGACCTCCACATCCCGAACGATGCCCTGGTCGATCGCTCGTACTCAGATCTTGTTCGTGAGCACAACGACGCGTGATGGGGCGCAATGCTCGGCGGGCTGTGCCGGCCATACCCTCAACCCGATCATCTCCCTAAAAATGACGCATCGCGCTTCTCGACAAAGGCCTGCACACCTTCGGCATGGTCGTCTGTCTGCACAGCAAGACTCTGGTAGAGCGCCTCGTGCTCAATGGTGCTGTCGAGCGAATGCGTTTGCGCATGTCGGAGACAGGCTTTTGTCCACCCCAGTGCTTTGGTCGGGCGGGCGGCCAGGCGGCGGGCCAGCGACTGGGCCGTGGTATGTAAGACATTAGCTTCCACCACACGGTTTACGAGTCCCCATGTGGCACATTGCGTAGCCGGAACGGGCTCGGAGAGCGCAAGCATTTCGAAGGCGCGCGCATAGCCCAGGTGGCGGACCAAAAAGTAGGCGACCCCTGAATCGGGAACGAAGCCAATCGAACTAAATCCGGCAACCAGTAGGCCGTCGTCGGCCATGAGGCGGAGGTCGCACGCAAGAGCGAGGGCCAGCCCAGCCCCAGCGGTGGAGCCGTTCAGGGCAGCTACGACAGGCACCGGCGCTTCTATGATCTGGCGCACCAGCGGAGCATAGCGGTCGAGCACGTGGCGTTGGATTTCTTCAGGATCGGGCGTGGGCCGCAGAAACTGCAGATCGGCGCCTGCACAGAACGTGGATCCTGCTGCCTGCAGCAGCACTGCACGCACATCGTCGTGGGCCGTCACATCTGCAAAAGCATCACGCAGCGCTGCATCCATTTCAGGACTGAGTGCATTGCGCCGGTCGGGGCGGTTCATTTCAAGCGTTGCGACGTGCGCATCGACCGATACATTGACAAGGGGAGGCGTAGGCATAAGCCGTGTGTTGGGTGGAGGAAAAAACGAGACGCTTGGCATCAAAAGGAAGGCGCTCTGCGGCAAGCCATACCAAAAGAATCCAGTACAAGTTGCCCTGCTTGTTGCGCTTGCTGCTATGGGGGAAGCAGACACGCAGTAGGTCATCCAGCATGGGTCAGCGATGTGTTATCAAACAGGAAACAGGGGCTTGGAAAGAAGCCAACCTGAAAAAACATGCGTCGG
>CAZBTM010000224.1:0-5126 GCA_964494425.1 uncultured Rhodothermales bacterium | reverse complement strand
GCTGCGCGGCGCCTTTTCGCAGACGCAGAGCATCGGCTCCGACGGCCTCATTGGACTCGGGCTCGATAGCGGAAGTGGGCTCCAGCAGGCTGAGGCCGACGGCACGCAGTGGTACGGCGAAGCCACCTACGACTTTGGCGGCTTTGTGCTCGGTGGGAGCTACGGCGAAGGCGCCCACGACGAAACCACCAACCCGTTTGGCACCCTGTCCGAGAACACCAACCAGCTGCTCATGGGCTTTGCGCGCTACATGGCCACCGACCAGCTCACGCTCATGGCGGAGTTCCAGGACTTCCAGTCCGACTCACAGGCTGACTACAACGCGTTCATCTTGGGCGCGCAGATTACCTTCTAAGCCCTTAGTGTGCTGCATCCTTCCTATGTGCGCGGGACGTCGTGGAGCGCAGTAGTTTCGGGAGCCTCTCGTGCGAGACTACTGAACCGGCGCTCCACGGCTGCCGCGCATAAGAAAGACCGTCCCCACGCCATTCCGCTGCGGCTGGCACGCGTCGCAGCGCCTCGTTGCGCTACACACTCACCCATCTACCCACACCATTATGGATATCGACGTCTTCCTCATCATTGCAGCGTTTGCCGGTGGCGCCTTCGGGGCGGCTATCGGTGCACTGCCTGCATTTATCTTCACAGGATTCATGGTCATCGCTGGAGAGGCCGGCGGGCTCTCTGGAGTGACTGGACAGGTCGGATTCGGCGCGTTCTTTGGCCCACACATTTCGTTTGCTGGAGGCGCTGCAGCGGCGGCCTACGCGGCCAAGAAAGGCTACATGGATACCGGAAACGGCTACCACGAAGCCAAAAACATCACTTACGCCTTTGGCACAAAGGTCGACGTGTTGGCCGTTGGTGGGCTCTTCGGGATTCTGGGCCTGCTTATCCAGCAAGGCGCGGTCGCAGCCTCGCTTCCGCTCGATACCATTGCTATTACCGTTGTGGTGTCTGCACTCTTGCACCGTGCGTTCATGGGATACAGCATTATTGGTAAAGTGCGCGGCAGTGGCGTGCTCGACATGGGTCCCTTCGAGCGCGACGAGAACAAGCCCGACGACGCAGGCGCGGTCTCCGATCATGTGAAAGATGTGACCGATCGACCGGCTACCGAGCCCTGGCTTCCCCACCAGTACAAGTGGAGCGGCGTGGCCTTCATCGGGCTTGTTGCCGGACTCCTGGGGGCGTTCACCGCCATTCAGACCGAGAGCCCGTTTCTGGCATTCGGTATCAGTGCAGCTACGCTGCTCTTCCTGAACCTGGGCGTTGAAAAAATCCCAGTTACGCACCACATTACGCTCCCCGCAAGTACCGCAGCCCTTGCTGTTATGGCATCAGGAGATGCCGTATTTGCTGGAGTCGGAGCCACCACAGCGCTCATTATTGGGGGCTTGTTTGGCGTCATCTGTGCGCTCTTTGGGGAGTTCTTCCAGCGCATCTTCTACGCCCACGGCGACACCCACGTGGATCCGCCCGCAGCTGCCATTACGTTCGGCACGCTGCTCATTGCGGTACTCTACTTCGCCGGCATCTTTGGATCGGCCAGCTGGGTCGTTTAACGCCCCGCTCCGTACCCACTTGGCGCGGCATATCCTGTCCAGCGTATGCCTTGCCACCCCGAATCGCCTCCCGTCCTAACAGGCGGGCGGCGGTTTGGTGGTTACATTCCCGCTGTTGCTTTCCCTCTACAATCTACACGAGCGCTATGAAAAAGCTCATCAACACCCCCGAAGACGTCGTTCGCGAATCTCTGCAAGGAATGGCAGCGGCGCATCCTGATCTCCTTACCGTTCACTTCGACCCGACTTACGTCGTCCGCGCCGATGGCGTGCCCGATGGCAAGGTCGGTTTGCTCTCGGGCGGCGGCAGCGGCCACGAGCCTATGCACAACGGATTCGTAGGCCGTGGTATGCTCGATGCTGCCTGCCCCGGTGAGGTGTTCACCAGCCCCACACCCGATCAGATGCAAGCCGCCACCGAAGCCATTGATGCAGGCGCAGGCGTGCTCCACATCGTCAAGAATTACACCGGCGATGTGATGAACTTCGAGATGGCCGAGGAAATGGCCGAATCCGAAGGCATCGATGTGCGCAGCGTGGTCATTGACGACGATGTGGCCGTTGAAGACAGTACCTACACCGCCGGACGCCGCGGCGTGGGTGGTACGGTACTCATCGAGAAGATCTGTGGCGCCGCTGCCGACAAGGGCTATTCGCTCGACGATTTGGAAGCGCTTTGCACGCGCTGTAACGACAACGTGCGCAGCATGGGCATGGCGCTGACCTCGTGTACCGTGCCTACTGCAGGCGAGCCCACGTTCGACCTGGGAGACGACGAGATGGAGATCGGCATCGGCATTCACGGCGAGCCCGGTCGCAAGCGCATGGAAGTTGAACCCGCCGACCAAATCGTGGAGCGTCTTATGACGCCCATCGTCGAAGACCTGCCGTTTAAAGACGGCGACGACGTCATTCTGTTCGTTAACAGCATGGGCGGCACGCCGCTTATCGAGGTGTACCTGGCGTATCGCAAAGCCGCCGAACTCGCCGAGCAGCACGGACTGCGCGTAGTGCGCAATCTGGTGGGGCCGTACATCACCAGCCTCGAAATGGCCGGCCTCTCCATCACCATGATGCGCGCCGACGACGACATCGTGGAACTGTGGGATGCGCCCGTCCACACCCCCGGCATGCGCTGGGGCGTATAACGCCGCGCTCTGCCGTTTCACGCCAGTACGTTCTCATGCCGCAGCGCCCCGCGCGCTGCGGCGTCTGTTCTTCCAATCGGTACCCCTGCTTATGCCCTTGACTGCCCCCGACCTGCACGCCTGGATTCGCGCCTTTGCCGACCGCGTGGCCGAAGAGCGCGCCTACCTTACCAAGCTCGACTCTGCCATCGGCGATGGCGACCACGGCCAAAACATGAACCGCGGTCTTTCGCACGCCGTCGACCAGATTGATGACGACGCCAGCATGAGCGATACCATGCGCACCGTGGCTATGGCACTCATCTCCAAAACCGGCGGTGCCAGTGGCCCACTCTACGGTACGCTCTTTATGGATGCGGGCAAAACCACCGCCGAGCACGAGGAACTGGGCACGCCCGAGGTGGCGGCCTTCTTTCGCGCCGGACTCGATGGCGTGCAGCGCCGCGGCAAAGCCGAGCCCAACGACAAAACCATGGTCGATGCGCTCCTGCCTGCCGTCGAAGCCCTCGAAGCCGCTGCCGAAAATGGAACGCCGCTTTCCGAAGCCATCCAGCAAGCCGCCAACGCTGCGAAAGAAGGCATGGAAGCCACCACGCCGCTCGAAGCGCGCAAAGGACGCGCCAGCTACCTGGGCGAGCGCAGCAAAGGCCACCAAGACCCTGGCGCCACCTCTACATACTACCTCCTCGATGCCGCCGCCACGGCCTGGAGCGATCGCACATAGAACCTGTTTCAGGTCGTGTTCTCGCTCAGAGCCCGCGCATAAATAGTATGAAGACAGGTGTAAAGGGGGAAGCAAAAGCTTGGCCTCCACAACCACCCCTACCGAACTTGTAGGAAACACGCCGGGTACGCAAGCGGGGCGTTGTGCGTGGTAACAAGTTTGCATTCACCATATACAAAGACAGCGCAGAAGCCGCGCCGTTACTGCCCCGGTGCCCTGCCCACACGCAGGGGCCGCATCCATCCTGCTGGGTAATCGCACTGCACTACTATGGTAAGCCTCGTTCTCGTATCGCACAGCCAGGCATTGGCAGATGCGCTCGTCCCCCTCATCCGCGAAATGGCCGATGACAACGTGCAGATCGCCATTGCTGCCGGGGCGGGCGATGACGGCACCGCCTTTGGCACCGACGCCGTCGCCATCATGCAGGCCATCGAATCCGTCGACAGCCCCGACGGCGTGCTCGTGCTGGGCGATATGGGCAGTGCCCTCCTTAGCACCGACACCGCACTCGACCTGCTGCCCGAAGAAACGCGTGCGCGAACGCGCCTGCTGTCTGCCTCCTTTGTCGAAGGAGCCATGGCTGCCGCGATTCAGGCCAGCATGGGCAGTCCGGTCGACGACGTGGTGCGCGAAGCCATGAACGCCCTTGCCCAGAAGCAGCGCCACGTCGGCGATACCGACGCCGATGCGCCCTCACCCACCGGCACCCCCAACGTGGACGCTCCCGACGATGATGAGGCAACGACCGAGGCATCGGCCGACGCCCAAACCGCAGTGGTCGAGCTGGTGAATCCGCACGGACTGCATGCACGTCCGGCGGCCCAACTGGTGCGCACCGCCGGGCAATACGATGCCGCGATTACCCTTTCGCGCGAGGGCGATGACCACGCGCCGGTGTCGGCTACGAGCATCTCGTCGGTGTCTACGCTGGGGGCGCGACAGGGCGATCGCATCCAGCTTTCAGCCCATGGTGCCGATGCCGCTGCCGCCCTGGAGGCGCTCACCGCTCTCATCCGCGACGGGTTTGGGGAGACCGAGTCGGCCCCTGAATCTACAACACCTGACCCCGCCGCATCCGCAACACCCAAACCGCCACAGTCCGATGAACCACTGGAGGGCGCGGTGCAGGGCATTCCCGTGCAAGCCGGTACCGCTGTGGCCCCGGCGGCTCGCTTCAGCGCAGCGCTGCCCGAGCTGCCCACTACGCAAACCGCCCCGCCCGAAGAGATATGGGACGGCCTGCGCGTGGTGCTGGCCTCCGTACAGGGCGAACTGGAGACCAATGCCACGGGCAACGCGTCGGCTGCCGGTATTCTGGATGCGCAGGCGCTGCTCTTAGACGATGACGAGCTGCTCAGCGAAGCCCGCCGCCGCATCACCAACGAGGGGGAGCCCGCCGCCCGCGCCTGGCACGGCGCCACCGAAGCACTGGCCGAGCGCTATGCCGCTCTCGACGACGCCTACCTGCAAGCCCGCGCCGCCGATGTCCGCGATGTTGGACGCCGCGTTATCCTGGAACTGCTCGACCAGCCTGCCGATGCGCTTCTGCTGCCCGACGATCCCTGCATCCTCGTAGCCGATACGCTGCCGCCCTCGGTCGTGCCACACCTCGACCCCGACCATGTGCAGGGCGTCGTGTGCACCGGGGGCAGTCCTACCGCGCACAACGCCATTCTGCTGCGCGGG
>CAZBTM010000223.1:3558-5155 GCA_964494425.1 uncultured Rhodothermales bacterium | reverse complement strand
GGCCCAGCAGTCGTCTTTGGCATCGGTGCAGCCATCCACATCGGTCATGGCCGCGCAGTTGACAAGGACGTTGGGCGTGAAGTCCTCGAAGAGCGCTGCGATGTCACCGGGTTGGGTGATGTCGAGCGGGGCGTAGCCACACGAGCCGGTGTCGAAGCGGGGCGTGTCGTCGCGGGCGGTGGCGAGCACGTCGTACTCGGGCAGCCCGCTCAGGCGCCGGGTGAGCGCCTGCCCAAGAAGACCGTTGGCGCCTGTGATGAGTACGCGGTTATAGAGCATAGGTCCGGCACAGAGGCAGTCGGGCAAACAAGGCGATGCTGCAACGAGGCAGCAGACGATCAGAAACGTAGGTAGTAGCGGAGGCCTACGCTTCCCCCTATACGAATATCGGGCGCAGGCAATCCCTCGGCGCGGGGGCTGGCGTGCAGGTACACCTCAATGCGCTCGGTGTAGAAGTTGAGTCCGACGCGCGCCCCGGCCCCGGCCACCACCCGCGATCGGGTGTCGAGGCTGCGCAGTCCCAGAAACAGGCTGGGCCCCCAGAACACCCAGAGGGCGGATTCGGGCAGGTCTCGTTCGCGCAGCAGGTGCACGTGGGCCACCGTCTGATCGCGAAAGTTCGTGCCCAGGCTAAACACTCCGGCCCAGGGCGCGCGGCCATATGTTTTGACGGTAAAGCCCCCCGGCTGCCCAGCTTGCGTGCCAACGCCAATGGAGCCAGGGGCACGCTGGGCGTGAAGCGAGGTGACCAGTACGCCACTCACCAGTCCACCAGCAACGAGCAGAATGCAGAGCAGGTAGCGCATGGGGATGCAAGGAGCTTACTCGCTATCGCGGGCGGTACGCACGGCCTCGACCATATCGTCTTGCAGGTGGTTGGCCTCGTCGAGCGAGAGGCGTCCGGCCAGCACCAGGCGCACGTCGCGGCGCTTCCCGGCGGCTTTGAAGCGCTCCTCTTGCCGGGCGGTTTCGGGCACGATCTGGGGCACCTCAATCGGGTGGCCGTCTTCGCTAAGGGCCACAAACGTGTAGAAGGCGCGGTTGCACTTGCGGCGCGTGGCGTCGCGCGGGTTTTCGGCCCACACGTTCAGCTCCACCTCCATGGACGTGCGAAAGGCGCGGTTCACCTGGCTCTCGACCACCACGACGTTGCTCTCGCGAATAGGTCGCTGAAACTCGACATTATCGACCGAGGCAGTCACGCACACGCGTCGGGCGTGGCGCTGGGCCGAGATGGCGGCGCACTTGTCCATGAGGTGCAGCAGCCGCCCGCCCATCATGTTGCCGAGCCCGTTGGTGTCGTTGGGCAGCACAATCTCGGTCATGGTGCAGCGCGAAGCGGCCACGGTGTGTTCGGTTGACATAGCAAGGGGGAAGCCAGAAGAAACAGGCGGATACGGCAGTAACGATACGAACCCGACGCGGCGATGTCACTCGAAAGCCTGGCGAACCGGGCGGTCTTACCCCGTTTTTACGAAGCCGTTGCGCGGTCTCATAGACAGGTGCGATGAGGATACACAACGTTGCCATCTTGTGTCTCTCATGCTACCCATGCCGAGATGCACATCGCATCCACGAAAAAGCCTCCTTCCGTCGG
>CAZBTM010000223.1:0-3487 GCA_964494425.1 uncultured Rhodothermales bacterium | reverse complement strand
ACCTGTGCCCATGCCCCGCGTTCCGCCCACCTGCCTCAAATTATGGTGAACGGCGGGCGGCTCTGTACTAAGGGCACGAGTTACAGAACGCCTTCGCTGAATTGCGCCACTTTCAGGCGATTCGGCAACTCAGCCGCGGGATCCTGGAAATACAGTTCCTGCGTGTCGGGGTGGATGCCAAACAGTCGAGGCGTGTTTACCCATTCAAAAAGCACCTCACCATCCAGGTTTACAGCAGCGAGCCGCCAGTTCCGAACGGAGCCCTCTCTGCTGAACTCCTCAAAATCATAGTACTGCATGAGGAGCACGTCATCGCTAAACCAGAACACATCAGACACGAATGAATGCTCTTGCATGGCCTCCCTCCATTCCGGTCGTGACGCAAACGGGGCGGGCTTCTCTCCTCGAAATTCGGATAGTGAGACTTCAATTTGGCCCACAGGATCTCCCTCCAAATCGAAAAGATAAATGTCAGGTCGTACAGCGAATGTGGCGGCGATGCGCTCGCTCCGAATGTCAACGCTTGCAATATCACCAAGTGAGTAGAGGAATCCTTCGTACTCACCAAGAGGGATAGGATGCGGGAAAAAGCTGGCGCGAGTTTCCCCAGTTTCCGGCTCGAACCGATGTAACAGCGGGCTCGCTCCACTGCCCTCGACCTCGGATGCTCCTACAAGAAGCACCTCATTGTTAGGAAGAAGCGCCGCTTCGTTAGTGCCTGCTGAAGCCACCACGCGCGTGTATCGCTCTACAAAGGTTCCCTCTGCGCTGAACACGTCGACGTTTCCGGTTAGGGCACTGGGAACAACGTATTTCCCCGAAGAAAGCTGCACAGCCGGCCTGGGGATCTGTAGTGTGCCAGGCGCCTGATCTCCCTCTTCCCCAAAACGCATGAGCAGCGTTCCCTCTTGGTCGTACAGACGGATTTGTGACTCGTCGGCTACGACGAGCCGATCCGACGCTACCCGGATTTCAGGGTTCACTACAAACACCTCATCGGTCTCTTCCAGTTCTATGGTTCGCTGCCACTCCAGTACGGAATTCAGATCGGGAGCGCCTTGCGCAAAGAGGGGGGCACAGCCTATTGATAACAGCATGAACAATACAATGGGCAAAACTTTAGGCGACGTCATATCTTTTAGGATTATTCTAAATCCGACCAGAAAAGCAGCCACGCCTCATTGGCGGAGATGGGGCTGCTTTTGTAAAGAGGCCTAACCAGTAATTTTAGAGAGTATTATGCCTGCATCGGACTATCTTCCTGTCTGCTTGGACCATCTCCTCCTGATTCTGGACAAAGGCCAACACAGCAAATATCCGTCTGGCAAGCGAAGGAAAAGCATACTTCTTGTCCCGCCACAGAGCCAAGCTGGTATAGGCAGACCGCGCTGGCACTAACCGAGCATGCTTCGGCTCTATTCTTCTCCTCATCAAACGTCACAACCGAAGATTCGACGTTTTCAAAAACGATGACAGAGTGACTGGCGTCGGGTAAGGCAGCGGGTTCCTCTGCACTACTTGCAAATCCTAAAAAACATATTGAACAAATCATTACTAATGAGAGACTTACTACAGTTGAAGTTTTCATAGTCATGAGTTTCTCTTTGCTTGAATCAAATTATTTATATTATATGAAGCAGGGGGGTGTATGAAGGGTAACAATGTGAACTAAGTGTTACTATTAGTGGATAGAAAGGCTCTCATTCATAAGATACAATCTAATTGAAAGGTCCTACCGAAGATGGTTATGGAACCAATAATGATTCGGCATCGCAGGTCTCAGATATCACCCCACCCGTCCGCGCACCCAGTCGGCTACCCCGTCGAGCGCAGCAGCGAGCTTGTCGCCGTGGCGTCCGCCTGCGGAAGCGAAGGTCGGACGTCCCCCGCCGCCGCCACCGAGTTCGCGGCCCAGATCGCCCACCAGGTCGCCCGCTTTGATGTCGTGCGCCCCGATGAGGTCGTCGGCCACCGATGCCACGACGTAGACTTTCTCGCTTTCGAGATCGGTGCTGCCGAGCACGCCCACGGCCCCGGCCCCGAGACGATCGCGCAGTTGCTGACCCAGATCCTGCAGCAGATCCATGTCCGCTTCGCCGATGGTGCCCGTGGCCACGGTGATGCCGTTCACTGTGGTGGCGTCGTCGATGATGCGATCCAGATGCTGAGCGAGCTGGGCGCGCTGCAAGTCCTGCACCTGCTCGCGCAGGGCGTCGCGCTCGGCCTTCAGCGCTGCGATTTCGGATTCGAGCGGACGCTGCATCCCCTGAAACTGCTTCCGCGCCCGGTCGAGCGTCTCCAGTTCGCTTTCGACGTAATCAACCGCTGCATCGCCCGCCACCGCTTCGATGCGTCGAATCCCCGAGGCCACCGAGCCCTCCGAAAGCAGACGCACGAACCCGATTTCGCCCGTGGCGTCGACATGCGTGCCGCCGCAGAGCTCCATCGAGAAGTCCGGGTCGAAGGTAATGACACGCACCTCGTCGCCGTACTTCTCGTCGAAGAGCGCGGTGGCGCCGCGGTCGAGCGCCTCGTCCATCGGCACGCTGCGCTCTTCCTGCTTGGCGATGTTGCGCTGCACGGCCTGGTTGATCTGCACCTCCATGGCGCGGAGTTCGTCGTCGGTGACGGCCTCGAAGTGGCTGAAGTCAAACCGCAGCCGGTCGGGCGCCACGAGCGAGCCTTTCTGCTGCACGTGGTCGCCCAGCGTGCGGCGCAGCACTGCGTGCAACAGGTGCGTGGCGGTGTGGTGCTTCTTGATGTGCTGGCGGCGCGGGGCGTCGACGGTCGCTTCAACCGGCGCGTCGAGCGATGTCGGCAGGCGCTCTACCATGTGCACAATGCGGTCGCCCATGCGCTGCGTGTCGAGCACGCGCACGGTATCGCCATCCACAGTGAGCGTGCCGGTATCGCCCACCTGCCCGCCGCTCTCGCTGTAGAAGGGCGTGTGGCTCAGTTCAATGTGCGCGCCAATGCAGTCGTCATCGTCCACCGTGCGCACCGCACGAATGGCGGCGTCATCCACGTGCGTGGTGTCGTAGCCGACAAACGCCGAGCGCGGGCCGTCGGACACCGTGTGCCAGTCGCCGTCGGTGTCGCCTGTGCCGCCAAACTGCGAGGCGGCGCGAGCGCGCTCCTTCTGGCGCTGCATGAGCTGCTCGTAGCCGTCCATGTCCACGGTCAGCCCCTCCTCACGCGCCATGAGCTGCGTCAGGTCGATGGGGAAGCCGTAGGTGTCGTGGAGCGCAAAAGCTAGATTACCGGGAATCTGTTTGTCTTTAGACGCTTTTGCAAGTTGCTTGACAATCGCCTCTGTATCAAACTCTGAGTATGCAGTTCTCACTACCTCGTGTGCCGGAGTATATCTCTTCATCTCTTTCCAAAAATCTTCTGCAGTACCTTTGAGTCTCTCTTCACCAACAAGGTTAAAATCTGGCATGTCTTCACCTTCATGCCAGCGATATTCAGCTTCTTTAAGAATATCTTC
>CAZBTM010000222.1:3860-5160 GCA_964494425.1 uncultured Rhodothermales bacterium | reverse complement strand
TCCGTGTTATACCGGCTTCACACCGTGCGCTTTCCGCCCGGCATGTGGCTCAGCGTGGGTGGACTCTTGCTCGTGAAGGCGTCCGTGCAGATCCGCGCACGGTGGAACCGGCGTATCTGAAAGCCTTTCACGGCACACCATCCGCTAAATCGGTATAAATCCAGGCCCGTGCGGTAGACAGCGTCCGTCGTAGGTTGTATACTGCTCTCCACTTGTGTTCACTCATTGACTCTCTGTTGGCATGGCGTGGTTTCACCGCAAGAAAGCAGGCATTCTTACAAAGCGCGACGACCAGAACGAGGTGCCCGAAGGGCAATGGGTGAAGTGCCCCAAGACGGATGAGATCGTAAACCGCCGTGAGGTCGAAGACAACCTGCTGGTCTTTCCGGGGTCTGGCTATCACTTCGGGATGAGCAGCCATCGCTACTTCGACCTGCTCTTCGACGACGACTCGTTCGCCTTTCACGACACGGACCTGTACTCCACCGACGTTCTCGACTTTGAAGACCGCAAGCCGTACTCGCAACGGTTGGAGGACGCGCAGAAAAAGACCTCTCAGAACGAAGCTGTACAGTCTGCTACAGGTCCGGTGGGCGGGCACATGACCTCCATCGCTGCTATGGACTTCTCGTTTATCGGCGGCTCGATGGGGTCGGTGGTTGGCGAGATTATTGCGCGGGCGATCAAACGGGCGTACACCAACGGCTACCCGCTTATCACAATTACGCAGAGTGGCGGAGCCCGCATGATGGAGGGCGCACTCAGTCTCATGCAGATGGCGAAGACCAGCGCCCATCTCACACGATTGGAAGACGCGGGCCTCCCCTTCATCTCAATTCTTACCCACCCGACTACGGGTGGCGTGACGGCGTCGTTTGCGATGCTTGGCGACATTCACATTGCTGAGCCTGAGGCACTTATTGGCTTCGCAGGGCCTCGCGTCATCCGTGAAACCATCGGCTCCGATCTCCCCGAGGGCTTTCAGCGCTCTGAATTTTTGCTGGAGCATGGCTTTGTAGATATGGTCGTGGATCGCCGACAACTGCAGCGACGCATCATTACGCTGCTGGACCTGCTCATGGAAGACAACGCGTAGGGCTCTGGATGGCGACGAGTTGCACCTACTTGGCTGCCTAATAGGACGGACAAGCTGCGCCTCCACAATGCGTTACGAAGAACGCTTTTGCGGACGCCGGGCGGTGTCAACCACAACAGCCGAGAGCGGCACGGTGGCCGAATCGCCCTGAGCAGGTGGTGGGGACGGGTCATCGTTATTTGGCGGCGGATTGCCGCCTGTGTC
>CAZBTM010000222.1:0-3850 GCA_964494425.1 uncultured Rhodothermales bacterium | reverse complement strand
AGATCGGAGTTCCGGGCACCCCAGATCAACGCGAAGAGCGGCAGGGAGGCGAGCGCGAATCCCATGCTGAGCAGTACGGGGGCCAGAATGCACGCCAGAACCAGTGTAGGAATCACGACAAAGGCCAGAACCGTCATAGCAGAGTACCGCCGCTTTTTGCATGAGCGTTAATGTTAAATAATGCACATGCACCAGTACGTTTTTCGGTGTGCTCCGTTCGAGGGTCTCATGGCCTCGTTCTACATTGTTACGACCTTCGTTTCCGTTTCCTCGATCTTCTGTTATGTCTTCGTCTACACCATCGCCATCGTCATCCACCGAATGGATCGAGCAAGCCGCTGAGCACACTGAGGCGGCGCTTGAATATATGCGTCAGTTTGGGGTAGAGCCTGAGGGGCATATTCGCCCGTTTCTGCCGCCTGATACGCGTCAGGACCACATTGACCGCATCCCATACACTCATGACGTGCGCCAACGCGTCGTCTATAAAACCGAACCCGGCGAGTTCTCGGCGCGCTGTCCGTTCTCGGGGCTTCCTGACTTTGGTACGGTGGAAGTCGCGTACATACCCGGCGATTGGATTCTGGAGCTCAAGAGCCTCAAATACTACTTTATGTCATGGCGTGATATTGGGGCCGCTCAGGAGGACATTACCGCCCTGCTCTTTGAAGACCTGATGGCTGAGCTTGAGAATCCAGCACGTCTTACCATTACAACCGAGTACAATGTGCGGGGCGGAATCAACACCACCTGTACGGTAGACAGCACCAATCAGTAACGGGCACGCCTTCTGTCCTTCTCCAGGGGCTCTTCCAAATAGCAAAAGCGCCGCCCAGCATGTTGCTGGACGGCGCTTTTTGGTATGTTACACCCTACGAGTTCAGCGCTCGAGCTGGTTAGTTCAGCTCAAACATGACCGGCAGTGACATCTGCACACGCACAGCACGGTTGCGCTGTTTACCCGGCGTGAACTTCATCTGACTCACAACGCGAATGGCTTCTTCGGCCAGCGAACTGTGAGGCGAGGTCAGGGCTCGCGGATTCGTCACGTTCCCATTCTCGTCCACAACAAACTGCACAACAACGCGGCCTTCAATACCCGCGCGGCGGGCAAAGTCAGGGTACTCCAGTTCGTCGTAGAGCGCCTGCATCCCCCCCTGAAGTTCGGGGCTCTCTTCAACAGCAATAAAGATTTCCTGCTCTTCCTCTTCTTCCGCTTCTGGGGCAGGAGGCGGTCCGGTATCAAGTTCTTGATCAAGGTCGAGGCTGGAATCCCAGTCAATGTCCTGGTCTTCGATCACTTCATCATCGGGCACCTCACGCGGAACGGGAGGACGCGGGGGCGGCGGCGGTGTGGTCTCTTGCTCAGTCTGCTGAATTTCCTCCATCTCAACCACATCCTGCTCTTCGAGCTGGACCTGGAAGTCGCCGCGCGAGTCGTAGCTGACGTTGAATGCGGTAAGCAATATAACCAGTGCCACCACCATGCCTACTTGAATGTAGAGCATGTAGTCGCGCCGTAGGTCTGCACCGGGCTTTTTGCGGGAAGCCATAAGAGTCTGTGCGTGTTCGACAATAAAAGGGATGAACAGCGAAGGGCAGATGCCCTATAATATCTTCACGTAGACGCTACGAATTTGTATTCTTGATGTTTCAGCGCTTCGACAATAGCTGGCCGCTTTGTACAGCGAAGCCGTCTACTGAATTGGGGCCTAAAACACGCACGGGTTGACAGCAACTTGCATCGGCATCTCTCGTAAAGATGGACGCACCTGTATGTTACCCGCTCTGCATCGCGCGTCACTCTGACCACCCTATATGTCATGTCCGATTCATCGCGCACCACGCTGGTTGACACGCTAAAGCGCCTCGATCAGCATCTCGATAAGCTGCCCGGCTCGCTCACCGGACGCGTACGAAAGCACCTTACGGAACTACGCACGCTGCTTTTAGAGAAACGCCCGGCGCGCCTTGCACTGGTCGGACGCCGAGGCAGTGGGAAATCGTCGCTGATCAATGCGCTTTTTGGCGAGGAGGTGGCCGCTGTGGGGCACGAAACGTCCCAGACCGGCGCGGCGCAATGGTATACGTACGAAAGCGACCTGGGAGCGCTGGAGATTCTCGACACCCGCGGCTTACAGGAGGGCTCCAATCCTGCCGAAGACGACACCGCCGACAGCCCCGAAGCTTCTATCCAGGCGGCCCTTTCTGATACCGCGCCCGATGTGCTGCTCTTCCTCATTAAAGCGCAAGAGGTGGATGCGGCGATTGATGGCGACCTGGAGGCGCTCTCATCCATTGCAACCCGCGTTAAACAGATGCATGGTCATCGCCCGCCGATCGTGGGCGTGGTAACCCACTGCGACCTGCTCGAACCGCAGTATGTACGCCTGCATCAGCCCGAAGACGAAGATCCCGCCGAACTTCAGGAAAAACAGGAGCGGGTGGAGGCCGTGCAGTCGCATCTCACCGACAAAATAGATTCCTATTCGGCGCTTGCCGATGCTGTGGTGCGCACCTTTGGCGTGGCGCTCTACCAGTCGTGGGATGCACAGGGCCGCCGCCGGGCCGATGCGCGCTGGCAGGTGGAGGCGCTCGTGGAGTACCTGCTCACTCAGCTTCCCGACGAGGCCCAGGTCGAGTTTGCCCGCCTTTCGCGGATGCAGGCGCTGCAGAAGCTCATCGCCAATCGTCTTACGCAGAGCACCGCTATGGTGTGCGCCGGCATCGCGGCCACGCCCACGCCACTCGCCGACATCGCCCCCATCACCACCGCGCAGGTGCTTCTGGTCATGGCCATCGGCTACCTGGGCGGACGCCGCATGGATCTGGAGACGGCCCGCGAGTTTCTGGCGGCGGCGGGCGTCAACGTAGGTGCGGGCTTCGTACTGCGCGAGGCGGCCCGTGCGCTCGTGCAGGTCGTCCCCGGCTTCGGACAGGCCGTCTCGGCCAGCGTGGCATATGCCGGTACGTATGCGGTGGGCACCGCCGCCACATCGTACTTCTTACGTGGCGAGACGGACAACCTGGAGGCGCAATTTCAGAAGGCGTTTGAGGAGGGACGCAAGGCAGCGCCCGATGATCTGACAGCCCATCCCAACCCCGAATCTGCCTGACCGTTGGAGCACGCGCTGTTGCATCCCCTAATGCTTATTGCGCGGACGGCTGTGTTTTCGCAAAGTAGACGAACGCCACAAAATCGTAGAGAGTGTGCACCAGCACCGGGACCAAGAGCCCACCGGTGTACCAGTAGAGTCCGCCGAGGTAGGCGCCCATGATCGTGGCAATGATCGCATACGCTGGAGTGATCCAGTGGCACAGCCCAAATACGATGCTGGCCACCACAAGCGCGCTCCACGGCCCCCACAGCATCGCGAGTTCGGCCTGCAAGACGCCGCGAAAGAGCAGTTCCTCGCCCACGCCCGCAGCAATAGCCAGCAGCGCCATGCCAGGCAGTCCGCCATAACGCAACAGCGGGGCCAAGAACGAGCGCACGTGCTCTTCTATCTCCTGCATCCAGGGGGCCTCCACGCGCACCATGAGCAGAAGCGCAGCGATGAGCGGAAGCGTGGCCAGGACGCTCATGCCCAACGCATCCACCGACCACCCGATGTCTCCCAGCAACGGCAACTCGCGCCATGCCGCCCATGCAATGGCAGTCAGCGCCAGCATCGCCTCAAAGAGCAGCCCTGCCATAAAGAGCTGCCGCCCCTCGGAGACGGGAGGCCTATTTTCGGCAGACGTGGTTTCTGAAGAGTCCGGCCCGGTCACGCCCATTGCGTATGCGGTTTGATGCGAAAGGCTATGGTTATCTTGTACGGAAGTGCTCATGTTGGGGTTTGTGCGGATG
>CAZBTM010000221.1:0-5170 GCA_964494425.1 uncultured Rhodothermales bacterium | reverse complement strand
ATGGCCTCTCAGCGCGTGAGGTAGCACTGCCGGTCCGCATTATGGGGGCGCTGGGCATTGACCTGCTGATTGCAGCAACCACTGCGGGCGGCGTAAATCCGCACTACGCGCCCGGCGATGTGATGCTGCTGAGCGACCATATCAACCTGCAGGGCGCAAACCCGCTCGAAGGGCCGAACGTAGATGAATGGGGGCCGCGCTTTCCCGACATGAGCGCGCCTTACAACGCCGACCTGCGCACCGCCGCCCACGAGGCCGCCACCCGCGCCGAAACGCGCCTGCACGACGGCATCTACCTGGGCGTACCCGGCCCCAACCTGCAAACAAAAGCCGAGTACCGGTTCATGCAGCATATTGGGGCGGATGCAGTGGGCACCGGACTCATCCCCGAAATTATCGCAGCACGCCACATGGGCCTGCGCGTGCTGGGAGCCGCTGTCATCACCGATGCCTGCTTCGCCGATACCATGCAGCCCACCGCGCCGAGTGACGTTGCCACGGCGGCGGAGACGGGACGTAAGCGCCTGGCCCGCGTGCTGGCACAACTGCTACCCACCCTGTAAGCTGATTCCGGCGGCGTCGCGCCCAGAAGCCGTTTTGCCGGACGCCGCCCTGTTCGTTCTGTTTAGATTGTCTGCTGATTTCATGAGTCACTTCACGCCCATCGACCGCCTTTCGCTTCCCGACATGGAAGAGGACCTGCTCGACTGGTGGGCCGAGCACAACGTGTTCGACCGCACCCTCTCCGAGCGCGAGGGCGCCCCGGCCTACACCTTCTACGAAGGCCCGCCCACCGCCAACGGACGCCCCGGCATCCATCACGTCATGGCGCGGTCGATTAAAGACATCTTCTGCCGCTACAAGACGATGCAGGGCTTTCAGGTGGCTCGCAAAGCCGGATGGGACACCCACGGCCTGCCCGTCGAAATTGAGATCGAGAAGCGCCTGGATCTGCAGAGCCGCGCCGACATCGAGGAGTACGGCATCGAAGCCTACAACGCCGCGTGCCGCAACAGCGTGCTCGAATACAAAGACCTGTGGGACGAGCTCACCACCCGCATGGGCTACTGGGTTGATCTCGATGACCCGTACGTCACCTTCGAGACCGACTACATCGAAACCCTCTGGTGGCTCATCAAGCAGATCCACGAGAAAGATCTGCTCTACAAAGGCTACAAGATCCAGTGGTACAGTCCCGGCTCGCACACGGTGCTCTCCTCGCACGAGGTGAGCCTGGGCTACGAGGAAACCCAGGACCCGAGCGTGTACATCCGCTTCCCTGTGCATGGCGAAGACGACACCTACTTTCTGGCCTGGACAACCACGCCGTGGACGCTCATCTCGAACACCGCGCTCGCTGTAGGGCCCGACCTCACTTACGTGCGCGTAGCCCACGATGACCCGCATCAGGGCCAGGAAACGCTCATCATGGCCAAAGAGCTGCTGGATACCGTGCTGGGCGATGAGTCGTACGAGATTCTCGATACCATGTCAGGCAGCGACCTGGTGGGCCAGACGTACGAGCCCGTGTTTCCCTACTTCAAAGACAAATTGGGGGCGGATGCGGCATGGCGCGTGGTACCCGCAGGCATCGTCTCAACGGAAGAAGGCACGGGCGTGGTGCACATGGCGCCCGCGTACGGTGAGGAGGATTACGGCGTGGCCCAGGACCACGACCTGCCGCTCGTGAACCCCATCGATGCTGATGGCCACTTTACCGACGAGGCGCCGCTGGTCGAGGGCGCGTGGTTCAAGGATGCCGATAAGACGATCACGACCGATCTCAAGAAGCGCGGGCTGCTCTACAAGCACGAAACCTACCTGCATAACTACCCGCACGACTGGCGCAAGGGCACGCCGCTCATGAGCTATCCGGTCGAAAGCTGGTTTGTGGAGACCACCGCTGTCAAAGAGCGGATGGTGGAGCTCAACAAGACCATTAACTGGCAGCCGCCAGGCGTGGGCGAGGGGCGCTTTGGCGAGTGGCTGGAGAACAACATCGACTGGGCGCTGAGCCGCCGTCGCTACTGGGGCACGCCGCTGCCCATCTGGCAGAGCGACGAAGACCCCGAGTACGTCGAAGTCATTGGCTCGATTGAGGAACTGCGCGCCAAGTGCGGCGACCAGCTGCCCGACGACAACGACGAGATCGACCTGCACCGCCCGTTCGTCGACGAACTCACCTGGCCCGCGCCCGATGACGTGGGCGGCACCATGCGCCGCGTGCCCGATCTCATCGACGTGTGGTTCGACTCGGGCGCCATGCCGTTTGCGCAGTGGCACTATCCGTTTGAGAACAAAGAGCAGTTTGAGCGCAACTTTCCTGCGGACTTCATCGCTGAGGGCGTCGACCAGACGCGGGGCTGGTTCTACACGCTGCATGCGCTGGCTACGCTCATCATGGACGGTGTAGCGTACGAGAATGTCGTTGTGAACGGCCTCGTGCTCGATGACAACGGCAACAAGATGTCGAAGTCGAAGGGCAACACGCTGGAGCCGTTCGAGGTGATCGACGAGTTTGGGGCCGACGTGGTGCGCTGGTACATGATGAGCAACACGCCGCCGTGGGAGAACATCCGCTTCTCGAAGCGCGGCCTGCGCGATCTGCGCCGCAAGTTCTTTGGCACGCTCGAAAACGTCTACAGCTTCTTCGCCACCTACGCGAACATCGACGGCTACACGTACACCGGAGAGCCCGTGCCGGTCAATGAGCGTCCCGAGCTCGACCAGTGGATTATGAGCCGTCTGCAAACGACCATCACGACCGTGACCGACGAGCTGGACGCGTACCATCCGACCAATGCAGCGCGGGCAGTGGAGCAGTTCGTAGACGACCTGTCGAACTGGTACCTGCGGCGGTCGCGGCGGCGCTTCTGGGCCTCGAAACAGTCGCAAAACGGAACCGATGAAGAGGCAGACGACGCGGTGTCGGCCTCCAACAAACAAGCGGCCTACGACACGGTGTACGAATGCCTGGAGGCGGTGTCGCGCCTCATGAGCCCCATTGCGCCCTTCTTTGGCGAGTGGCTCTTTCAGGCGCTGCACGAGAGCGACGCTACGCCTGCGGGCAATTCGGTGCATCTGGCAGACTTCCCCGTGCGCACCGACGCACGCCACGACGAGGCGCTGGAGCACCGCATGGGGCTGGCGCGCACCATCTCCTCGGTGGTGCTGTCGCTGCGCAACGAAGCCGAGATCAACGTGCGGCAGCCGCTGGGCCGCCTTATGGTGGTCACCGGCACCGGCGTCTCCGAAGACGTGGTGGAGCAAGTGCGCGACATCATCCTGGACGAGGTGAATGTAAAGACCATCGAGTACGTCGACGGCTCCAGCGAAGTGGTTGAGCGCTCGGCCACCCCTAACTTCAGCCGCCTGGGGCCGCGCCTCGGCCCGCTCATGCAGCCAGTGAACAAGGCCGTGCGTGCGCTCGATGACGACGCCATTGGGCGCTACCTGGATCAGGGCCACATCGAACTGGAGGTGGACGGCGAAACCGTGCGCCTGGGGCCCGACGACCTGGAGATCTCCAGCGCGGGTATCGAAGGCTGGCTCGTGGAGCAGCATCGCGACGTGACGGTCGCGCTCGACACGCAGATCACCGACGACCTGCGCACCGAAGGCCTGGCCCGCGAATCCGTCAAGCGCATTCAGAATCTGCGCAAAGATGCCGAGTTTGACGTCACCGACCGCATCGTGGTAACCTACGACGGCTCCGCGCCTATCCGCAGTGCAGTGAACGCCTATGCCGAGTGGATCCGGAACGAGACGTTGGCCCTGGAGTTGCAGCCTTCCAATCAGCCTACGGGCGAGGCCACCCAAACTTTCGAGATTGGAGACGAGCACTTGACCGTAGGCATCCAGCGGGTGTCGCGGATGTAGCAGGGGGTTCTGGGCCTCGAAGCCAGCTGTCGTCCCGCGCCGCCGCCCGGCCTCCAGACTGTTTCGTTCCTCGTATGGATTAACCTCTATGGCTGACGACGCTACGTCTTCTTCCGACTCTACTACTACCGACCAGGCGTCTGAGACTCCGTTTTCGGAGGCGGAGCTGCAGCACTTCAAAGAGCTGATCCTGGAGCGCCGCCGCAAAGCCAAAGACGATGTGGAGCGGATGCGCAACCAGATTGAAGACGCCAAAGAACAGGCGGGCGACAATACCGCGTACAGCTTCCATATGGCGGACGCGGGTACCGATGCGATGGAGCGCGAGAAGCTGCACCTAATGATTGCGCGTCAGCAGAAGTACATCGGCTACCTCGACCGCGCGCTGGAGCGCATCAAAAATGGGACGTACGGCATCTGCAAGGTAACCGGCAAGCCCATTGCCAAAGAACGCCTGGAAGCGGTGCCCCACACCGAGATCTCGATCAAGGCGAAGAAGGAGCAGAAGAAGCAGGAGCGGCAACAGTCGTAGATCCGTTCGCTGCACGGGGGAGCCACCGACGCGGAGGCTCGTTGCAGTTCATCGTTATGTTTGGTTTGTGTTGTACGTATGCGCGTTTTTGGAATTGCTGCTTCTGTTGTTGCACTCGACCAGGCGACTAAGTGGCTGGTGCTTCAACTTATGCACCGCCACCAGTCGATCCCTCTCTTAGGCGATTGGCTGCAGTTCACGTTTACAGAGAACCCCGGCATGGCCTTCGGCATCGAGGTGGGGCCGCCTGGCACCGTCGCCGTGCTTGCCGTTCTGGCCACCGGGCTTGTCGCCTACTACATTGCCCAGGTGCGTGGCCTGTACTGGCCGTATCGGGCCAGCCTGGCCTTTATTCTGGGCGGGGCGATCGGCAACATCATCGACCGCGTGTTCTACGGCGTGTGGTTGGGATACGGCGAGCTATTTCAGGGGCGCGTGGTCGACTTCATCCACGTGAGCCTGTGGCAAGGCTTTGTGCCGCCGGGCGTTCCGCTCATTGGCGGTAGCTACATGGAGCTGTTTCCCATTTGGAACGTGGCCGATATGGCCATTGTGTGTGGCGTAGCCGGCGTGCTGTTTTTCCACAACGCATTCTACGAGGCCATGATGGCGAAAGAACAGGCCGAGGTACCCTCCCCGGACCGCCCTGACGGCTCATCGTCTGCTGAGCCCCACCGTGCGGCGGCGTCCCCGGCACCCGCGTCGTCCTCTGAAGATCGTACCCCGGGCGCGCCCGATGCTCCTTCGGCGTAGCAGTAC
>CAZBTM010000220.1:4071-5171 GCA_964494425.1 uncultured Rhodothermales bacterium | reverse complement strand
CCGGACAGCTTGTGGGTCAGCCACTGCCGGTAGCGCGCCGCCGTGGACCCGCGCGCTGATGCTAACGTGTGCGCTGAGCCTGCCTCTCGTGCTGCTCATCCGCGCCGAACTGCGCACGTCGTACCTGCAGTCGACGCTGCTGTCGCGGTATGCGTCGGGGCTCACGTACCAGGTGGATGACGGCCCCAGCCCGTCCATTCGCTTTCCTACGAGCGGCCCGTTTAATGAGCGGTTGGGATACGTAGCGCTGCCTGCGTTCATCGACAGCCTAACGCAGCGCGGACGCTTTGCGATTGCCCGGCAGGCGCGGGTCGCCGACCGATTTGCCACGCACATGGACATCGGGCTTGCGCCGCCCTATGTGCCAAAGCAGCAGACGGGCCTCGACGTGCTCGACCGCTCAGCAGTCCCGCTGGCTTCGGCCCGCTACCCGCAGCGCGTGTACGCCGCCCCCGACTCCATTCCACGCTTGGCGCGCGAAACGCTGCTCTTCATCGAAAACCGCGCGCTGCTCGGCACCGCCCCGCCCCGTAAGAATCCGGCCATTGAGTGGCGGCGCTTCGCGTACGCGTCGGGGCGCCAGCTTAGCGATGCACTGGGCCTCACCGAAGGCGGTCCGGGCGGCAGCACGCTGGCTACGCAGCTCGACAAGGTGCGCAACTCACCTGGTGGACAAACGGCAGGGCCCGTCGACAAGCTGCGCCAGATGGCGTCGGCCTCGGTACAGAGCTATCTGCATGGCCCCGAGACGATTGAGGCCCGGCGACGCCTGGTGGCCGAGTACCTGAACCTGCTTCCGCTGGCCGCCATTGCCGGGCACGGCGAGGTGAACGGCATAGGCGATGGGCTCTGGGCCTGGTACAACACCGACCTCGACACCGTAAACCGCCACCTGCGCGCCGCCGATACCACTGCGACGCCGTCGGACGCTCAGGCGCTGGCCTACCGGCAGGTGCTGCAGCTTATTCTGTCGACGCGCAGTCCCTCGCGCTTTTTCCAGTCGGACGCCGGGCACGAGGCGCTCACGGAGCTGGCCGATGCGTATCTGCCCGTGCTGGCCGAAGCCGGGATCATCTCCCCCGATATGCGTGATGCCGCCC
>CAZBTM010000220.1:0-4061 GCA_964494425.1 uncultured Rhodothermales bacterium | reverse complement strand
CGAGCCGTGGCTCCGGCCACTGAGTCGTTCATTGCGCGGAAAGCCGCCAATGCCACACGCATCCAACTGCTGCGGGAGCTGTCGGTCCCATCGCTTCCAGCGCTCGACCGTCTCGATTTAACGGCACATACACACTACGACGCTTCGGCACAGCGCGCGGTGGCGGGACTGCTGGAGCGGCTTCAGGACCCGGCGTTTGTCCGCGAGGCGGGCCTTGCAGGGCCGCGCATGCTCGACCGGGGCGATCCGTCACTGGTTGAGTATGCGGTGGTGCTGTATGAGCGCGACTCTACCGCCAACGTGGTGCGCCTGCAAGCCGACACGTTCGACGGGCCGTTCGACATCAACCGGGGGTCGAAGCTCGAACTGGGGTCGACCGCCAAGCTGCGCACGCTGGTTACGTACCTGGAGTTGATCGACGAGCTGTACACTGAACACGCCGGGCGGCCTGCCGACTCGCTTCGGGCGGTGCCGGTAGCTAATAACGACGCGCTCACGCGCTGGGCGCTGGGCGAACTGCAGCGCACTCCTGCGCTCGCGCGGCGCGCCCTGCTGGAGGCCGCCATGAACCGCCGCTACTCGGCCAGTCCGTACGAACGGTTCTTTACCGGCGGCGGACAGCACCGCTTTAGCAACTTTAGCACAGCCAGCGACAGTCTTCGTCCGACCGTGACGACGGCCTTTCGGCAGTCGATCAACCTGCCGTTTATTCGCATGATGCGCGATATTGTGAACTACCACACGGCGCGCCTGCCGGGCCAGCCTGGGGCCATGATCGGCGACCCCAGTGACGAACGCCGTGAGGACTACCTGGCGCGTTTTGCGGATCAGGAAGGAAGCTACTTTCTGAACCGGTTCTACGCTGCGTATCCCGAGACGCCCAACCGCGACGTGTTTACCGTGCTGGGCGAGCGCCATCCCGAACGTCCGGCGCAGCGCCTGGCCTGGGCGTACCGCGCCATCGACCCGTCGGCTCCTGCAGATGAGGTAATCGACTTCTTGCGCCGCTATGCACGTGACGGAGAAGTGCTTACTGACGACCAGCTCGCTGCAGCGGTCCGTCGGGCGGAGACGACGGACCTGTCGTGGCAAGATCGGGGCTATCTGGCGGGCATTCATCCCCTGGAGCTGTGGCTGGCTCACTATCTGCGCCAGAACCCTGAATCCACCCGTACCGAAATGCTCCGTGCCAGCGCCGACGTGCGGCAAGAGGTGTACCAGTGGCTCTTTCAGCGGCGGACCGGCGCGCAGGACACGCGCATCCGTACGATTCTGGAGCAGGAGGCGTTTGTCGGCATCCACAAGCGATGGGCGCGGCTGGGGTATCCGTTTGAGCGGCTGATTCCGACGTACGCCACCTCGATTGGCAGCTCAGCCGACCGCCCCGATGCGCTCACCGAGTTGGTAGGCATTCTGCTGCGCGATGGCGTACGCGCGTCGACCGAGCGCATCGAAACGCTGCATTTTGGGGCCGATACGCCGTTCGAAACGCGGCTCACCGCCACGCCGGCTGCGCCCGACACGGTGCTAAACGCCGATGTGGCGGCCGTAGCGCGCGAGGCGATGGTCGATGTGGTGGAGCGCGGCACGGCAGTGCGCGCTCGCGGGGCCTTTGCCGATAGCACGGGCACTCCACTCGTGATGGGCGGCAAAACCGGTACGGGCGATAACCGCATCCGCACCCCCTTGCGGGGGGGAGGCCGGACGAACATTGCGCTGAACCGCACCTCTACGTTTGTCTTCTTTGCAGGCGACCGGTTCTTCGGCACCGTTACCGCGTACGCGCCCGGCCCCGGAGCCGATGCGTTCCGGTTCACCAGCTCGCTCCCCGCCCAGGTACTCACGCTCATGGGCCCGGAGCTTACCTCGCTCATCCATGCGCCGGATGCGCGGTGAGGCGGATGGGCCGTAACGAGGAGCCCGTGCTCCTACTGTTAAGTTTGTGTGACCGTGAGGGGGCGATTTTACAATGTCTGCATCATTGGATATGATATGCATGCGTCTTGCCAATGTCATCGCTTCTTCATTATGTGCTGCCGCCCCAAACGGCCCTCAACCCTTGCAACTCTTGCAAATCTTGCACCACTGCTTGCCCTCGTGCTTTTTGCATGTGTGGGGAGCGGATGCGATACCGTTGGCCCAGGAGATGAGGAGCAGGACCGACCTTGCGAAACATTTGCTGGGTGTGTTACCCTGGACGGCATCTCGCAAGTACGTGATGAACCGTTCGTTGTAAGCGATGCCGTGGCGACCGACTCTCTGCTGTACGTCGCACTCACCTCACTCACACTTCGTTTCGACGAGAACCGGTTTAACCCTGATGAGGTGTACGTGCTCTCGCGTCGCCTTGGCCAAGCCTCTGTTCAAACCTCACCTGAAACAGCGCCTGATAGCACGTGGAAGATGGAGCAAGTGAGTGTTTCATCAGATGAGCTTACGGGAGGTCGCAAAGGCAGTCCCACACTCTCGATTGACGCCGATGGTTCAGTTCGCCTGCTGTGGGCTCGTCACAGGTTTTTTCGAGGCGGTGAATTGCAGCCTGTCGCGATCCACGAAGTGATTGGCCGCCGGGGGACATGGAGCGATCCTACGACGATTTATGAAATGCCTCCCATGCAACGCGGGATCAGCACCGGGCGGCTTCCTGCGCCGATGGCGCGTGACGGGCAGGGCCAGCTTCATGCTGCTTTTCGCGTGCCAGGCGAGACGGGCTTCGGGCAGGTGATGTTGATTCGGAAGTCGGGGTCTGGATGGAGGGAAACAGGCGAACCCTTTGGCGAAAACACACACGACCCGTGGCTTACGAGCGCCTCGGATGGCACGCTGATCGCTGCATACATTAGTCTCAAACGGGATGAGCCGACTGGACTTCTTGTGCAGACCTCCTCTGATGGAGGCCAGTCGTGGAACGCTCCGAAAAAGCTAATTGGGCTCGGAAATAGTGCGGAATCCCCAAACATTCGGGTGTACACCCCCAAGGTGGTCGAGACAGAGCCTGGGACGTACCACGTGCTGTTTCCGTATGATGTACCCGGACAGTCGAGTGTGCTCGCCGACCAGATCTGGCACAGCGTTTCGCACGACGAAGGACAGACATGGTCCGATCCCAGACCCATTACCCCCAACGATGAAGACTATGCGGGCAATCTTGATGTCGAGGTCGACCAATCGGGATCGTTGCATACTGTCTACTATGAGGGACCTTTCTTCTCAGAACGGACATCCACTCGCGTGCGTCACGCTGTATGGAACGGATCAGACTGGCAACAACAGCCTGATCTTTCACAATACGAGATTATGATTGACGGTAGTGCAGGCCTCGCTCTAACGGTTGATCCTTCTGGCTGCTTACATGCGGTGTGGGATGAGGTGGTCAGCCGCGAGGAGGATAGCCTCGACCGCACGACGCGGTTGCGCTATCGACAAGTTGGCTGTTCGTGAGATCGCATAGCACAGACAGCCCAGACGGGGCAGAGCGCCTAAGCAAGTGCGTTACAAGTACGAGGGTCGGCAACACGCACTCATCCACACGCTCCACGAAGAAGGAATCACACTGTAACTCTGCCCGCGCGCCCTCAGGGCATCCTGACGCCTCCAGGCCGTCGAAATCTTGGTGTGGATCCTGGATGGCGGAACAGGAGGATAGGCACCGAATCCCACACCGCGTCATTCCGGGCTTGACCCGGAATCCACCCGTTGCTTTTTGTCGGGTACAGTGGTCCCTCCACCCATCAGGCGCCCCCTAACCACACACGCCCTCCAGCGCACGAAGCACTGCAGGGCGTGGTTTTTTGCGTTGTGTGATGCTGAAGCTCCGTGCATCAGTTGAAGATGTACTTGATGCCGAGCTGCATGCGCCAGCGCGACAGCAGGTTCGGGTCGTCGGTGTAGGTAGACTCGGGGCCTACGAAGTTGAGCACGGGATCTCCATCGCTGTCGAATATGGGATTGTCATCAGCGTCGGTTGCCAACTCCAGCGGCGAGGTCGCCGAGGCGCGGGCCACCTTGCGCACGCCCCAGTCCGAGTTCAGCAGGTTGGGCACGTTCAGGATGTCGAGGCT
>CAZBTM010000219.1:830-5172 GCA_964494425.1 uncultured Rhodothermales bacterium | reverse complement strand
TGATGATTGGCATCCCGCAAACGCAATGCTCGCTGTTACGAACGCAATCAGAACAAGAACGCGGGGCATACCAAAGGGGCTCATAGGGAGATCGGGCCATCGGATGTGGAGGACAGGCGGTCGCGGCGGTTTTGCAGGCGCTCGCGACGCTCGGTAGTGGCATCTTCGTCGCGCATGAAGGTGACCGTGCTGGTGTCGGCGTCGGCGCTGGGAGTGACGCGGAGCACATCGCCCGCGGCGGCGTCGGTGGGAATCCAGGCGCGGGGGACGTCGAGCGTGGGCCCTTCGGGCGGTTCAAGCACGGCCCAGTCGCCATCTTCAATGCGGTCGATGATGTAGCGAGTGGAATCCATAAGCAGCGGGGATGACAGAGCGTGACAGCGGATGTGCGGGACGGCGCCCCTTGCTGCGGGATGCAGCATAACACGCGAGGCGAACGGCAGACCGTTCGCCTCACGACTGTGCACAATTAGGGCACTGGATGGCTTGGTAGCTATGACCTGTCGGCGCTGCAGATCCTGGTCATGTGTCCGGCTACGGACGCGTGGGCGGATCGGGCAGGTTCACCTGAATGGTGAACTGCGCGTTGGCTGCTCCGGCATCGTTCGAGGCGGTGGCGGTAATCTCGGCGGTGCCTCCACCAACGGGCGTTACGGTGAGCGTAGCCTCCGAGACAGCGGCGGTGGCCACGTCGGCGTTCGACGTTGAGGCGCTGTAGCTGAGGCGGCCGTCATCATCGCCAAAGACGGCGCTGAGGTCGGCGGTGAAGGCTTCGCTATCGGCAAGCACGTCTTGGTTGTCGATGGGGGCCTCTACGGTGGGCGGCTCAATGACGCGCGGGCTTACGCCATCGTCGCCGCATGCGGCAACGAAGACAAGGCTTGCAAGCAGAAGCGGGAGCATCCACCGGGCGGAGAGCGGGCGGAGGTCAGGAAACGTAGTCATAGGGGCGAGGGCGTTCGTATCCAAAAAAAGCAGCAAGGCGGCACGCGGGATGGCGGTTACCGCACGATGGTGACGCGTTGCACATCGGTCGCGCCGCCTCCGCTGATGCGAAGGAAGTAGACGCCGCTGGCCAGGGCGCGGGCACCGGTGCGTCCGTCCCACGCCAGGTGGTGGACGCCAGTGGTTTTGGCGCCGCGTTCCAGCAGACCGACCCGCTGGCCGAGCATGTTGTACACGGCGATCTCGACCTCCATAGCCTCGGGCACGGCGTACTCGATGGTGGTTTGGCCTTGGAACGGATTCGGGTAGTTCGGGTGCAGCGCCAGCGCCTCGGGGCGGGCCTCATCGCCGGGCTCTACGGCGCCAATGTTCAGCGCGAGGCGCGTGGTGCCGCTCTGGCCCACGGGGATGCGTGCGGTGCCATTGCTGAGGGCGTAGGTGCGCCCGGTGGCGGTGTTGGTGAGCTCAACGGAGGGCAGCACGGTATCGCTCCACCCGGTGTGCTGCAGGCGAAGCGTGGCGGTGCTACTTGCGGGACCGCGCAGCGTGAGGTCGAGCTGCTGCGAAGCGCTCTCGGACGGCGCTACGAGGGCGGCGTAGTCATTGGAGCCGCGCTCCATGCGCAGCGAAGCCGCGTTGAAGTGCGCGGGCGGCGCACGGTGGGCGGTTACGGATTGCGCCTCGGGGGCAAACGTGACGCTGAAGCCGGAGAGCGGCGCCTCGTTGGCGGTGCCTGTGAGCGTGAGGGTGCGCGGCGTGTCGGCTTCGGCGCTGTTGGCCGTTGCGTTGCTGGCAGGCGCGCTTAGGGGCAGCGTCAGCTCGGTGCGATCGGTTTCGTTGAGGACGTAGTACGCCTCGCCATCGGTGTTGGCGCTGGCGAAGGTGGGGGCCTGCTGCCAGGCGCCGTTCCACTGCCAGAGCGGCGCGCTCAAGCTATTGGCGGTCTGCACCGTCTCCCAGTCGAGATCGGAGAGCAGCGGGTTGGAGACGATATTCCATCCGCTTTGCACCGGGATAGCCGGGTCGCTGTCGACCGTGGATTCGAGCGTGGTGACGTCGCCCGAGAACGACCAGTCGTCTTGGGCGATGATCCAGAAGCCGTTGCCGGGCTGGAAGGTAAAGAGCTCGCTGCCGTCGTAGGAGGCCAGGGCATCGCTTTCGCTGTCGGCCCCGGTTTCGCGGAAGGCGCGCCAGTCGGGCCCTTGCGTGCCCGAGAGGGTGGTGCCCAGATCGACATTTACCTGTCCGGGCAGGGCCAGCAGGCGGTAGCTGGTGCTTTGGGTTGGGTCGTCGAACGAGCGTGTGAGCGTGACGGGCTGGGCGTCGGTATCGGTGTCCAAATCCGACGGGCGCACCGGAATGAGCTGGAACTCGTCGTTGAAGACGCCCACTACGCCGGTGTAGAAGAAGGACCCGTCGGGGATGGGCGTACCGCTGAGTGCAGATTCATCGGCGGTCTGCACGCGGAACGTAATCGCCCCACCGCTGCTGTTTTCGGCGGTGTATGAGGTGCCATTGGCGAATTCATCGCTCTCGGCATCCGTAATGGTGAGCGGGCTGGATACGGACACCAGTTCGCTTTCGTAGCTGGCGCCGTTTTCCACGACCTCGTTCACCGTTACGGACTGCGGCGTGGGCGCAGCGCCCTGCTCCACAATCTCGTAGCTGTCGAGGCTTTCGTTGTTAATCTGCACGAGGCCATTGAAGGCAGACACAAAGCCGGTTATCCGCAGCACGGTGCCCGGCTCGATGGCGCCGTCTTCGATATCTTGCCGGAAGTTACCGCTGATGGGGCCGAACGTCTGCCGGATGGTGATGCCGCTGGCGCCGTCGCTGCCGCTGGTGTCTTGGATGCGGACGTATCCGCCAAAGGCGCGCGACACGGTGCCTTCGATGGTCACGCGGGTGTTTTCATCCACCTGGCGCGCTTCGGCAATGGGCAGCTCGGTGCTCTCCGGCTCCAGATCGACCCGGTCGATGAGGGAAGGGTCGAGCGCAAACGGGTTCAGCTTGTTGCCCTGCTGGCTGGCAATGAGCACGTTGCGGCGCTGCTCCTCGGCAGACACGGGGTGGTCTTCGTGCCACGTGCGCAGATCGGCTTCCTGCTGACCGAGGAAGCTGCCGTCGGCACGTCCTGGATATACGAGCTGGAAGTAGAAGAGCGCGCGGGCCACTTCGCCCTTGCCCACGTCGCGCGGCTCAAAGCGGCTCTGTGAGCGATTGTCGGTATCCTCGAACACGCGGCTCCAGGTCGGCTGCTCGCTTTCAGGCGGGGCCACGTTCTGGCTGACGGTGCCGCGGTACCAGGTGTCCACATTTTCGGGCGGAATGTCTCCAAACGCAAAGTTGCTACGGGCGCTGTTGACGTTTTCGCGGGCCGGCACCAGAATGTGCATGTTGCTGCGTGCTGGGAGCTCGCCCGCCCCCAGGCTCTGCGGCCACAGGTGTTCGGCGTTGATGCCGCCTTCGACCATCGAAGCGCGCGGGCTCTGCCCGTCAAGCAACGGGGCGGTGTAGCCGCTGTAAAAGGCCTCGACCTCGCCGCCGACGTTAAACACGCGTCCGTAGAGCGAGTCGCGCGCCACGTCATACTCATACGTGGGCGGTGCGCCGAAGTCGTCGCGGAGCTGCTCGGCCAGTTCGGTACCTTCAAGACCGGGATAGAGCGTAGTTTGCGCGGTTGCATCGTCCTGAATCCAGAACGTGTGCGTAGCGGGAAAGGCGGCACCGACCTCGCCATTTGCAGCAATGGTTAGCTCCAGCCGCTCGATGCCCTCCTCTTCGCCATCGTCGACAATGTCGAGCGTGATGGTCTGCGGAGCAGCATCCGGGCCGGTGAAGGTGAAGGTGGTGGGATCCGAAAAGCCGGTCACATCGGTGCTGGGATCGGCATCACCTCCGGCAGTGATTGTCACATCAACCGACTGGCCGTCTTCCAGCGCGGGGGGCACCAGCGAGACCGAAGCGCCGCTATCGCCCTCCAGGGTGCGCGTGTACACACGATTGAAGCGCGCTGCCGGCACCGACTCAATGTCGCTCGGGCGGATGGGGATGAGCTGGCGGTCGTCGAAGAAGATGCCTACCACGCCCTCGTAGTTAAAGGCGCCTTCGGGAATCGGCGTGCCAATGACATTGGTCTCCAGGTCTTGCTGGACGCGAAAGGTGACCAGGTCGCCCTCCGTATTCTGCACGTTGTACGACGTGTCGCCCTCGAACGTGGCGTCCGGCTCGGTGCCCGAGAAGCTAAGCCCTGAGAGGCGCACAAGCACACTTTCATAGTTGGAGTCGGCACCACCGTCGAGCACGTCGTTCACGGAGACCTCGATGGGTTCGGGGGGCGCATTTTGCTCCACCACTTCGTAGCCCGTGAGGTCGGCGCCGTTGATCTGTACCAAGT
>CAZBTM010000219.1:462-820 GCA_964494425.1 uncultured Rhodothermales bacterium | reverse complement strand
GCCCATCTCAAGGTGGGTGGGCGCCAGGCAGTCCACGGTGAACAGCGCCTCAAGCAGTACCGTGCCGGGCTGAATGGTGCCGTCTTCGACGTCGGATTGGAAAGCGGTGCTGTTCTCGCCATCAACCTGGCGCAGCACGATGCCGCTGGCCCCCGTGGCGCCGCTTTCGTCTTGGATGCGGGCGTAGCCGCCGAAGGCACGCGACACGGTGCCTTCGATGATGACCTCGCTGCCGTCGACCTCGCCGCGGGCATCGTTGATGGAGATGGCGGTGCCGTCGGTAGGCGGCGTTGGCTCTTCGTTGCCAGGGTTGTCGTCGCCGCCTCCACCGTCAAGGGAAGTACCTTCAACAGTAATA
>CAZBTM010000219.1:0-452 GCA_964494425.1 uncultured Rhodothermales bacterium | reverse complement strand
GTTGAGCGACGCGCCTTCGACCGTGATGTTGTCGAAGCGATTGTTGCCGCTGCTACTGGTGGATCCATCGAGTGTGAAGCGCACCACCAGGTCGGGGTTGTCGTTGGCGGCAGCGACACCGCTCAGGTCGAGGGTTTGCAGGCTGTAGCTATCCGGGGTCGTAATTGTCTCCAGATCGGTAAATGAGGAGCCGCCATCAGTGCTGTATGCAATGGCCTGTTCGCTGAACCCGGTGCCGGTGCCCTGCGTGGCATAGGCAATCTGGATGTCCTCGAACCCTTCGGTCGACACGTTCAGGTCGAAGTGCTCACCATTGTTAACCTGATCGCTTCCCCCTTGTACCACAAAGCTATCGCCGGCGGGGTCGCCGTTCTGGGCGTTGGTGCTGGATCCACTGAAGTCCTCAATGCCGTCGGTGTCGAAACTGTACGTAATCTCCCCGTCCCCAGTAT
>CAZBTM010000218.1:967-5179 GCA_964494425.1 uncultured Rhodothermales bacterium | reverse complement strand
CTCGACCCGCACTTTGCTTCTGATTTTTCGTAGTTCGCCGTATGGCTACTTTTCTTACCGAGTGGCGCCGCCGCTGGATGCTCACGTGCAAAGAGGTGAACGGCTTTCTCGAAGCCTACGTGGACGGCCGCCTCGACACGACGACCAAAGCGCAGTTTGAGCGTCACATAAACGGATGCGAAACCTGCCGCACGTACCTGCAACAGTACCGCGCCACCATTGACCTCGTGAAAGAGGCCGACCCCGTCAACGATCATCTGCCCGCGCGCTCGGAAGCGCTGGTGGATGAGACGCTCTCTTTTCTCCGTGATCACTACGAGCCGCCCACTAACAACGCATCGTCGTGATGCCCGCCGCTGTTTTACGCATAGCCCCGCTGCCTTATGGCCTGGATTGAAACGATCGACGAAGACGACGCCTCCGAATCCCTCCGTGCGGTATACGACCGTGTAGCCTCATCTCGCGGCAAGGTGGCCAATATCCTGAAAGTACACAGCCTGCGTCCCAAGACCCTGCAGGCGCACCATGACCTGTACCGCGAACTGCTGTTTGCCCGCACCGACCTCTCACGCGCCGAGCGCGAACTCATCGCCGTGGTCGTGTCCGATGCCAACGACTGCGCCTACTGCGTAGAGCACCACCGCGCGGCACTCAACGCGTACTGGGACAACGACCGCATCGACGCGGTGCTTCAGGGGGAGGACAAAGATGTGCTTTCAGAGCGTGAGCAGGCGCTCGCCGCATATGCGCGTGCCCTCACTACCGCCCCGAGCGCTGTAACGGAAGACGACGTAGCAGCGCTCCGCGACAAGGGGCTCTCCGACACCGCCATCCTCGACACGGCGATGGTGACCTCCTACTTCAACTTCGTAAACCGCATGGCCCTCGGGCTCGGCGTCAACTTCACGCCCGAGGAGGTCGAAGGGTATGCGTATTAGTGCGTTGTCGGGGATGATTCTGCATGTCAAATTACCAGTGGGTATCTAAACGCCGATCCGTGTGAGATTGTGAGATTGACCACAGGATCTGGGACCGACGGCGCCGAGAGCAGTCGGCACAAGGTATCCGACTATGGATCTCCTCAGCCCGGGATCAGGAGCAACGCGGATATCCCAGGCGGCATACATGTGCGCACCAATCACTCGCAACGGGTATAACTTCTGACTCAAACAGAAAGCGGTTCCAGCCAACGTACAACCAGCTAACACACCCACACGGGCGGGTTGAGGCGATCGGGGTAGGCGGATGCGAGATAGGATCGGAACTGCGAAAGCTGGTTGCGATCCAGCCCAAGCACCTTCGCAATGCGCCGGATGCTCAGGTAGTCGACGCCCTCGCCCTTCGCCTCGTCGCAGTACATCATCAGGCACACGTCGAGCGTTTCGATCTGCTCATCGTCAAGGATGGCCGGGGCGGTCGTGTCGCCGCGGGGCTCCAGGTTTTTGGCCGAGCGGCGCTCGTAGTCGAGCTCCGACGTCTGGCCGAACGAGCGCACAATGGCTTCTGTCTCATCGAGCGAGGTCGTGTCGCGGCAGGCCTGCGCGATTTCGTTGCGCTGCCAGACTGCTTCGAATGGATACGTGCGCACGAGCGGACTCTCATCGGTCAGCTCGACCTTCATGCCGCTGCTTCGAATTTCGGCAGTGCCGCGGTAGCCGAGCGCCGCCGCACACGTCATGCCCGACACCTCGGACGGCAGCCACTCAAACGCGCTCATAAAGTCGGAAGCAATGGCTTCGGTGATGGGCTGCGGCTCAGCATAGTCGGTGTCGAGTGGGAGTTCAGCTCTGATGTCGTCCATGTGCGCGGGGGTCAGTTCGCCGTCGAGGCCGAAGCCCGCCACCGCCACATGCACATCGACGGGCGCATCGTACATGCCGGCCAGTGCGAGTCCGTCGGCGGTGGGGCTGCGGAGCGTGTCTTCATCGCCGCGCGCCAGGATGTCGCCGCCGACATCTACCACCAGAATCTCCTCGAAGCCGTGCAGCGCGTGCAGTTCGCGCACCTGGTCGCGCACATGCTTCGCTCCGCGCCGGATGTTCATGAGGTAGTAGCTCACGCCAAACGTATCCGCCAGACGCGGAATGAACGTGACGGCGGGGTCTTTCAGCGCACTGGTGCCATCGATGGCGTGGTTGTGCGCGCCTACCGGCTTGATGGTCGCAAAGTCGTCGGGGCCACGCGGCCCCGGACTCGGATCGTAGATGGTGCGCTCCCACACAATGGTGGCGTAGGCCACTTCGCTGGGGGCAAGGCCCAGGGTGCGGGCGACCATGAGTGCGGCGAGGGCGTCGCCGCCCCCGCCTCCGGCTACAACGAGGGTGCGTTTTGAAGAAGACATAGAACCTGTTTTGATTTTTTTACTTTGAGCTCCGAGCGGCTCCGCTGGGCTGCAAATTGCCCCCAATCTCAGCCCGTAGCCCCGGCTACGAACCTCGATTGGGGTTCAATTTTCGCCTCAGCGGCCCTCGCTCTCGCTGTCAAACCAAAACCCAAACAGGTTCATAGGCTTGACGTGCGTTCGAAAAATGAAGTGCCGCCTAAACCGCACGCCCAATCGGTCGTTGCACGAGAACTGCGGGGATGTCTCACATTCCTGCAACATTGCAGCGGCCTCCTGGCATCCCCCTGTGTTTGTACCAGATCCGTCACGTTGTGGCGGGAGCCACATGTCGCTTTAGCGATGCCTGTTCGCATCTATCTTCTTCAAAATAGCCGCTTGTTACCATGCATATTATTGCCACCGTCGGCCCCGACAACACCACCAAAACCGTACTCCCTTTTGTGGCCGCCAAAGGCGCGATGAGCCGTGGCGAAAAGGTCGCTATTTTCGCGATGCAAGAGGCCACCTATCTGGGTAGCACGCGCCATGCCGACCTCTCAGAGCTAAAGGCGCCCGGTCTGCCTGTGGTGCAGGACGTGCTAAACGCGCTGCTGGACAACGACGCGCTGGCTGAGTTCGTTGTGTGCGAGCCCTGTGCCAAGGCGCGCGGCATCCAAGAGGACGACCTGGCCGACTGGGCAACATTTGGCGGCGCCGGTGACATGGCGCGCCAGGCGGCGGAGCATGATACCAGTCTCACGTTTTAGCGCTACGCCCCGGCATCCCCCTGTTTTAGTTTCTTTTGCTGATAACCCTTCGTGCCATTTATGGCTCAACAACCTTCCATGTACACCGATGTCTCTGACATAGGCGAGTTTGGCCTCATTGCCCATCTGCGGGATACGCTGGGGCCCGATGTGCCCGACGAGGTACACACCGGCATTGGCGACGACGCCGCCGTCATCCGGCAGTCCGACGGACGCGTGCAGGCCTATACCACCGATTCGCTCATCGAAGGCGTGCACTTCGACCGCACCTTCATGCCGATGGAGCACCTCGGCTTTAAGCTGATGTCGGTGAACGTGAGCGACCTGGCGGCGATGAACGTGTCGCCCGAATACGCGCTGATTACGATTGGCCTCCCCAAAAATATTACGGTGGAGCACCTGCGCACGCTCTATGAGGGCGTTAAGAAGGCATGCGACGCCTATGGTATAACCGTGGTGGGCGGCGATACAACCAGCGCTCCTGCGCTTACGCTGTCGGTGACGGTCTGGGGATCTGCCGAAGCTGAGGCAATCGTGCAGCGCTCGGGCGCACAAGTGGGCGATGCGATCTGCGTCACTGGCGACCTGGGGGCGTCCTACGCCGGACTCAAGATCCTGGCCGACGAGCGCAAACGGCTGGAGGACGAGGGCGACGACTTCGAGCCGGCGCTGGATGCATTTCCGTATGTGATTCGCCGCCACCTGGCTCCGCCCGCTCAAGAGGCATCGGTACGGCGCTGGCGCAATGCCGGATTCCAACCCCACGCGCTCATCGACATTTCAGACGGACTCTCCTCGGAGATCCATCACATCTGCGAAGCGGGCGAGGTCGGGGCGCGGCTCTTCGCCCCCACGCTGCCCATCCACCCCGAAACGCGCAGCGTGGCCGACCACTTTGGCGACGATGTGGATGTGTATGCGTTCTTCGGCGGCGAGGACTACGAACTCCTCTTTACCGCCAATGAGTCAGACCTCGATGCGCTCGACGACACCACGTACACCATCATTGGCGAGGTCACGGATGCCTCGAAGGGCGTGCTCGTGGAGCAGGGCGACGGCACCGCCATTCCGATGCAGCCCGGCGGATTCGATCACTTCGACGCCCATGACGACGCTGAGTAA
>CAZBTM010000218.1:0-905 GCA_964494425.1 uncultured Rhodothermales bacterium | reverse complement strand
TGTACGCAAGCACTATCCGGCTATAGAATCCCCCGACAAAGAGAGACGCTACATGCTGCGGACCATCTCGTGATTCCACAGCGAGATACCATGCGTGACGCTACCACGCCCCGGCGGTGTCGGTGGCGAACTGGTGGAGCGAGCGTGGCGGCTGACCCGTGACCTGCTCCACATCAGGGGAGACAGCGGCGGCCTGCCCGGCCCGCACGCCTTGAAACAGCCCGACGAGCATCTCGGCGTAGTCGGCGTCGAGTCCGGCGCTGGTGAAGAGATCGAGGGCGGTTTCGTCACTCACGGGCTCGTAGCGGATGTCGCGGCTCCAGGCTTCGGAGAGCACATCCGCGGCTTCGTGATAGGTCAGGGCCTCGGGGCCGGTGATCGTGTAGGCGGCGCCGGCATGGCCTGCTTCGGTGAGCGCTGCCACTGAAACGGCGGCAATGTCCCGCGCATCCACAAAACTCGTGGCGGCATTGCCTGCGGGTAGACGCATGGTGCCGTTGGACTCGATCATGCCGCGCCAGTACGTCAGGAAGTTCTGCATGAACCAGCCGGGCCGCACGATGGTGGCGGTCACGTTGAGCTCTTGCAGGTGCAGTTCGGCCTGACGCAGCGGCACCTCGGGCGGGGCGTGTTCCACACCCATCGCGGTCATGAGGACAACCTGTTCAACGCCGGATTCGGCCACGGCATCCAGAAACGGAACGAGGTGGCCGTATGCCTGCATGTCGGGCGGAGCAAGCATAAAGACCCGGGTCACGCCGTCCAGCGCCGGCGCGTAGGTCGAGGCGTCGGTGTACTCGAACGCGGTAGCGTGGACATGGGCGCTGGGCGCGTCGTACGCCTCGGGGCGTCGCGTAGCGGCACGCACGGGCTGCTCCTGTGCGGCCAACTGCTGCACGACGAAG
>CAZBTM010000217.1:4438-5190 GCA_964494425.1 uncultured Rhodothermales bacterium | reverse complement strand
TTCACCTTTTCATATCTTGACACAATACACCACCTTCTTGAGGACTCTTCCCTGCGCGCGCCCCTGTGTACCTCAGCCAATCACCGTTCTAAAACAGATCCATAGACGCAATCGTAGTGCACTTTACTGAAATTTATGCAAATCGGCATGCATTTTGTGAAAATGTATACGTGCGCATGTATCCTTTGTAAATAAGCGTCTGTTTTACTACACCGTACAGTCCTTACCTGTGCTTCTACATAGCGACAGGCCCGTATCGCTCTGCCTACCTGGCCTTACCCCACCTGGCCTTACCCCACACTCTTATGGAAAACGCCGTTGACCGTGCCATTCGCTGGCTTGCTCTTGCTGCTGGACTCGTTAGCCTTGTTGTATACACGATCTTCTATCTGATGTAAGCGCTCCTGCTCAACAGTCTGTTGAAAGGTAGCAATATGTTCGTTCGCGGCGGACTTCAGTGAACCGCTGCCTAATCGGGTCGTACGGGATACGCATGTATTTTTCCTACGATCACACACCTTCATGAGCACGCTTCTCGTTGTAGGCGACCGAGTTCTTATTCAGCCGCGCCAGGGTGAACAGAAAACCGACTCGGGGCTGCTCTTACCCGCTACAGTGTCGGCGCAGGAAGACGTAAAGGGCGGCCGCATCATCAAAACGGGGCCTGGATATCTCACCCCCAACCCTGAGTACTCGGAGAGCGAAACCTGGAAGCAAACTGAGCGGCCGATCCGTTATCTGCCGCTTCAGGC
>CAZBTM010000217.1:0-4428 GCA_964494425.1 uncultured Rhodothermales bacterium | reverse complement strand
GTTGAACACGCCCAGGAGCGCGAGCTGCCACAGATGCCGCTTCAGGCTGAAGTCGGCGACTACGCCTTTTTCTTGCGCGAAAAGGCCACCGAAATCCGCTTCGAGGGCACCGACTACCTCATCGTGCCCCACGCTGCCATCCTCGCCCTCGTCCGCGACACGCCCGAAGAGGGGCGCTCTGAAACTACCGTCGACGAGCTTCTTGACGACGAATAGCTGCTCACCGATCAGGCTGTGCCCTGCCGCCACCACGGCCCCTCGCTAACCGGCGCCGGGCGGTCGGGCGGCGTGTCTGCCGAGGCGTGGCCGTTCGTGGATGTGGTTGATGGACGCGGCGGCCCGGGATCGCTTTTCGGGAGGTCGGTCCAATACAGGAGATGCGCCAGATAGCGCTGCACCGAGAGCGCGGGCTGCTCCTCCTGACGCGCGTTCATGCGGCGGCGCTCGGCCTCGTACACGCGGATCTTCTCGCGCACACGGGCGGCCTCGGTCTCGATGCGCTCCACCCGCCGGGCAATGTAGCGCTGCAACCGCCGTTCCTCGGCGGGCGAGAGCTTCTCAGGCAGCGCGTCGGCGTAGTTCTGCACCAGGCTGCTACGCCACATGTTGATGCGGGCCTTCGTGGTGTCGTGGATGCGCCGCACCTCAGACAGTGCCTCGGGCATGGCTTCGTAGGCGGTGCGGATGTTGTTTGCTTTCAGGCGGACCACATCGCGGTGCTTTACGCCGTCGACCGCGCCGACTTCGCCAATAAAGTGGTGCTTCAGCTTGTCGTAGAGCGCTTCGTCCCGCACCTCCTCCAGCCGTTCGTCGCGGCGCGCCTCTACCGATGACTTGACTTCGGACTTCTGCTCAGCAAGCGTCTCCAGCTCCCGCTCCATCGTCTCGATGAGCGCGGCGTAGCGATCGGCTTCATGCTGCAGACGGCGCTGCCGGCGTACAATCGGATGCGCACGGTACTGATACGCTACACCGGTGCCCCATCCAATAGCAACGGCTGCCCCCAGCCCGAACCCGACCCACGCGTTCACGGCCCCCCCGAGGCCCGCGGCCAGCACGAGTCCTGCCACCAGGAGCGGCAGGGCGATCCGGGCCCACGGAGTGCGGGGTGCTGTGCGTGCAGCACTGCGCTCGGCGCGTCGGGTGGAGGCGAACTCCTCACGCGAATGAGCGGAAACCTCGGCGGTGCCGTCGCGGACCTGCGCAAGCGCGGGCACCTGCTCGGGCGATTGGTAGCAGGCGGTTTCGAGATGCGACACCAATGGGGCGACGGCCTCTGTATCCCCCAAAACCTGAAAGAGCGGGGACTGCTCGGGCTCGTAGAAATCGCTGTCGCGAAAGAGCAGGTTCTCGCCGGTGTCGAAGCGGTCCCAGAGGGCAGGGCGCACCCGTGTGGCCTGGATCGCGGTGTAGATGACGAGTCCGGCAAAGCGGTCGAGCGCGGGCCCGAAATCGCGTTCGGTGCGGTCGGGGTGCTGGTAGTTGCGATGGCCTACCTCGGGACTTGGGCGTCCGTCGAGCGCGGGCACGTACAGGGTGTCGTAGTCAACAAGGCGAAACGCGGGGCCGCTGTCGGTGTCCACCACAAGCACATTGCCGTGCTGCAGGTCGCCGTGCGCAATCTGGGCCGCCTGCAGATCTGCGAGCAGGTCGGCCCAGGCGGTGGCCAGGGCCTGGAGCGCATCGGGGTCGTCGCGGTGGGTGCGGATCCACGTGTTCAGTGCGGTGCCCTCGACCCACGCCATCTTAAGCAGCGGGTACGCGGTGCCCTCTACGCGAATGCCGGGCTGCTGGTAATCGAACGTGACGAGCGCGGGGAGGTCGTGCTCGGACAGATGCGCGGCAATGGCCTGATAGCGCGCCTGCTGGTCGGGCACATCCGTCAGGAAGCACTTGGCGGCCCAGCGCTGGTTATGGGCATCAGTCATGGGGAAGACGACAGCGAACGCCCCGCTGATGGGCTGCGGCAGCCCCAGCACGTTGGTGCGCGGGGTGGCGTTTTGCAGCGTCTCATCCAGAAATGCAGACTCGGGGAACTGAACGGCTTCCTGATAGGCGCTGGGCGTAGGGTAGCTGGCCATGACGAGGCATTAGGACGAGAGAACGAGACGCAGTACGGTGGTGTCATCATTGCGGAGCGTGCCCTGCGTACGGGCGGCCTGGGCGGCGTCCCGAAACGCGTTGGGCGTCCATTCCAGCGCAGGTGCAACACCCGTTTGAAGGAGCCACGCAGCGGCAGCATCGGTGGCAAGCAGAAACGCATCGCCCGGCTGCCAGGTGCCCTGTGTGGTGTGCACCGTAGGCGTGTGGCTGGGCTGGGTGGATACGAGGTCGGGACGGTGGTTGAACGAATCTGCTTCCATATCCGGCCACGTCGCCTGGAGCGTGCGGTTTCGGATGTGGAAGAGCACGCAGTCGCCCACACGGGCCGCCTGCCAGTCGCCATTTGCGGTACATTGCAGGTGGAGATACGTAGCGTGGGCGCCTTGTTCGGTCTTAGCGGCTACGTACCAGGGCTGGGCCTGCACCTTCGGGTCCACGGCTGTGCGCCAGGCGGTACGCCAGGCCGTAAGGGCGGTCTCGGTCGGTGCGATGATACCTTCCGCCACGGAGCGCTCCACCAGCAGCCGGGCCCATGTGCGCGAGAACGCGGATTCGGTGGCCCCGTCAGCGACGGCTGCGTGCACGGGGCCGTCGTCTATCGCAAAAGCCGCAGCATCTTCGTTTTCGGCGTCGGTGTGCCCGGCTTTGGGGATGGTCAGCGCCTGGGGCGATGCGTTCATGACACCGAAGGTTGGGGATACATCTTTCGTATGGAGCAATCCGACAGGCGAGCGGGAAGGTGCCGGTTTCGTGCGCCTCAAGAGCGGCCTGGAATATCCGCACCCCGTAGAGACGCGCCAGTGGCGCGCCTCCACTCGGTCCCCCGACATCGGTCGGTGTCCCAGCGCGTCGCTACCGCAGATTGCTGGGGCGCGTGCCGATCTCCAGAAACCGCACCAGCGCCACCGGGTCGGCGTTGAACACAAAGCCGCGCGTGTCCAGGTTGACCGTGTAGCCCTCTTGCTCGGCGGCAGCGCGCATCGAGAAGGGCAGCGTGCTCGACATCTGGTAGAGCGTTTCGGCGTACTCGTCGGTGCGGGGGAGTTCGCCGGCAGCCGAGGGCAACTCCACGGCGGGCGCTTCCGAAGAGGACAGATGCACGTTAAAGAGCAGCACCTCGCCGTCGTCGGTGGCGAAGCTGCGGAGCTGTTGCGCATAACGGAGCGGCTCGCCGTCGGTGGCCTCGCCGTCGGTTACGTTCAGCACGACCGGGGGAAAGCTATGCGGATGCTGGTCGATCCACGTGCGCACCGACTGCGCCGCCAGGTCGAGCGCCTGGCACATGGGCGTGCCGTTCTTGGCGTGCGGATCGAACCACACGGGCACCTTCACGCGCTTCTCTTCGGTGCGTCCGTCGCCGGTATCCACTTCGCGCAAGCGCTCATCCATGCGCTTCGGGCGCTCGGCCAGGTGACTGATGGGGATGAGTCCGGTGCTGTTCTGCACCTCTTCGCTGGGTTCGATGAGCGGCTGCACGCGCTCGCCGTAGCCAATTACGCCGATGTGGAAGTAGTCGCGCACGCCGTCTTCCTTCGCGCAGCGCAGCACCAGATTCTGCATCAGCCGGTTTACCGTGTCCGATAAGACGCGGGCCTTGCTGGGAGCGGCATCGCCCTTCTGCTCCGCCCCCCCAAAGCGGTCTTGCATGGAGGCCGATTGATCCAGCAGGAAGAGAAAGGCAGTGGGCTGCTCGCGGCTAATTTCCGCAGAATAGGCCATACAACGGGAAGCGGGAGTGGGTTAGACACATCAGAGGAGGCGGTCGAAGAGGGCAGGCGGCCCCTCCAGACCAAAGACGTTACAGGTCGTTGCGGAGGTCGCGTGCCTGCGCTTTCAGATCGGCATCGTTGTAGTAGACCTCCGGCATATCGAGCAGAATATCAATCTGCTCACGCGCATCCTCGGGGCGGTCCATGATGGCGTAGGTGCGCGCCAGTTCGTAGCGGTGCAAGATGCGATCTTCGATTTCGATGGCGGCCTGAAAGTCGGCTACGGCCTGCTCATACGAGGCATCGGGCAGCCCGCCGTAGACCGTACGCACAATGGCGCGCGACATAAAGCCGAGGCTGGCGCCCTCGCGGTTCCACTGTCCCCGCGCATTGTAGGCCCCGTCGATGTCGTCCTCGAGTTCAATCGCGCGGTCGGCATGGTGCTTCACCGCGCGCGACCGTTCGATGCGCTCGCGCGTACCGGCCGCTAACGCCAGGCGGCCTTCAGCCATCGACCGGGCAAAGTGCGCGTATCCGTTCGAGGAATCCGCTTCGAGGGCTGCGTTGGCCGTCTCCAGACCCCGTTCGAAAAAGGAGGTGCTGTTGCCGCGCTGCT
>CAZBTM010000216.1:0-5193 GCA_964494425.1 uncultured Rhodothermales bacterium | reverse complement strand
TCTATGTGGATGCCTCGGTCTCTGGTGGAGCCGCCGATGGCACGTCCTGGAGCAATGCCTACCCTAACCTGCAAGACGGGCTCAGCGCCGCCACGGGCACCGACGAAATCTGGATTGCCGCCGGCACCTACACGCCCACGCGGCGGCTTGATGCCGGGGACCCGCGTACGGCCACGTTTGAGATCACCGGCACGCAGGACGGGCTGCAGATCTACGGCGGATTCGCCGGCACGGAGACCGCCCGCAGCCAGCGCAACCCTGCAGCGAATGAGGTGGTTCTCTCGGCAGATCTGGGCATCACGGGCGATGCCTCCGACAATGCCTACCACGTACTCGTCTTCAATGGGGGCGATGGCATTGGCGCGAGTAGCCCCGACAACATCACGCCGGGCACGGTGCTGGATGGCCTCACCATTACCGGTGGGAACGCAGACCTCCTCACTCAACCCAACAGCGCAGGAGGAGGGCTTTTGTGCGACGGCGAGGGAAGCGGCAACGCGTGTGGCCCGTCGCTGACTGGGCTCACCTTTACCGACAACGCCGCAAGTATTGGTGGGGCCGTCTACAACGATGGCGGCGGTGGCGGAACGAGCAGCCCGGTGATTACAAACGCGGTCTTTACAGGCAACTCCGCCGCAGTGCTTGCTGGAGCCGTCTACAACAACGGAGAGGGGGGCACGAGCAGCCCGGTGATTACAAACGCGACCTTCATCGGCAACTTCGCTCCAGGTGTTGGCGGGGCGATCTACAACAATGGCCGAGCAAGTGGCACGAGTCGCCCAACGATCACCAACACGATCCTATGGGGAAATGCTTCAAGCAGTGATGGCAATGAGATCTACAATGACGACGCTACGTCCACACTTTCCCACACGCTCATCGAAGGCGGCGTGAATGGATTCGGTGTCGAAGGCGATGCCAACACCGACGGCGGGAATAACCTCGACACCGACCCGCTGTTTGTTGACGACGGCGATCCGGCAGGCGATGACGGCATCTTTGGCACCGACGATGACGGGCTGCGCCTCCAGGCTGGCAGTCCCGCGCTCGACGCCGGCACGAATGCGCCCTTCGAACCGGGGGGCGTCGCCGAAACCGTAATCACCGATCTGCTGGGGGCCCCACGCATTCTGGATACCGACCGGAATGGCACGGCTACCGTCGACCTCGGAGCTTACGAACGCAGGGCCGACCCCCTGCCCGACCAGGCGCTCACGCTCGATGGCACCGACGATTATATGACTGCCAACGGCGTCTCAGATGCGCTGGCCGGGACGGGCGCCTTCACCCTGGAAGCCTGGGTCTTTCCAACCGGGGGCACCGAGCAGCAGGGGCTCCTCACCTTTCACACCGACGCTGGCAACAACCGCAACCTGCTCCTCTACCGGAGCGGGCAGTTTCAGTACTACGACGACAATACGACCTACGTAGTCAGCGACAACGACTTTCCGGCGGGGCAGTGGTACCACGTGTCGTTTACGGTAGATGCCTCCGACCAGGCCACGCTCTACGTGAATGGACGCCAGGAAGCGACCTTCACCACCAGCGTGCGCCCGGAATCGGGCGGTCTCTTCTCAGTCGGGCAGGAGTGGGATGGCGGCCCGACGGCGAGCGACTTCTTCGACGGCCGCATCGATGAGGTGCGCATCTGGAGCCAGGCGCGCACGCAGGCCCAGTTGCAGCAGGGGATGACGACCTCGCTCGGCACCGACAACACGCTCGGCGACACGTTCGACCTCTCAGGGCTGGTGGCGCACTACCGCTTTGAGGGCAACGCGCTTGACGAAACGGGCACGTTCAACGGGATCGCCGAGGGCACGCCGACCTACACCGACGACGTGGCGCAGGCGACGGCGGAGGACCGCCTGATTGTGCGGGTGAACGCGGCAGTAAGTGGCGGCACCAGCAACGGCACGTCGTGGAGCGATGCACACCCAGCGTTGCAAGACGGCCTTGCGGGCACCGGCCCCGAGAACGAAGTCTGGATCGCCGCCGGCACCTACACGCCCACGCGGCAACTCGAAGGCAGCGATGTCCGCACCGCGACGTTTGAGATCACCGGCGCCCAGGACGGGCTCGGTATCTACGGCGGATTCGCGGGGACGGAAACCGCCCGCAGCGAGCGCAACCCGAGCGCGAACGAAACGGTCCTCTCCGGCGACATTGGCACCACGGGCGACGCCTCAGACAACGCCTACCACGTGCTTGTTTTCAATGGAGGCAATAACGTTGGTGCCAGCGTGAGTGCGAACATCACCTCTGCGACGGTGCTGGATGGGGTGACTGTCACCGGTGGGAATGCGGACGACAGCTCTCCCAATAACAACGGAGGGGGACTATACTGTGATGGTGCGGGCTCTGGCAACGCGTGTAGCCCGTTGCTTGCCCAGCTTGTGTTCACGAATAATACATCAGCCCTCAACGGAGGAGCCACCTATAACGATGGTAGCCGTGGTGGTACAAGCAACCCGCTAATTACCAGTGCGGTCTTCACCGGTAATGTCGCGGTCTTTAGTGGGGGAGCGATCTACAACAATGGCTCCGAAGGCATGAGTAGCCCGGTGGTCACAAACACAGTCTTCTCAGGAAACGCTGTGGACTTTGAGGGGGGAGCGGTTTACAACGATAGCTATGGCGGCGGCGCAAGCAGCCCGCAGATTGCGAACTCAACGTTTACCGGCAACTCCGCAGGTGTGGGCGGTGCAATATTCAACGGTGGCGTGAGCAGTCCACAAATCACGAACACCATCTTATGGGGGAATACTTCGAGCAGTAGTGGCGATGAAATCTACAACGATATAAATGCTACGCTTATGCTTCGTCACACGCTCATCGAGGGCGGTGTGTTAGGTGTCAGAGGGGGAGGTACTAATATCGATGGCGGAAACACCCTCGATGCCGACCCACTGTTCGTGAACGGCAGCGACCCCGATGGCACTGACAACGTCTTCGGCACCGACGATGACGGGCTGCGCCTTTCGCTTGGCAGCCCCGCGCTCGACGCAGGCGACACCGCCGCGCTGCCCACTGATGCTGCAGACCTCGACGGCGACGGCGACACCACCGAGCCGCTTCCGCTGGACATCACCGGCGCTGCACGCGTGCAGGACGATGGCAGCGGCGCACCCACTGTTGACCTGGGTGCGTATGAAGGCGCCCGGCGCGCCCGTCCGGTAATCTACGTGGACGCTGGCAACACGTCCGGTCCCCAGAACGGCCAGTCGTGGGGCACGGCCTACGCCACCCTGCAAGACGCGCTTGCGGAAGCCAATGGATCCAACCAAATCTGGATCGCTGCCGGCACCTACACGCCCACGCGGCGGCTTGATGCCGGAGACCCACGTACGGCTACGTTTGAGATCACCGGCGCCCAGGACGGGCTACAGATCTATGGCGGATTCGACGGCACCGAAACTGCCCGCAGCCAGCGCAACCCATCAGCGAACGAGGTAATCCTCTCCGGCGATCTCGGTGGCGACGATGGATCCGATGGCGACGGTGACGGAATCCCCGACACCGGGCGCGGCGACAATGCCTACCACGTGCTTATTCTTGACGGGGGCGATCGCATTGGCACCAACGTTAATGAGAACATCAGCCCCGACACGGTGCTGGAAAGCATTACGATTACCGGTGGCAACGCCAATGTTGGCACTGTAAACAATAATGAAGTAGATGGAGCAGGAGGAGGACTGTACTGCGATGGTGTAGGCAGCGGGAACGCGTGTAGCCCAACACTTGCAGATATAACCTTCACAGAAAACACCGCACGGCGCGGTGGTGCAATCGTCAACGATGGCTCCGATGATGGGGCGAGCCGTCCCGTAATCACGGATGCTACGTTCATCAGCAACTCGGCGTTGGACTATGCCGGTGCGATTGAGAATGTCGCTTCAGAGGACGGGATAAGCAGTCCGGTAATTACAAACGCTCTATTTGAAAATAACTATGCGGGGCTTATCGGTGGAGCAATCGAAAATGCAGGCCAAAATGGCGGGACGAGCAGCCCTCAGATCATAAACGCTATCTTTGTAAATAATGCTGCGGGAACGAGCGGAGGTGCGATATCCTTTTTCGGGGGGGCCGGGAATGGCGGATCAGTTGGGGGGCTTTTTGCCAGTAGCGTCTTCATAAATAACGGTGCTGATCATATTTCCTTCGAGGATGGGACTACCGGACAGCAGCCTCGTTTTGTCGGATGTACGTTCATCGGTGCTACGGACTTCGCGTTCAACATAGAAGGATACGACAGCGGGCAGCTACCCATCGAAGTGGTAAACTCAGTCCTATGGGATAACGGCCCGGAAGGCATTGCGGGCACAGGTTTTGGGGTAAGCAATCCCGATCAAGCCGTAACCGTCACGCATTCCATTGTCGAAGAGCCCCGGTATGCCGAAGGCAGCGGCGATGCCAACGCCGGTCCGGGCAATGTCAACCAGGATCCCTTGTTTGTGGATGCGAATGCCCCCGCCGGACCCGACAACGCCTTCGGCACCGCCGATGACGGGCTGCGCGTAGCTGCAAATTCCCCCGCGGTCGACGCGGGCGACATGGGTGCGCTGCCCTCTGATGCTGCAGACCTCGACGGCGACGGCGACACCACCGAGCCGCTTCCGCTGGATATTGCCGGAGCCCCGCGCATCCAGGACGGCGACAGTGATGGCACCGCGGCCGTAAGTCTGGGCGCCTACGAGACGCCCGGCCTGCCGGTTGCCACGAGCATCACCATCACCGGCGCTGACGGCACGGGCACCGATGCCGGCTGGCGCGTGCTGAGCGCGCCCTATATGGGGGCAGTGGCCGGCGATCTAAGGATGTCGTCTTCCACTGGGACCAACGCCCTGCGCTTCAACCGCAACATTGCAGCGGTGTGGAACGACAGCGATCCCGACGAAAGCACCGGCGGCACTGGCGCATACACCATTGCCGACGCCAGCACGCCGCTGGATCTGGGGGCGGGGCTTTTGCTCTACCTTGAAGACGACCCCCGCGACCCGGTCGAATCGGGCGGGCTCACCATCCGGCTGAGCGAGAGCACAGATGCTACGCGACAGGGCCTGCAGGCCGTCGTGCGCAATGACCTGACGCGAACCGCCCGCTGGCACCTGCTTGGCAACCCGTATCCTACCGATTACGAACTGTCGTCGCTCACCACCAGCGGCAGTGCACTGGCCGACAATGGCTTTCAGGCGG
>CAZBTM010000215.1:402-5198 GCA_964494425.1 uncultured Rhodothermales bacterium | reverse complement strand
TACTACGATCCGTTCGAGCAGGAGAAATACATCCCGTACGTCATCGAAACCTCGGTCGGGCTCGACCGCACCGTGCTGATGCTGCTCTGCGACGCCTACGACGAGGACGAGGCCAACGGCAACGAGCGCACGGTGCTGCGCTTTCACCCCGAGGTCGCGCCCATCCGCGCCGCGATCTTCCCGCTCTCGAAGAAGAAGGGCCTGCCCGACATCGCCCACGACATCGAGGCCGACCTGCGCCCGCACTTCAACGTGATGTACGACGAGCGCGGCTCCATGGGCAAACGCTACCGCCGCATGGACGAAGCCGGCACGCCGTTCTGCATTACGGTGGACTTCGACACGCTCGACGACCAGCAGGTCACCGTACGCGACCGCGACTCGATGGAGCAAGACCGCGTCGCCATTGACCAGCTTACCGCGTATATCAATGACCACTCGACCGGCTGGAGCCGCGAGGAGGTATAGCCTTTCGTATAGGTTTCAGGTACAGGGGGATGCGTGAGGACTCTATCCGCACTGAACCAGTTCATACAACGCTCGAAGGGTCGCTCCGTACGGAGCGACCTTTCGACGTTTGGGCATACAGCGAGCGCGACGTACGCTTGTATGCAGCACTTACCGCACGACGGTGATGCGCTGGATTTCGGTGTGGCCCTCAGTCTGCATTCGGAGGAAGTACGTTCCGCTCGCCAGTCTGCTCACGTCCAGCACGTGTTCGGTACGCCCCTCCGCGTCGGCATTCACGACCGTCTGCACACGCCGGCCCAGGAGGTCGTAGAGCACAATGCGCACCGCTTGCCGCTCCGGTACGGCAAAGTGCACAGTGGCGTGCCCGCGCACAGGATTGGGGTACGTGGGCAACAGCTCGGCCTGCGTCACCTGGCGTGCAATGGTCACCGTCTCGCTAAAGGATTCCGTGCCATCGGTATCTACCTGACGCAGGCGGTATGACAAGCTATCCGCCGCATAGGGCAGACCTGCATCTTCAAACTGGTAGGATTGGGGCTGGTCGGTGGTGCCCGCGCCTTCTATGCGGGCTATGGTGTGCCACGTAGAAACGCCCCATTGCGACGTCTCTGCGTGAGGCGTCTCCACATTTGGGAGGGTCGCGCGCTGCACGTCAAAGCCGGCGTTGTTCGTTTCCGAAAGGGTCTCCCAGCGCAGGGTTACTGCCTCACGTCCGGCGGCCCCGATGATGGCTCCAGAGAAGGTCGCCAGCTCTACCGGAATCGGCGTCGGATCATTGTACACCACAAACTCACTGAACGTCCCGGTCGTGGCGACCAGTTCGTTCGTAGCGGCGTCGTAGGTCGTCGGCAGCGGGCTGAACGTCCCCGCGCCGATGGTCGCCCGGCGGTAGATCACCGCCTCGTTGGGGTCGGGCACATCGCCGAAACGCGCCAGGCCGACGCGGATTTCGGTGGCGGGGCCGAAGGTGAGATCGCCGGTCACTTCAATTGCGAGGCGGTAGCCAGCAACGAAGCCCGGGTCGAGGCCGCCCAGGTCGGGTGGCGGGGCCGCAGTCGCCTGCACGGTCACGGTGCCCGTGCCGCTAACGTCCACGAACGTCACGCGCACGCCCGTCCCAGAGAAATCCACCGGGCCGTTGGAAGCCACCGTTTCTGTTGCAGAGGTACGGCCTGCCACGCCTTCGTAGGCGCCGAGGTCAACGATGCCATCCTGGACGCGGGCTGCACCCGCACGGTCGGTCGCGATGGATTCGGCAACGCCACCAGCTTCGAACGGTGCATTGGTACCTCCGGCGAGGGCGGGACTTCCCGGCGAGAGGCGCAGGCCGTCATCGGCTGTGCCAACCACGCCATCGGGGCCGCTGAGGTTGCCAGTATCGGCAAAGAGCGGGTCGCTCGAAGAGGTGGTGCCATCGAGGTTGCCGAGGCCCTGGCTCGTTAGATCTACGTCCTGCACAAGCGAGTGGCGGTATTGTGGAGCGGCCCCGGTGCTGCCGATTTCGTTGATATCGCCGAAGCGCGCCGTGTTGCCCCACAGCATGGTGTTCGTAATCTGCGGGCGACTCGTACCCCCTGCGAAGTCATTGCTGTAGATCGCGCCGGCGTCGTACGCGACGTTGCCAATGAAGGTAGCGTTGGTGATCTGCGGGCTGCTCACGCCGCTGGCGCCCATGTTGTAGATCGCACCACCGATGCCGCTGAAACGGTCTCTCGCAACGTTGCCGGTGAAGGTGGCATTCGTGATTACCGGGCTGCTCACCCCAGAGAGGCCGTCATTGTAGATCGCGCCGCCCCCATCCGACACGTTGCCGATGAACGTCACGTTCGTGATGACTGGGCTGCTTCTGCCGCCGCTGCCGCCCATGTTGTACATCGCGCCGCCGCTGCCGCTGTTAGGGCCGCCTGCAGCGTTGCCGGTGAAAACCGCATTCCTGATCTGCGGACTACATTCGTTGCCGGAGCCGGCCCCGTCGCAGTAGAGCCCACCGCCTTTGTTGCCATCGTTCAAATAGCTTCCGTCAGCTTGTCCTCCCGTGACCGTCACCCCGTCTAAGACCGTGGCGGGCGTCACGTTTGCCGCCACGTCTGGACCCTGAGTACCTCCGTCGAAGACGAGGACATGATAGCTGTTGCCGCTGGCAGCGCCATTCTGGTCGATGTCGCCGGAGAGGATTGTCTCATGACCCGCTGCGAGGTCGCGCTCGGTGAGCGCGGTTTCCGTGCCCGTAAATCCGCCGTAGATGTTTAGGCCGTCCTGGTCGCCGGTGACTCTGAAGCTGGCATTCCGGTCATTATCGACAGCGCCCGCGCCTGTATCTGGATAGTAAGTGCCTGCGGCCATCCAGATTTGGTCGGTGCCCATGGCGATGCTGAGGGCGTCTTGCAGGGTGGGGAACGCATCCGTCCAGGATGAGCCCTCGCCGGTGCCGGAAGCGCCCGCATCGACATAGAGCGTTCGAGGCGGTTCGACGCCGCCTTCATAGGCCCCAAGATCCACCGCCGGACCTTGACTGCGGGGCGCACCCGTGATGTCGCCTGCAAGACGGATGGCCCCGTTGTCGCCAGCGTTGAGAGCCGGGCTCCCCACCGACAGGCGCAGGCCGTCGTCGGCTGTGCCGAACACGCCATCAGCGCCGCCCAGATCCGCGGCATCTATGAAGAGCGGGTTGTTGGCAGGGTCAGTGCCATTGAGATTGCCCGTGCCGGTCACGTCCATGCCCTGAACAAGCGTGTGGCGATACCCGGGCGTGGCTTCGTTGTTGACGATGGCGTCGGCACTGCCCGAAGCGTTGCCCCACAGCATGGTGTTCGTGATCTGCGGGTGGCTCGTGCCAAATGCGCTGCCATTGTTGTAGATCGTACCGCCTGCATCGCTACCGCTCGCTGCGTTGCCCGTGAACGTCCCGTGGGTGATCTGTGGGCTGCTTGTCCCGCTTTGGCCGAAGTTGTAGATCGCGCTGCCCTTGCCTGCAGTGTTACCTACCAAGACCACGTTGGTGACCTGCGGGCTGCTCACGCCAGAGAAACCGCCATTGTTGTATATCGCGCCGCCGTGGCTTGCCGTGTTGCCCACGAAAATGACGTTTGTAATCGTCGGGCTGCATTCATTGTCGGAGCCTCGCCCGTCGCAGTAAAGTCCGCCCCCGGAGTCATTGGGAAAGCCGTCACGGGCCTGCCCGTTTGCAACGGTCACGCCATCAAGCGCTGTGGCCGGCGTCACGTTCGCGGTTATGTTCGTGCCGATGCCAACCGCCTCCCCTCCATCGAAAACGAGGACGTGATCGCTATTCTCCCCATTGATGTGGTCGGTCTGTGAGGGCGTGCTTGCGTTGCCATCAGAGTCGGTCGCTGGGGCAAACACGTAATCATTCTGGTCGATGTCGCCCGAGAGGATGGTCTGGTGTCCTGCCCCGAGGTCGCGCTCCGTGAGCGCGGTTTCCGTGCCCGCAAACCCGCCGTACATCTGTAGGCCGTCTTGCTCGCCCGTAACGGTAAAACTGTCGCCCCGGTTGGGGCCCGGTGTGTAGGTGCCCGCAGCCATCCAGATCTGGTCATTCCCGGTGGCGATGCTCAGGGCGTCTTGCAGGGTGGCGAACGCATCCGTCCACGAGGAACCGTCGCGAGCCCCCGTGGCGTCGGCATCAACATAGAGCGTCAAGGCCGCATCCCCACCGCCCTCGTAGGCACCAAGATCCACAGTGCTCTCCTGAATGCGAGCGTTCCCGATGAGATCGGTGGTGATGGTTTCGGCGATGCCCCCCGTCTCAAATGGAACATTGGTGCCTACATCCAGGGCAGGGCTATCCTTCGAGAGGCGCAGGCCGTCATCCGCCGTGCCGAATCGGTCGTCGGCCCCGTCCGGGTCGCTGGCATCGGCGAAGAGCAAGAGGCTGGTGCTCCCATCGAGATTGCCCGTGCCGATGCCGGTCAGATTGAGGCCCTGGACGAGCGAGTGGCGATACTCGGGCGTGGCTTCGTTGTTGACGATGTCGTCTTTACCGCTTGAAGCGTTGTCCCACAGAACGGTGTTCGTTATCTGCGGGCGGCTTGTGCCGGATGAGGCGCCATTGTTGTACATCGCGCCGCCCGGACCATCGATACTCGCACGGTTGCCGGAGACGGTCACATTTGTCACCGGTGGACTGCTCGTGCCCCCAGCGTTTCCATTGTTGTAGATCGCGCTGCCGCCGCCACTGTCTACTGCATTGTTGGTGAAGAGCGCATTGGTGACGTGCGGGCTACTCGTGCCGCCGGCACTGCCATTGTTGTAGATCGCCCCGCCGTCGCTGCTTGCCGCGTTGCTGGTGAAGAGCGCATTCCTGA
>CAZBTM010000215.1:0-392 GCA_964494425.1 uncultured Rhodothermales bacterium | reverse complement strand
CATCGCAGTAAAGCCCGCCGCCGCGTCTGTTGGAAACAGGGCCATCCATGTTTCCGCGGGCCTGTCCGCCCGTCACGGTCACGCCATCGAGCACGGTGGCGGGCGTCACATTTGCGGCCACATCCGGGCCGAGGGCATGGCCCCCATCGAAGACGAGCACGTGGTAGCTGTTGCCGCCGGGGGAGCCATCTTGATCAATGTCGCCCGAGAGAATCGTCGCATGGCCCGCGGCCAAGTCGCGCCCGCTGAGGACGGTTTCCGTACCGGCAAACCCGCCGTAGATCCTCAGGCCGTCGTTGCTCCCGGTGACGGTAAAGCTGGCGCTCCGGTCGCCCTCCGTGACGCGGGCGCCCTCGTCGGGATAGTAGGTGCCTGCGGCCATCCAAATCTGG
>CAZBTM010000214.1:3748-5219 GCA_964494425.1 uncultured Rhodothermales bacterium | reverse complement strand
GAAATTTTTATGTGGTACGGAATGTGCGTTAGAGTTGCGGTACAGAGGTACAATTTCGAGGTAGCACGGTGTTTCTGATGCGTTTATTCGGCCTATCGAAAAGTGACGCCATGTCAAGGCGCGCACGGGTGTGCGCCGAAGTCGATGAGCGGGTGACGTTGCCGGAATATGGGGCGGTGCGGGTGCAGTGTCGCTTGATCTGCACCGGTCAAAGCTGCCCCAAGCCGCAATTGCTGGCCCTGAAGGCGTTGCGGGAAAACCCGGTGGGCTGCGTGGTGGAGGTGATTACCGATAACCTCGCTGCGGTCGAAACCATTTCCGCCATGATGGACAATTACGCGAGCCAGCATTTGGGCACTCTGCCCGACAACGATTGCTGGCGGGTTTATGTCCGGCGGGAAGACTGAGCGTTGCTCATCACAATAACGAACATTCCAATACCAACTAAGGAGGAATAGGAGGCATATGAGTTCAACTTCGACCCAAGCTAAGCCCAAGTGGTTCGCCCATCGCGGCGCTTACACCTCAATGGGCCTGAGCGCCGCCGTGGTGGTGCTGTCCACGATCATGCTGATGCTTGATACGCGCTGGATCTACCTATTAGTCTATATATGGTTCGGACTGATTTACGGTATTCTCCTGCAATACGGCCGCTTCTGCATGGCCTCGGCGATCCGCGATCTGTTCGCGGTCAAGGTGCCGCGCATGGCGGTGGGGGTGATGATCGCCACCGCTCTGTTCTCGCTGACTGCCGGTTTCGTCACGGTGGCCGGCTACAGCACTTTTTACCCGCACCCGCTGGGGTGGCATATCGTGATCGGCGGGCTGATTTTCGGCTTCGGGATCATTTTCACCGGCGGTTGCGCTTCTGGTTCGCTGTACAAAAGCGGCGAAGGCAACATCGGCTCCATGCTGGTGCTGGTAAGTATTTCCTTCTCCCAAGCCTGGTTCGTGGACTTAGGCAGTTGGTCGAACAGCTTGGCACCGGCCAGTTGGGAAACCTCGGCGCTGGAGAAAGGTATGCCGGAGGAACTGTCAGTCACCAACGGCTGGTTCGACCTGTTCACCGCTGGCTATGTCTGGGATCTGTCCGGTACTACCGTGGGGCAAATGCTGAATACCGGTAGCGTTTGGTTGGACGTGTTTATTGGCAACGCCCTACTGGGAGCGATTCTGCCTACCTTAGCGATTTTGGTGATATTGTACGTATTCGTTTATCGCAAAGGCTATTTGCGTCGCCATAAACTGGAGTCGCCGCGCATGAGCGACGAGTTGCGCGGCTTGTGGGGCATGATGACATCTTCCAAGAACACCGCCCTGGCAGGCCTGGGGCTGGGGGTCTTCGCGGGACTGCAAATGTGGGCCACCGGCGCTCTGCGGGAGCACTACAACATTTTCAACTTCGGCGAAATACTCGCCGACATGGGCCACACCGCAGGACTTTCGATCCAAGCCACGGTGTTCGATCCCG
>CAZBTM010000214.1:1590-3668 GCA_964494425.1 uncultured Rhodothermales bacterium | reverse complement strand
AACAACGGTATTCCGCATCCATTGGTCAACGCGCCGCTGCTGATGTCCGTGGGCATCGTGCTGGGCGCTGCGCTGCTGGCCTTGATTCGGCATGAATTCAAATGGAAGATGCCGAACCTGGAAACCGCTATGTTCGCCCTGATAGGCGGCGCTCTGATGGGCATCGGCGCTCGCTTGGGCATGGGCTGCAACGTGGGGGCATTTTTCGCCGCCGTTACCAATGGCGACTTAACCGGTTGGATTTTCCTGATCGGCATGTTGGCCGGCGGCTTTATCGGCGTGAAGGCGTTTAACTGGTGGATCGAATGGCGTACCGCCGGCGATGATGCCTTCGATATTTAGCAGAACCGCGTCCGTCCGCCTCGGCGGGTGGACGTACCATTGATACCTACGAGGAGGAACGCAAAATGGCAATGAAATTCGACAAGGTCAGCGACGGCCATTACCAATTGGATGTGACCGGCTATGTGTGCCCGCATCCGCAGATGTACACCAAGAAAGCTTTGCAAAAACTCGCCACTGGCGACGAACTGACGCTGATTTTCGACAACCCGTCCTCGGGCGAGTCGATTTTATCTATGTGCGAGGGCGAGGGCAACGACGTCTTCGACCGCCAAGACGGCAAAGGCACTTTTACTTGGCAAATTCGCAAGGGGTAAGCATGCGCTTCGGTATAGTCGTTACAGAACAAAACCAAGGGGCGCACGCCACCGCTCTGCTCCAAGCCGCCTTGCGGCAAGGTTGGCAAGTGCGTTGTTTTCTCACCGAAAACGCGGTCAATCTGTTGCGCGATCCGGCCTTCGTCGGCTTGAGCGGAGAGCACGAGCAACTTCATCTTTCGGCCTGCGAACATTCCATGGAGCGCTATTGCCACGATATCGATGCAGACGGCTTGAAGGATACGGTGGTGGTCGGCGGTCAATACCAGAACGCCGAATTGGTACGCAACAGCGACCGCGTGTTGGTATTTTAGAGGAGACTGAGATGAGCGACGCGACCAAAAACGTCCTGATGATTGCCCGGCACAAAAAGATCGAGGCGCTGCGCATGGCCGCCGGCCTGACCCTGCTCGACGACGCTATCCGCGTCGCCGTGGTAGGTGATCTGAACCGTGCCGACCCGGAGGTCGAACTACAACTTGAATCGCTGGATTTCGCCGAAGTCCCGGTGATAGACATAGATGCGGCCCAAGCGGCAACGCTGGCCGAGATGATAGTCCATTCTGACATGGTGTACGTGGTATGAGCGAACAACAAAGTAATCCGAAACGGGTCCGTCTGCTGCGAGTGGGCGAAGGCGATCCGGAACTGCAAGCCCTGATCGAAAAAGGCTTGAACGAACTAGGGCACGAATATGTCGTTGATAGCGTCGAGGGCGATCCGGAGGCGGTATTGGGCACCCTAAACGACGCGGAAATTCCGCTAGTGCTCAAGCCTTCGGCTTAGGCACCGCCACGCCACTGGACAACCCAACCATTTGAAATAACGCCAATACGCGCGCCAGGCGCGCCAGAGGAGGAGATTAATGAACGAAATAATATTCCACACGCGCCGCCGCGCACCCTTCATCAGTGCGCTGGGCGCTGCGGTCTTGTTGCTGGCTGGCTGTCAGGGCAGCGAGGACAGCAACAACTTCGAAGCCTTGGGGAGCAGCGCCAATTACCCACCGGCTACCGCCAAGTCGCTGGCCATGGAGTCGGCGGACAATTACGATGACAACGAATACGGCCTGATCACCGGCACAACCCTGATGCGCTGGATCGATGACTGGACTGCTAACAAACCGAGCCACATCAGCGGCGAGTTGATTGTTTTGCAAGTCTCCGACGGCTCGCTGACCAGCGCCGTGGATAGCTCTTGCATGGACAGCGACGGCAACGGCACCGGGGTATGCAAATACTTCACCCCCGCGCCTGGCGTGCGTAGCTACTCCCTGAGTTCCTCCACCTGGGTCGATACCCGCTCCAACGGCGTTACTGAAACCGTTTCCGTGGTGCTCAGCGGTGCCAAGATGGACGCCCTGCTGGCCGCCTACGACATCGACCCGCGTAACGACATGATCGTGTTCGCCATGGGTCA
>CAZBTM010000214.1:0-1580 GCA_964494425.1 uncultured Rhodothermales bacterium | reverse complement strand
TGATGGCTACATCCTTTAACAGGCAGGGCTGATGAAAACCATCCCCAATGTGGATGTTGAATGGGGTTTGCGGGAGCGCGCTGCTGGTATATGTTCCGCTACTGGGGCACTGACGACAGCCACCTGGCGATGCTTAACGGCGGTGCTACCCACGCCAGCGTGATCCCGGCAGGCATGCGCGGTCAATACCTGGGCGAGAATAACAGCGGCGTAGCCCCTACCGGCGGTACCGTCTCGGTGCGCGACCTGTACGTGGACAACACCGTGCTGCAAGCCACTCTGAGCGAAATGATGGCAGTGGCGCGCGGCGAAGTACCCGGCGCCATGGTCTGGGATGCCCGTTCGCCCAGCGAGTGGGGGGGGGACTTGTACTCCACCAGCGGCACTACTTCCGACTGCATTGACGTGAATGATACCGACGGCGATGGTGATACCACCGACACCGCCCGCTGTAGAACCGCGCTCAACGGCACGGTGCGCGGCGCGGTCAATCTAAATTACACCGAACTGTTGGTCAGTGACGACGGCAGCGAAGATTTGAGCGGCAATGGCAGACTTGATCCTTCTTACCGCTACCTCGACAAGTCTACTTTGGCCTCAATGGTCGCCGGGTTGGGCTACACCGAAGGACAAACCATCTACACCTACTGTCGCACTACTTACCGGGCTATGATCACCGGCACTGCCAGTGGCGTGATTTTGGGCTACCCGACCCGCTTTTACGACGGTGCTATGATCGAATGGCTGCAAATGGCCAATTACAACAACAAGACCGGCAGCCCCAATCTCCCCGCCACCTCACCGTGGCAAACCACCGCGCTGACCGATAATCTCACCTTCAACGATTCCAGCTACGTGGATACGCCGACCATCACCGATGCTTACGCCGCCAACACCAACGCGGTGGTCGACGCGGATCGCGCCTACAAGGCTGGCACTTCGGTCAATGCTGGCGGTGCCACTACCACTAGCGGCGGCGGTGTCCTACCGCCCAATCCGTGCGGTGGCGGTTAAACGTTCCCAGTGGGGGTATTGCGCCCCCATTTTGCGGCGGCGCGCGGGGGCCACATGAAGGCGCGCGTCGTTTGGTTTTTATTGGCATTTCCGGTGCTTCTCGCGGTGGCTTGGGGCATCGGCAGTGCCCTCGCCCCCGACGGTGTCGAACGCTTTCTAGACCGTTACTGGCTCCATCCGATCCCTCCCCAGGGCACGCCACCGACGGCTTTCTCGCCTCTGGAAGCCTCTCTCGATCCCGCTGCGTGCGGGCAATGTCACGTCCAACAATACAACGACTGGCGCACCAGTTTGCACAGCCACGCTATGGGGGCCGGCATCGACTGGCAACTGCGCCTGGCAGATGCCGACACCGCCCGCGCCTGTTTGCGTTGTCACGCGCCGCTGAGTGAACAACTGGCGTTGCTGGCCCAGGAACGCGGTTGGTCTAAGACTGACGCCCCGCCACCCGACTATATCCCCGACGATCTGCATCGCCAGGCGGGACGCCTGTGCGCCGAAAGCGGTTTTGACGCCTGGTTCTTCCTCGGAGATGAGGCCTCCGTCTCCTTCGAGGTCTACACCGG
>CAZBTM010000213.1:4737-5422 GCA_964494425.1 uncultured Rhodothermales bacterium | reverse complement strand
CCGATCACGACGATCAGCACCGGTTCGATGATGGACGTGAGCGTCTCCAACTGCGCATCGAGCTCTTCCTCGTAGAGCGTTGCGACGTGTTGGCATGTCGCATCCAGGCGCGCGGTCTCCTCGCCAATGCCCACCATCTGCCGGGTGAGCGGCGGGAATACCCCCGTTTCGAGCATCCCGCCTGCCAGGGAGCGCCCCTGCTCCACCGCATGGCGCATCTGCTGGACCTCCGCTTTCGCGTGCACATTCCCCAGCGCGCCGGTTAGCAGCTCCAGCGCCGTCGCCAGCGGCACCCCGCGCTGAAGCAACGTATGTAGCGCCCGGCAGAAACGCGCTGCGAGACCCTTGCGGACCATACCGCCAATAAATGGCAGGTGCAGTACGGCGTAGTCCCACCACGACCGGCCCCGGCGCGTCTGAAGGCCCCATTTCACGACCAGTCCCAACGCTACGCCGCCGCCCAGCAGCCACAGCACGTTGCCGCTCATGAACGAACTAATAGCAATCAGGCGCTGTGTGGCCCCGGGCAGTTCCGCCCCGAATCCCTCAAACATCTCCGCAAAAGTCGGTACGATAACGGTAAGCATAAAGCCAATGGCCCCCGCGGCGACCGCCAGGATAATAAAGGGGTAGACCAGCGCCAGCTGCACGGTGCGCTTCAGCGCCCGGGTGCGTTCGAGGTAGT
>CAZBTM010000213.1:0-4727 GCA_964494425.1 uncultured Rhodothermales bacterium | reverse complement strand
GGCTTCCGACCTCCTCGCCCACAGTGATCAAATGAACATAGAACGCGTCGAAGACCTCCGGAAACCCAGCGAGGGCCTCAGAGAGCGCGGTTCCGGCTCGAACGCACGTTTGAACGGTGTCCAGCACCTCCTGAAGTCGGCGGTTGTCGCATTGCTGATGGATGATCGCAAGCGCTTCGGCCAGCGGCATCCGGGCCTTGTTCATCTATTACTTGGAGTGCTCTGAATACGGCCTGCTTGATAGGCAGCGCCGCAGAAAGAATCGTGTGTCCATTTCGACAGAAGTCAGGATAGATCTGATAGGTCTCCAAACACCTGTCAGATTTTTGATAACTGTTTAGCTTAATTGCCTCAGCTGGTTTGTGTATCTCAATCTTGAAACGATGTACAAACCAGCTAACGCAAACATATTTTTATTGCAATAACAAATATTAGATTATGTGACTTCTCTCCAGCCAAACGGGAGGCCCATCAGGATAGGCCTCCTGCAGCACACCTTCGATCTGCTGGCACACCATCCGATAGGAAACCTTTCCCTCTGCCTCCCACCGCATAAAGTGCGCACAGCATCCGCAGTCGGAGCTGCCCAGTCCGTTTTGGGGAACGGATGTACGGTCCGTATCCAGTAGTGCCCGTGCCCAGGTGCATTCCAGTTTCGTGTCCACGTAGCTGACCCATGCGCCCTGCAGGCTGCAGTGTGGACGAATGTAGTCGATGTGCCAGTGCTGGGCGTGGTCGGTCCGAGCGTGGCGACGTACGCGGGCTGCTACTCCCCCGGGCCCAAATGCACTTCCCACGTACACATATACGCCGGTATCCAATGCAACGGCTTCTTGTGCACCGACCTCTACAGTTTGCTTGTCCGTGCACTGCATAACAAGCAGATATGTCCCTACATCATCTCTCAGTATTGGCGAGTTACTTATTGCAATAACGGATGCAAGATAACAAGGCAACATCTTTGCTCGCTACGAACGTGTGCGGGCCACGCCTTCCTCATGCGCCGCCGCTTCTACGGCCTCGGCGACACGGTCTACCACCGCTTTATCAAACACACTGGGCACAATGTAGTCCGCTGTTCGGCTGGCATCGTCGATGGTATCCGCGACCGCATAGGCCGCCGCCAGTTTCATTCCGTCGGTGATGTCCGTAGCTCGACACGCCAGCGCGCCCTTGAACATCCCCGGAAAGCACAGCACATTGTTGATCTGGTTCGGGTAGTCGCTGCGTCCGGTGGCCATCACCGCCACGTGCGGGTACGCCTTCTCGGGACGGATTTCCGGCTCTGGATTCGCCATCGCAAAGACAATTGGATCGTCGACCATGCGGTGCAGGTCGTCTACGTCGATCACGTTTGGCCCCGACAGCCCGATGAACACATCCGCATCGTCCATGACTTCGCTGAGCGAACCCGTTAAGTTGTGTGGATTTGTCTGGGCCGCGTACGCCCGCTTGGCCTTGTTCAGATCCGTGCGGTCGCGCGTAACCGCCCCTTGACGGTCCACGCCAATGATGTTCTCAATACCCATGTTCTGCAGCATGTGCGTGACGGCGGTGCCTGCTGCGCCAATGCCTACGAGCACCACCTTCAGCGACTCGGGCGTCTTGTCTACAATCTTAAGCGCGTTGATGAGCGCAGCAACGGCCACGACAGCCGTGCCGTGCTGGTCGTCGTGAAAGACGGGAATGTCAAGCCGCTCGCGCAGCCGGTCCTCAATCTCGAAGCAGCGCGGCGCGCCGATGTCTTCCAGATTAATCGCGCCAAAAACAGGCGCCATGCGTGCTACGGTGTCCACGATTTCGTCTACGTCTGTCGTATCCAGACAGATCGGAAAGCCGTTTACGCCCGCAAACTCCTTCAGGAGCTGTGCCTTGCCCTCCATGACCGGAATGGCTGCCTCGGGGCCGATGTCGCCCAGTCCGAGTACGGCCGTGCCATCGGACACCACCGCCACCGTGTTGCTCTTGATGGTGAGGCGGTGGGCATCGTCGGGGCGGTCGTGGATGGCCTCGCACACCCGCGCTACACCCGGCGTATACGCCATCGACAGTTGGTCGCGCGTACGCAGCGGGACCTTGCTGTTTACCTCAATCTTGCCGCCCAGATGCAGTAAGAACGTACGGTCCGACACATCCACCACCCGAACGCCTTTCAGGGCCTCCAGATGCGAGATGATGGTACGCGCATGGTCATCGCTCCGCGTGTTGATGGTAATGTCGCGTACCAGCACGCTGTCGCGCGCCTGCACAATATCAATCGCACCAATGTTGCCGCCGTGTTTGCCGATGGTCGAGGTCACCTCGGCGAGCATACCGGGCTTGTTCTCAATGGCAAGGCGGGCTGTAATCGAATTGCTTGCGGTGGGGACGTACTCTTCAGATTTCATTCAAATATTTGTAAGTACAGGGGGATGCGAGAAGCTTTTGCCCATGCCTCTATGCGTACCGGATGCACGTAGACATTGCGCCTTCAGCAAAAGAAAGGGGCAGCCTCCGGTAGTGGAGACTGCCCCAAGCGGCATTATGGATCGGGTGCGCAGGTCGCATTATGCCTCGTCAAGCTCGGCAAGTGCGTTGCGCAGGTCTTCGGCGTAGGAAGAGCCGATGCCGTCGATCTCTTCGAAGTCGTCGTACGAGCGGAGCTCGTCAAGCGAGGTGATGCCAGCCGATTCAAGACGGCTTACGTGCGGGAAGTCTTCCGGAAATCCGGCATCTTCCGCGTCGCCATCTGCTTCGTCGTCGGCTTCATCATCTGCTTCGTCAGCAGGTGCCTCCGCTTCGGGCGTCTCTTCTTCAGCCGGTTCTTCAATGTCGGCCTCTTCGACAGAGGCGTCGGCTTCTTCGGTCGCTTCGGCTTCGATCTCGGCTTCACGCTCAGCCGCCTGTTCAGCAGCTTGCATTTCGCGCTTCAGGTCGCCGAGTCCACTGAGTTCGCCCAGCGTGGTCGGACCCGAGGTCGGATCGTCGCTTCCACCGCTCGACGACGAGGAAGAGGGTTCGCTCTTCTCGGTGTACTGCTCAACCGCCTGACGGCGCTCTTGCTTCTCGCGGCGCTCTTCTTGGCGCTCTTTGCGCTTCTCGGCCTGGCGCTCTTGGCGCTCTTTGGCCGTTTCGCTGAGCACGATGTCTTTGCGGCTCTTGTCGAACCGAATGACGCGCAACTCCAACTCGTCGCCTTCGAAGTAGTGATTCTGGAAGTCGCGCGGACCGTTCTTCAGTTCGCTGCCTGGCACGAACGCTTCCACGTCGAGCGGCAGTTCCACCACGAGGCCCTTGTCTTCCACGCGGACGACTTCGCCCTCGGTGTCGGTGCCTTCGCTGTAGGCGCTCTCGAACTGATCCCACGGGTTGGTTTTCACCTGTTTGTGGCCCAGCGAGATGCGGCGGCGATCTTCATCGATGTTGAGGATCTGCACATCCATATCCTGGCCCTTCTTGACCATGTCGCCCGGATGGCGCACCTTCTTCGTCCAAGACAGATCGCTGATGTGAACCAGCCCGTCGATGCCCGGCTCAATTTCGACGAAGACGCCGAAGTTGGTGATGTTGCGCACGGTACCGGTGAGAACCGTACCTGCCGGATAGCGGTCGCTGATGCCGTCCCATGGGTCGGGCTCCAGCTGCTTCATGCCAAGGGAGATCTTCTTGTCCTCCTCGTCGATATTGAGGATCTTGACCTCCACCAGCTGTCCCAGCGAGACCATCTGGCTGGGATGGTTGATGTGGCGCGTCCACGACATTTCGCTAATGTGGACGAGGCCCTCGATGCCCTTCTCCAGCTCCACAAAGGCACCGTAGTTGGTGATCGAGACGACCTTTCCTTCGACGGTTTCGTCCTCGTCGTACTTCTCGCCAATGTCGTCCCACGGATGCGGCTGAAGCTGCTTCAGACCCAGCGAGATGCGCTGGCGCTCTTCTTCGTAGTCGAGCACCACCACCTGGATCTCTTGATCGAGTTCGACCACTTCGCTGGGGTGCGATACGCGGCCCCACGACAGGTCGGTGATGTGCAGCAGGCCGTCGACTCCACCGAGGTCGATAAAGACCCCAAAGTCGACAATGTTTTTGACCGTACCTTGCAGCACCTGCCCCACTTCGAGCTGCGACAGAATCTGCTGACGCTGCTCTTCGAGTTCCTCCTGAATGAGTTCGCGGTGCGATACCACGATGTTCTCGTTCGAGGGGTTCAGCTTTACGATTCTGAACTCCATGCGCTTCTCCAGATACGCATCGAAGTCGCGCACAGGGCGCACATCGATCTGCGAACCCGGCAGGAATGCTTCGAGCCCGTCGAAGAGCTCCACAATCATACCGCCCTTGATGCGGCGGATGATCGTACCTTCCACGATCTCTTCGTTCTCGTAGATCTCCTCAATACGCTGCCAGCGGCGGACCTTGTCGGCTTTCTCTTTCGAAAGCACAAGCTGCCCCTCACGGTCTTCCTTGTAGTCAAGGTAGACCTCAACGGTGTCGCCACGCTGAAGGTGTTCACCGAACTCATCGCGCGAGACAATGCCGTCGCTCTTGTAGCCGATGTCGATGACCACATGGTCTTCGCTCACCTTGAGCACACGACCCTGCACGATGTCTTGCTCCCGCACATCGATACTCGTGCGGTCGACCAAGTCGCGAAACTGGTCATACACCGGGTCGGCGGTCTGTGACCGCTCGTACTCTTCGAGCTCGTCGAGCGTGACGGTGCGACCAACAACCTGGCCACTGAAGCC
>CAZBTM010000212.1:683-5424 GCA_964494425.1 uncultured Rhodothermales bacterium | reverse complement strand
ACGCATCCATCCACGGCGCGAGTTGGGCGCTGTCGGGCTGTTCGTCGGGCCGTCCGGTCAACACCGCGCTTAGCGCCGGATAGAGCACCTTGCTGCGCACGGTTGCTGCTTTTTCAATGCGCATCTTGGCACGCTTTGCGAGCTGGCCGCGCGCTGTTTCATTAGTCAGGAACGTCGTCGCTTTCGAAGGCACGGGCACGATGCGGTGATGCAGCCCGTCGGTCTTGCCTTGACCACGCACCAGCGTGCGGGCCACCAGATACATGGCATCGGTTTCGCCCGACTGAAACTCCAGCGCGGGCGGACGCTCGTAGTCCTCCCCCAGCAGAATGTCGTGCAGCTTCTGATAGGTAAATCCTGCTTCGCCCAGCGTGAGTGCTTTTCCCTCGCCCTTGTCGATGGGCGTCCACGGGTCGCCCGTCATGCCGTTGAGGCTATCGGGCGCATCCAAGCGCTGTCCTTTCGTATTGGCGCGCCAGCAGCGGAGCGAGCCGTCGTCGCTTGTGGTAAAGCGGATGCGGCGGCAGATCTCGACGAAGTACGGATCGCAGTCGTACAAGGAAATCGCTTCATCTTTCGCACCGCCCCATGGCTCGGTCCAGAGCAGCATGTGTCCGTGTGCATCGTAGCGTTTGAGCAGATCCGGCCACGCATCCCCCAGAACCTGCACGTCGCGCCGGAAGCGCGGCCCCCATGCTAGATCGGGCGCCAACCCTACAAGTGGGCGGTTGCCGAAGCCGCCGTTCATACGCACAATGCCGTAGTTGCCCCGTCCGAGGAAGCCCTCCATCGTCTGCAGCGTAACGAGCGCATAGATCCAATGCTCGGGCTGTGGTGCGGTAATCCGCGTGGACTTTACGTCGTGGCTTTTTGACGTGATAAGCACGTCGAGCTGGTCGGGCGTGGGGATGTCGTCTTTGTAGCTTGCATCCTCCAAGCTGCCCTCTGGAATCGGCGGCTGCATAAAGGCGGGCTGCGCCGGATCGTCGGTGATGAGCTGCCACGCCTGCGCGTTGCCGCCTGCCAGGGCCCGAAGCGCCGTGTGCCATTCGCGCGGCGTGTCGGGCAGATCCTCGTGGGCCGTGCGGGCCCGTGTCAGGGCGCCCAGTTGCACGAGCAGGCTGTACCACGGCTGCTGCTGATGGGGCTGCAGGGCCTCGAACGAGGCAATGTTATCGGTAGCAAGATGGGCCAGCACCTCCGGTAGGGTCGCCCCGGTGTGCGTGTCATCAGGCAGGCGGATACGGAAAAGCGGCTCATCGAGTAGAGAATACGGCATACAACACGGGAAACGGCAAGTCGAAAGAAGCAGTGGGACACGCGCCATGGGCAGGACCCAAGTGACGCAAAATCATAACGTTGTATGTGAGCGGTCTGCGTGAACCGGTGATGTCTGCTCGGTTCAGTTACTTCAAACATACAGACCGACGGCATCAACCCAGACATTTTATGTCGGGAACATTTTCAGAGTACGCGAGAGCATAATCGCTTGACATCACTCTGTTGTTGTGTCAATCCAAGTTGTAATGACTTTGACTAACAAGAGCGAGTCCGCTACGATGCTGTCATGCTTAGCAGAGGCCGACGGAGGAGGCCGCAGTCGAAGCATCTCCTGCTTAGCTGGTAGGCTTCTGCCAGGCACATCGGAGACCTTTCGACTCCTGCCGACGGTTGTCTGCATCCGCTCAAGGTGACATGCAGGCAAGGGGTCTCTCTCCAACAGGGCTGTCATGATGAGCAAACGAAGGGCCTACTGGCCCGAAGTGCGTCGAACCATCTCCCCGATCAGTTGGCAGATGCCTACGTGTGCAAGTCGATTGCTTGGGAGCGCATAACGCTCACGCATCCTCAATCCCAAAGCGATCATACCGAAATGTCTGCCCGGCCATGGTAAACCGGAAGCCGCCGTCGAATGCTGTGGCAGCGCTTGCTTCATCGGTTTCGGGCGGGGTGTCGAAGCGCCACTGCGGCAGGCTTACCTCGCTGATGTCAGATTCGAACGGCCCACGAAGCGGCTCGGGCAGGTGGATGCGGTAATCCGGCTCGCCCAGACGGGTCATGATGCGCTCGGTGTCGCTTGGGAATCCGTTTTCGGAGTAGCGGGTGGCAAAGTCGATCGTGTTGTACCGGGCATGCTGCGCATTCGCCATCTCCTCGCCCATCACCCAGCGCTCATGGCGCGCCCAGGCATCGCCCTCCGCCTCTTCCACAATGCGATGCAGCCGGTTGGGGTGCGTGGCCCGCTCCACCAAGAGCCGATTATGATCCGGGATGCGCCAGCTTTGCAGCGCTTCATCGTCGAGCACCTGCCAGGTCGCTTCGAGCATGCGAAGATCCTGGTACACGGTACCCAGCCCATGATCGCCCTGGATGCCTTTGCCCTCGCCGGTGATGGACGCGCCCAGATCGCGTTCTTCGGGCACGAGCACTTCGCAGCGGGCCGTTCCAAACCCGTCGGGGCGTTCCCGCGTGTGCCGGTGCAGCCGCCCGATGCGCTGCAAGAGCACATCCATGGGGCACAGATCGGTGAGCAGAATGTCGGCGTCGATGTCGAGGCTCTGCTCCACGGTTTGCGTGGCCACGGCGATGCATCCGCCCGTTCGGTCGGCGGCCTTGCCGAACGTCGACTCGATGGCCTGGTCGAGCTGCGACCGGTCGTCGGGGGCGAACCGGGAGTGGTGCGGCGCGGCTATGCCATCGCATCCAAACACACGCTGCGGGGGCGCCACGGCCTCCACCGCGCGCTGGGTAGCCACGCAGTCATCGACCAGGTTGCGGATGATGAGCACACGCGCGCCCTGGTTGGCGTACTGCGCGGCGCGGGTGGCCAGCGTTTCGGGGGCGTTTGCGATGGGATGAAGCGTAGGCTGTACGGTTTTGGCGCTGCTCACCGAGGCCGCATGCACCGACGTGGGCGCGCGCCGATCGGCCGCTACGTGCGTGAGCAGTGGGTACTCCTCGGTTTCGGCGGTTTCAGGGGCGGGGGGATCCGCACGGTTCGCCGTGGTGAGATGCGTACGCGCTGCTGAGCCGAGCGTGGCCGACATCATAAGCGCATGGCCGCCTGCGTGCAAGTGCTGGTCGAGCACGCGATCCATGAGCGCGGTCATGTACACATCCGAAGCGTGCACCTCGTCGACCACCAGGAAGTGCCTGAGAAGGGCGGCGCCTCGCATGTGGGCATGCGGCACCTGTAGCGCAGAGAGCAACACCTGGTCGACGGTGCCCACGACAATGGGACCGGCCAGGTAGCGTTTGGGGGATTCGGCGGCCCAGCCGCGGTACTGCATCGTCTCATCCTCGTCGTCCCAGCGCACCTCAAAGCCCGGCAGCCGCATGGCCTCGCGATCGTCGGCCTTGATGTAGCCCGGCACCGCCTGCACGACCGGCGGACGCCGCTCCGCATCCCCAAACACGCGTTTGATGGTGGCCTCAACGCGTCCGTGCAGTTGAGTGGCGGCGCTGCGTGTGGGGACGGCAAAGTACATCGCATCCACCTGCCCGGCCTGAAAGAGCCGGACGTACCGCGCGAGGGCGGCTTCGGTTTTGCCGGAGCCGGTGTCGGATTCGAGGATGGTGAGGCTGCCGCTGTCGTGAATGGGGAGGTCGTAGCACGCCTGCTGCACCGGGTGGGGCGTCCAGGTTGGCTCTTCGAGAATGCGATCGAATCCCACCGACTCGGGCAGTTGGATGCGCAGGGCCTCGCCCTCCAGAAAGAGCTTCTCGATAGCGCGTGCGGCGTGCTTGCGCGAATCGGGCATCGGGTTGGAGCGGTCGGTGACGAACGGAAAGAACCGCTCGTTATCGGAGCCGATCCAGTCGGCCAAGGTGAGGAGTCCGTTGTACGCATGCTGGAAGCGAGGTGCATCCGGAAACGCAGGCGCGGTGCCTTCAAAGGCGTCTGGAAACCACTGGCGGATGTAGGTGGCCAGCTGCTTGAGATGCTGAGCGGGGTCGCGGGGGTCGGTCGGATTCCAGAGCCGCAGGTTCGGGGAGGCGGGCTGCACGGGTGTGCCGTGATGCGCCCACGTGGCCAGCAGCATCTGTTCCAGTCCATCGAGGTCGGTCATCCAGCCCTGATGCACAATCTCCATGACGCCCATCGCCTCCAGCCATGAAGCCACATCATCGGCTTCCAACAGATTGAGGACCGGGGTCACGTGATCGGCCTCAGGCTTCTGACCAAAGGCGCGGTTCTGGAAGCCGTGGTTGACCTTTCCGGCATCGTGAAGGGCGGCGAAGGCCGAGAGGCGGGCGATGTGCACCGGCGAAAGCTGCTCCCACCCTGCCAGGCGGGCCAGTCGCGGACCCAGCAAGGTGCGCGTGAGCAGTGCCTCAACTACAGCAGATACATCCGCCGAGTGAGCCCAGAGCGTATTCCAGGCGATGACCGCTCCGGAGCGGTCGTTGTTTTCGTGAGTGAGCTTGGCCCACACATCAGAAGGAGATGGCGATCCACGCATATAGAAGAGAGGTCAAATAATGGAGGCGACGATTGGAGTACGAAGATAGGCAGAAGGGTGAGGAAAGTAAAGGAGCGCCAATGTGACAGAATGTGGGGTCTTGACAACGGGTGGGCTGTCCCATATACTATGAGCGATATCAAACCTGTGTCAGGATGACGCAGGGATGCCTCCGCCCACGCGGAGATAGACCCGCAACGTCCGTGGCAACCCGTCCCCGCGCGGTGATGCCTCCGCCCACGCGGAGATAGACCCAGGTCATCGACCACGACGGTATA
>CAZBTM010000212.1:0-673 GCA_964494425.1 uncultured Rhodothermales bacterium | reverse complement strand
TGCCTCCGCCCACGCGGAGATAGACCCTTGCATCCGCAGTGCGATCTTGTTGGAAATATGATGCCTCCGCCCACGCGGAGATAGACCCCTGCTTCTCCTGTGTAGACCGCTCTCGAATGTGATGCCTCCGCCCACGCGGAGATAGACCTGTTCAAAAACGCATCCAACTTCAACCAAAACCGATGCCTCCGCCCACGCGGAGATAGACCCCCGGACCTGCGGCAGCTCCGCAGCCCGCTCGAGATGCCTCCGCCCACGCGGAGATAGACCCGGCCTCGTTGGCACGCAGGCAAGCAAAGCGCCGATGCCTCCGCCCACGCGGAGATAGACCCGCAGGAAATGGTCAGCAGGTCATCCTGTACTAGATGCCTCCGCCCACGCGGAGATAGACCGCATATCCATATCGAAGTCGGGCGCGGGCACGTGATGCCTCCGCCCACGCGGAGATAGACCCAGGTCATCGACCACGACGGTATATATGCCGTGGATGCCTCCGCCCACGCGGAGATAGACCCGACGCCATCGAGGAGCTGGTCGTGTCGCAGCGGATGCCTCCGCCCACGCGGAGATAGACCGAAGACCTGCTCGATACGCCGCTGCTCGATAAAGGGTTCTATCTACTGTTTGGCAACAATCAGTTCGTGATGAAATCGATTCGGGATCGACGTGATCG
>CAZBTM010000211.1:5066-5436 GCA_964494425.1 uncultured Rhodothermales bacterium | reverse complement strand
TTCTGCTCAGCGCACATCTGCAGGTAGCGCTCCAGGCGGGCAGAGGAGTGCTCCGGACCCTGGCCTTCGTAGCCGTGTGGCAACAGCGCCACGAGGCTGGAGGTCTGCCCCCACTTCTGCTCGGCGCTGGAGACGAACTGATCCCACACGATCTGGGCCCCGTTCGCGAAGTCGCCAAACTGCGCCTCCCACACGACCAGCGCGCTCGGCTCTTCGACCGAGTAGCCATACTCGAAGCCACAGGCGGCGTATTCAGAGAGCAGGCTGTCGTAAATCAGTAGCTTGGCCTGCTCATCCGACAGGTTGTTGAGCGGCGTGTATTCGCTGCCGTCTTCCTGGTCGATGAGCACGGCGTGCCGCTGACTGAACG
>CAZBTM010000211.1:0-5056 GCA_964494425.1 uncultured Rhodothermales bacterium | reverse complement strand
CGCGTGTCTTGCCCGCTCATGCGGATGGGCGTGCCTTCTTGCAGGAGCGACCCCATCGCGAGCGATTCGGCAAAGGCCCAGTCGATGCGCTCTTTGTCGTGGAAAAGATCGCGGCGCTTCCCAAACTGACGCCGCAGCTTGCGATGCACATTGAAGTCTTCAGGCAGATCCGTGAGCGCCTCCACCACGCGCTCCAGGTGGTCGTAGTTGGCAGGCGTATCGACAGCGGGCAGCTCCGCATCGGCGGTGCGCTGGGCCCGGTCTTCGACGATCTTCTCCGCATCCTTCTCTTCGAGATCTTTGGTGCGCTCGAACGCCTCTTGCAGGCGTCCGCGGTAGTCGTCGAGCATCTGCTCGGCCTCGTCGGGTTCGACCTCGCCGCGGCGCAGAAGCTGCTCGGTGTAGAGCTTGCGCGGGGAGCGCTTCTCCTCAATCTTCTCATAGAGCAGCGGCTGCGTGAAGGTCGGCTCGTCGCCTTCGTTGTGGCCATGCACGCGGTAGCACATCATGTCGATGACTACGTCTTTGTTGAAGCGCTGCCGGTACTCCAGCGCCAGCCGCGCAATGCGTACGCAGGCCTCGGGGTCGTCGCCGTTGACGTGGAAGATGGGCGCTTCAATGGCACGGGCAATGTCGGTCGCGTACGTCGAACTGCGCGCATCCTCGGGCACCGTGGTAAAGCCAATCTGGTTGTTGATGACCAGGTGCACCGTGCCACCGGTTTTGTATCCAAGCAGCTGACTCAGGTTAAGCGTTTCGGCCACAACGCCCTGCCCAGCAAACGCCGCGTCGCCGTGGATGAGCAGCGGGAAGGCCGTGTCGAGCGCCTCTTCTTCGGCGGCGGGGTCGTGGTTGCGCAGGCGGTCTTGCTTGGCGCGCACCATGCCCTGCACCACCGGGTTCACCGCTTCAAGGTGACTCGGGTTGGAGGCGAGGGTCACGCGAATGTCGTCGTCGGTAAAGCCGGTGAACGAGCCTTCAGCGCCCAGGTGATATTTTACGTCGCCGGAACCTTGGGTTGTGCTCGGGTCGATGTTGCCCTCAAACTCGGAGAAGATCTGCTCATACGGCTTGCCGATGATGTTCGCAAGCACGTTCAGGCGTCCACGGTGGGCCATGCCAATTACCACCTCTTCCATGTCGTTGGCCGCCGCATCCGACAGCAGCGTGTCGATGATCGGAATCATCGTTTCGCTGCCTTCGAGCGAGAACCGCTTGTGGCCGATGTATTTGGTGTGCAGGAAGCGCTCAAACGCTTCCGCCGCGTTCAGCTTCTTCATGATGTGCCGCCGCTCCTCGTTCGACAGCGGATCGGCGTTGCGCATCGGCTCCACGCGATCTTGCAGCCAGGTCTTTTCGTCGGGATCCGACAGGTGCATGAACGCGGAGCCGATTTTGCGGGTGTAGGCTTCGCGCAGGATCGACAGGATCTCGCGCAGCGGAAGCATCTCTTCACTGCCCAGGCCGCCGGTAATGAACTCGCGGTCCAGGTCCCACACCGTAAGGCCGTACGTGGCGGGGTCGAGCTCGGGGTGGTACCGCCACTCGTAGCCCAGCGGGTTGACGTCGGCTTGCAGATGACCGCGTACGCGGTAGGCGCGGATCAACTGGAGCACCGCCGCCTGCTTCTCCGTCATATCAAGGTCGTCGCCCGGCTCGCGCACGCCCAGTTGCGGCGTGGTGTCCGCCGACATCTCGAACGGCTGGTACGGCACGTTCAGGTCGGCAAAGACCGTGCGGTAGAAATCGTCCTCGCCCGCGAGCAGATGCTCGATATGGTTCAGAAACTTGCCGCTCGTAGCGCCTTGAATGACGCGATGGTCGTAGGTGGAGGTGAGCGTCATCACGGGCGAGACGCCCGCTTTGCTCACCACGTCGCTCGGGTAACCGCGGTACTCGGGCGGGTAGCCAATGGCCCCCGCGCCCACAATCACGCCCTGACCGGGCATCAGGCGGGCCACGCTCATCGAGGTGCCAATCATACCCGGATTGGTGAGCGTCGCGGTGGTGTTCTGGAAGTCCGATAGCTGCAGGTCGCCGTTGCGCGCCCGGTTGATCAGGTCGTTGTACGTGCCCAGAAACTCGGCAAACGTCATGCTGCCCGCATCTTTCACGTTGGGCACCAGCAGTGTACGCTTCCCACGGCGCTCAATGTCGATGGCGAGCCCCAGGTTAATCTGCCCCGGCTGAATGTGCTGCGGCGTGCCCTCCTCATCGCGCTGGAAGGTGCTGTACATGTCGGGATACTTCTTCATCGACTGCACCAGCGCGTACGCAATGATATGCGTAAACGACACCTTTTCGCCGCCCACGCGCCGCTGGTAGTCGTTCAGCAGCTTGCGATTTTCGAGGAGCAGCTTCACCGGCATGGTGCGCGCCGAGGTTGCGGTGGGCACGCCCAGGCTGTCCTCCATATTCTCCACGATCTTCGCGGAGGCCCCGCGCATGGCCTGCACCTCCACGTTGTCGGCCACGCTGGGGGCCGAAGCCGGCGTGACAGGCGCTACAGCGCCATCGCCCGCTGGACGCGCCGGTTGCTTGGGCACATCGACCGTGGCGGCGTCGGAAGCAGACTCAGACGCGGTGTCGGGTGCTGCCTTCGAGGCGGAATCGCTTTCAGGCGTCTCCGTCGATGCATCAGCAGAGGCAGGAACAGCGTCTGGGGCTGGCGTTGATGCAGCCACAAACGAAGCATCCGGCTCATAGTCCGCAAAAAAGTCGCGCCAGCTCTCGCTCACGCTCTGCGGATCGTCCAGATACTGCTTGTAGATTTCTTCAATGTAGCCCGTATTGAAACCAAGAGAACTCACAGGCGGCCCGTAGATTTGTGGTGAAGGTTGTGCGGCGGCAGTGCTGTCTACGGCCTACGATAGCGGCCCCACAAGGGTTCGTGCTGCGCTGTGCGCCCGCGCATGTTCATCTGGTATTGAAAGCGGATGCACCCGGACCTGCTTCAAGCAAAGCACTGGCATCTCTGCTGCTCATTGCGTTTCCTGTGAGATGATTTACTGTACACCATTCGGCCCTGTCATCCTCTGGCTTTACCGCTTTGGCTTATGCCTCGCCTGTCTGCATGCGCACTCCCTCTTACCCTTGCTATCGGACTTTTCCTGTTCATGTGTATGGCTGAACCCGCTCACACCGCGCCTGCAGATATCGTATCGTCGGATATTGTGCCTGCAGATACCATACACAACGCCGCCGCTCACTGGGTACGCCCGTCTGAAATGCGCTGGGTGGATGCACCAAACGCCGCCCGCTATGAGCTTCGCCACAGCCCCGAAGCTGAAATTCAGGTGACCGACGGCACAGTCACTGGAGGCGAAGGGCTCCCGCTCACACCCGCCGATCGTCCCAACCTCGACACCCCCTTCCGCGCTATTGCAGACGCGCCCGCTTTCACGGTTGGCCCGCTCAATAACCGCACAGCCGCCCAGATCCTGCACAGCCAGCTTGTGGCCCTCGCCTACGATGACCAGGACACCGTCATAGCGGCCACACTCGTGCAGCGGCAGGGTGTGCTCGATGCGTATTATGCCACCGATCTCCCGCTGGGCCCGCAGTACAGCGACGACGGCGCCGTATCTGTGCATCTGTGGGCTCCCACGGCGCAGTCGGTCACACTGCAACTGTTCGATGCTGAGAAGAATCGCATCGACACGGTCCAGCCGGCTACCGCTCCGCCCGCCGATGGCGTATGGCGCTTTGCGGGCCCGGCAGATTGGGACCGTGCGTTCTACCGGTTTGAGATTGAGGTGTACCATCCTGCTACCGACTCGGTGCATACCTTCCGCGTCACCGACCCCTACGCCGTGAGCCTGGCCCCCGGTGGCAGCTACAGCCAGTTTGTCGATCTGGCCGGCGACGACGCCCTCAAGCCCGACGGGTGGGATGCCATCCAGAAAGAGCAGCCGGGCCCGGCCTCCATCTCAATCTACGAGGCGCACATTCGCGACTTCAGCATCCACGACCGCACCGTGCCCGACGCCCATCGCGGCACGTATCGCGCCTTCACCCACGCCGACTCCGATGGGATGCAGCATCTACAGCGGCTCCAGGAGGCCGGCCTCACACATCTCCACCTGCTGCCCTTTAACGACATTGGCACCGTGCCCGAGAACGCATCGGAGCGCATTGATCTGTCGGATGCGTACAGCGATCTCTGTGGCGTGATGGAGCCACCGCTTCCCGACAGGTGCGACACCGGTGCCGAAACGTCCATCCGCGCGGTGTTCGACTCGCTGGCTGCGGTCGATCCAGCCACTCCGCGCATCCAGCAGCATTACCATCCCGACGACGAGGTGGGGCTGGCTGCGTATGACGGATTCAACTGGGGCTACGACCCGGTGCACTTCAACGCCCCCGAAGGCAGCTACGCCACCGAACCCGATGGTGCGCAGCGCGTGCTGGAGGTGCGCGAAATGGTGAGCGCCTTGCACGATGCGGGCCTGCACGTGGCGCAAGACGTGGTGTACAACCATACGCACGCCTCGGGCCTTGCGGACGGTGCGGTGTTCGACCAGGTGGTGCCGGGCTACTACCACCGCTACGACCCGGTGACGGGCGCGATTGAAACTTCAACGTGCTGCGACAACACTGCCGCCGAGTTTGCGATGATGGAGCGCTTTATCATCGACTCGGTGCGGCTCTGGGCTACGCACTACAAGATCGACGCCTTTCGTTTCGACCTCATGGGCCACCACCCGCGCTCGGTTATGGAGCGCATCACCGAATCGCTGGCGGCGCTTACGCCCAGCGAGCACGGCGTGGATGGCGACAGCATCTACCTGTACGGCGAGAGCTGGAACTTTGGCGAGGTGGCCAACGACCGTTTGTTCGACCAGGCGCGTCAGTTTAACATGGGGGGCACCGGCATCGGCAACTTCAACGATCGCATCCGCGATGCCATTCGCGGTGGCAACTTTACGAATACCGGGCGCCAGCAGGGATTCGGAAACGGCCTGCACCTGTTTCCCAACGAAGACGCCGACACCGACGCCCGAGACGCGCTCCTGGAGGCCGCCGATCGCATCCGCGTGGGCATGACTGGCAACCT
>CAZBTM010000210.1:0-5458 GCA_964494425.1 uncultured Rhodothermales bacterium | reverse complement strand
CCAGATTATTGGTACCGAGCGGCGCGCGTTCGATGATCGCGCTGTGGCGCGGCGGCACTTCTCGGCTCATCACACATCGTCTTCGGCCTCCACCTAACCCCACCGGGCTTGTCTCTGATGCCCGCAAGTACGTCGCCTGTCTGATGCCTCCCCCTGCATGCTCTACGAACTCTTTGCCTTTTTGCAGCGCACAATCGACCCGCCGGGCTTTCAGGTCTTCCAGTTCATCACCGTGCGGGCCTCGTTAGCGGCTCTTACTGCGCTGGTCATTGCCCTTTTTGCGGGGCGTCGTATCATCCGCTGGCTGGAGCGGCAGCAGCTGGGCGAACGCGTGCGCACCGGGACCGAATCGGGCACGATTGACCATGCGCACAAGGCAGGCACACCCACCATGGGCGGACTCATCATCCTGCTTTCGCTGTTGGGCAGCGTGCTGCTCTGGGGCGACCTGAAGGAGCCTTACGTATGGCTGGCTATTGCTGCTACGGCGTGGATGGGGGCCGTGGGCTTTGCCGATGACTACATCAAAACGGTTCGGAAGCAGAAGGATGGTCTCTCGGCGTGGACGAAGATTGCGGCGCAGGTAGGCATTGGCGTTCTGGTGGGCAGCGTGCTCTACTTCACCCCGGCCTTTGCCGAATACAACAGCCTCACGTATCTCCCTTTCCTGAAAAACCGCGCCGTCGATTATTACTTCTTTCGCGACTGGATTGCGGGCCCCGACATCGGCTGGATCGTCTACATTCCGGTCGTTACATTTATCATGACAGCCGTCTCCAACGCCGTCAACCTGACCGACGGACTCGACGGACTGGCCGCGGGGGTTACGGCGTTTGTGTCGCTCGGCCTTATGGCGCTGGTCTATGTGTCGGGCAACGTGAATCTGGCGTCGTTTCTAAACGTGATGTATCTGCCTGGCACGGGCGAACTGACCGTGTTCTGCGCGGCCATGACTGCAGCGTGCTTCGGCTTTCTATGGTACAACGGATACCCCGCGTCTGTCTTCATGGGCGATACCGGCGCGCTGGCCCTGGGCGCTGCCGTTGGTGCCATCACGCTCATGGTGCGCAAAGAGCTGCTGCTACCGCTGCTGGGCATCGTGTATTTTGCTGAGGCGCTGTCGGTTATCATTCAGACCAGCTACTTTAAGTACACACGCCGCAAAACCGGCACCGGAAAGCGCATCTTTCGGATGGCCCCGCTGCACCATCATTACGAAACCAGAGGCACGCACGAAGCCAAAATCGTAACGCGCTTCTGGATCATTACGGCGCTTACCGTCATTGCTGCGCTGCTCACCCTGCGCATCCGCTAATTCCGGGGCACCAGGCTTTCCCCACACGCGCTCTCTGTGTACACTCCTCGTTGCTATGCCGCCTTCACTGTCCAACCAAGCCATTACAATTGTAGGTGGAGCCCGGAGCGGGCAGGCGGCGCTTCGTCTTTTGGCGGATACCGGGGCGCAGCTCTTTTTGAGCGAGCATGGGTCGGGGGATGACGAACTGCGCGCGTTGCTCGACGAGCAGAACACAGCCCACGAGTTGGGTGGCCACACCGAGCGCGCCCTCGATGCCGACCTGATGGTGCTCAGTCCGGGCGTGCCCTCAGATGCGCCGGTCGTGCAGCAAGCCCACGAGCGGGGGGTGCGTGTCGTCTCCGAAATCGAGATGGCCGCCTGGTTCTGCGAGGCGCCCATCGTAGCCATTACTGGCACCAATGGCAAAACCACGACCACCGAATGGACCGGCTATGTGCTGCGTACCGCTTGGGAAGACAATCCTGAGCGCTCGGTCGTTGTGGCGGGTAACATCGGCGTGCCGTTTAGCGACCACGCACGTGCCATGAAGCCCAAAGACGTGGTGGTGCTCGAAGTGTCCAGCTTCCAGCTCGACCACGTAGACGCGTTTCGTCCGCGTGTGAGCGCGCTCCTCAACATCACGCCCGACCACCTCGACCGCTACGGCGGCAGTGTGGAGGCGTATGCGGCCAGCAAGGCGCGCATCATGGCGCAGCAGACGGAAGGCGATACGGTCGTGTACAATGCCGACAACGAGCGCACCGTGCATCACGTCACGCGCACGCATTCCTCTAAGGCTGCCAACGGGCCGGCACTGACGGCATTCAGCCAGACGCATCCGCCTGAACGCGGCATCTACGAGGCTGAGGGCCAACTCATCCTGCGCACGGACGGCACCGAAACTTCCCTCTTGGCCACTGACGATGTGGCGCTGCGCGGGCGCCACAACCGCTACAATGCCATGGCGGTGGCGCTCATCGTGGATGCGATGGACGTGCCGGTTGCCTCCATCCGCAAAGGCCTCCGCACGTTTGCGGGGGTGCCGCACCGCCTCGAATCCGTTCGTACGCACCAGGACGTGCTCTATGTGAACGATTCGAAGGCGACGAACGTGGAAGCGGTAGGATATGCCCTCGAAAGCTTTACGCGTCCGGTGGTGCTGATTGCCGGGGGGCGCGACAAGGGCAACGACTACGCGCCCCTCAAACCCCTGGTGGAGCAGGGCGTACGTGCCATCATCGCCCTGGGTGAGAGTGCAGATACCGTAGCCCGCGAGTTGGGCCCGCACGCCGACACATGCACCTGGGCCGACACGATGGAGGCCGCTGTACACACCGCACAGCACCTGGCCCACCCGGGCGATGCGGTGCTGCTGAGCCCGGCGTGCTCGTCGTTCGACATGTATCGCAACTACGAAGAGCGCGGCGACGTTTTTCGTGCTGCCGTGCAGGCGCTGTAACGCACTGCCGGTACAGGGCCCACCTACGCATCCCTTTTTACGCTCGACTCCTGCTTCTTCGTGTTTAAGCTCATCGCTACCCTTCGCGACCGGTTTTATGCGCTCCCGCCCGCCAATAAGTACGTGACGTGGACGGTGCTGGTGCTTTCGGCTGTGGGTGTGGTGGCCGTCTACAGCGCGATCACGTTCTTCGCTGATGTGAACTCGGGCGGCAACACGGAGCTGTTTCTGCTGCGCCATGTGTTGCGCGTAGGGATTGCTCTTTTTGCTATGTTTGCGATGAGCCTCGTTGACTATCGCCTGCTGGCCCGGTACAGCCGCGTGCTACTGGTGGGCGCCCTCGGACTGCTCCTGGTTGTAAAGCTCATGGGGCTGGTTACCGAGGGCCCAGCGCGCTGGATTCGCGTTGGCGGGGTGGGCTTTCAGCCGTCGGATCTGGCGCGCGTGGCACTGCTGCTGTATGTAGGCGTGCTGCTCACCAAAAAGCAAGAGTACATCAAAAGCTTCAGTCGATCCTTTCTGCCTGTGCTGGTATGGGTGGGCGCTACTGTACTGCTGGTGGGGCTGGAAGACCTTTCGACCTCTGCGGTCATGGTAATGGGCGTAATTGCTATGTGCTTTGTCGCGCGTGTGAGTGCTATGCAGATTAGCACGCTGGCGCTACTGGGCCTGGTCATGGCCGCTGGCCTTATTGTGGCCGAGCCGCACCGCGCAGCACGGGTTGAGTCGTTTGTAGGCATGGATCTGTTCGACACCACGGAGGCTGAGTATGTGCTCGACGAACAGGGTGAGGGCTACCAGGCCCGCCAGGCCCGCATTGCGTTTGCGATGGGCGGTCTTACCGGCGTAGGCCCCGGCAAGAGCACGCAGCGCGACTTTCTGCCGACCCCGTACAATGACTTCATCTTTGCAATTATCGCCGAAGAGTACGGTCTGCTCGGGGCGCTTGGCCTCCTCTTTGCATTTGGCTTGCTGCTCTTTCAGGGCTTCCTCCGAATCGCGAGAAACGCGCCCGATCCTCTGGGGGCCTTTCTGGCTACCGGCTTTACGACGCTCATTGTGCTGTATGGATTTATCCATGCAGGCGTGTCGTGCGGACTGCTGCCTGTTACGGGGCTGCCTCTCCCGTTTGTGTCGTACGGCGGCACCTCCATGCTGGCCAACGGTGTGATGACCGGCATCCTTCTCAATATTTCGCGACAGACGCCCACCAACGCTGAATGAGTGCTCGTCCTCCCCATATCTTGTTGGCGGGTGGTGGCACTGGCGGCCATGTGTATCCAGCCATTGCCATTGCCGACGCCATTCGCACCGCGCGCCCCGACGCAGTTGTTGTCTTTGCCGGCACGCGCGATCGCCTCGAAGCCCGCGCGGTGCCACAGGCCGGATACGCCCTGCATCCGATTACTGTACGCGGTTTTCAGCGCGCATGGACATGGAAGAACCTCACGTTTCCGATTGCACTGATGCGTGGACTGATGCAAAGCTGGCGCCTCACCGGTGCTATTCGTCCCGATGTGGTGGTGGGCACCGGCGGGTACGTGGCTGGGCCCGTTGGGCTGGCAGCGTGGCTGCGCGGCATTCCGCTTGTGGTGCAAGAGCAGAACGCGTATGTGGGCGTCACGAACCGGCTGTTGAGTCCGCTTGCCGATGCGATGCATGTTGCCTTTCCGGAAGCACAGTCCGCGCTACCCAGCGGACGCACGCACCTGAGCGGCAACCCCATCCGTCCGGCTCTGTTAGAGGCCAATCCCGATGCCGCACGTGCGCGCTACGGCTTTACCCCGCGCGACACGGTGCTTCTCGTAACAGGCGGGTCGCTGGGCAGCGCTGCGCTCAACGATGCGCTGTATGCCCACCACAACGCGCTGTTGAAGACGTTCCCGCACCTGCACCTGTGGTGGCAAACCGGCACCCGCTACTACGATGACCTCGACCGCCGCACCGCGGCCCATCCGCGACTGCGGCTCATGGAGTACATCGACCGGATGGGCGAGGCGTACGCCGTCGCCGACTTGGCCCTGTGTCGTGCAGGGGCGCTCACGTGCAGCGAACTGCTGGCAACTGGCACGCCCGCTGTGCTGGTGCCTTCCCCCAACGTAGTGGCCGACCACCAGACCAAAAACGCGCACAGCCTGCGTGATGTCGGAGCTGCAGAACTGCTCCCCGAATCCGACTTGCAGGATCATCTTTTGGATACGCTGCATCCGCTTCTGTCGGATGTGGAGCGTCGCGGCGCACTCGCCAAGGCAGCCCGTACCCACGCCAAACCCGATGCCGCCCGCACCATTGCCCGCGACGTATTAAACCGCGCTTCCCACTCGTAACATCCGCTTATAGCCGTCTGCTACCGCTTGCTTCATGAGTACACCCCGACGACGACAACCCGCGCTCGGCCGCATCCGCCAGGTACACATGGTGGGCATTGGCGGTATTGGCATGAGCTCCATTGCCGAGGTGCTGATCAACCGGGGCTACCGTGTGACTGGGTCTGACCTGGTGCAGAACGAGGTAACTACTCACCTCGAAGCGTTGGGGGCCACGATCTACGAAGGCCACGATGCCGAACAGATTGGCGAAGCGGATGTGGTGGTCTACTCATCGGCCATTGATCCGACCCAAAATCCGGAAACGCGCGCCGCCACCGAGCGCCGCATCTCGCTCATTCCCCGTGCCGAAATGCTGGGCGAACTGATGCGCAT
>CAZBTM010000209.1:5027-5492 GCA_964494425.1 uncultured Rhodothermales bacterium | reverse complement strand
GGTCGGTGTGCTCCATCGCAGCTTTGATTCCGCCGCACTGGTAGTGCCCACACACCACAATGTGCGGGACTTGCAGCACTTCGACGGCATACTCCAGCACCGAAAGGCCGTTCAGGTCGTCGTGGTCGATTCGGTTGGCAATGTTGCGATGCACGAATAGATCGCCCGGGTGGCATTCCACAATCTCATTTGCGGGCACGCGGCTATCGGAGCAGCTAATCCACAGGAAGCGCGGCGACTGGCCTTCGATGAGGGCTTCGAAGAAGCTGGAATCTTGACTGGCCGCCCATTCGCGATTGCGCTGGAGCAGTTCGTGCGGCATGGGAGTGGAGACACAAGCCTTGAGGTTGACATTACAAGTGCGTGTTACACTGTGCCGCGTCGGTTTGGTCCGATCTTTCGGGCGGGGTACCGGGTGCTGCAGATGCGAATCGAGATCCGTGTGCCCTGCCGCCACTCAGTCGG
>CAZBTM010000209.1:760-4998 GCA_964494425.1 uncultured Rhodothermales bacterium | reverse complement strand
CGAGCCGCCAGTAATATTCGCCCGACACCTCGACGCCGTTGACCTGCGTTATCCGCAGATTGGGCACAAGAAAGCCGCTTTCGCCCCGTCCGGCTACATTGCGGTGAATGGTATAGCCGCTTACGCCCGACTCTTCCAGCAGGTCTTGCACAAACGTCTCGCGCTTGCCCTTTACGATGATCTCGATTTTCTTGAGCGGATGAAGCGCGTGCTCCGTCTGCCAGTTGGGGGTGTTGGTAGCATCCATGGTAGGTCGTTATATCTGTGCAAAGAGTTGTTGGGGGATGCGCACGGTCATACCGAGAGCGCACGCTCGGGCTCCGATGCCGGGACATCGTCTCCGCCTGCGGGCGCGGCGGTCTCAGAGGCGGTGTGCCACGTACCGCCCGGCTGGTAGTGGCACACCGCGTTGTTCTGCTCGGGGTCCATCACAGCCAGCGCCATCCATTCGTGGTCAAAGAGCGCTCGCAGATCGGCGTTACGATCCAGGATTCTCGCTACGCGCGTTACCGGGGCCTGAATTACGGCCATCAGACGCAGCGGATGATGGTACGGCGTCGTATCGTCGCTCTGAAGCGATTGCAGCGGCAGACCGGTCATCAGGTCGCCGCCGTTGCCCTGCCACACGCCAAAGTTGCCCACCACGTTCTGCGTGATCTTGGAGCCGCTGCCGTACACAGCATTGTCAACCGTCGAGAAGTAGTACTGCGTGTTGATCCACTCGCCCACCACAAGCGGCCCGGTCATAATCTGCGCCAGCGCTGTGCCGTTTGCATCGGCCTGCCAGTTGTAGGCGTGCAAGAAGGCACGTCCTCCGAAATTGCACTGCGACGTAAGCGACCGCGGTCCGATAATGAACGCCGCATTGCCCGACAGCCCCCACTCCGGACGCACTTCGGCCCAGTCAACGGCGCGGCGCTCGGTGTCGGACGTGCTCTGCTCCGAGCGGGCGCCTCGTAGCGACGGCGCGCGCTCTGCCGTAGCGTGCTGCTGTGCCGTACTCAGATCGTGCTGCAGCTGGTCGACAAAGACCGCCTGGGCCTCCGTAAGCGCGGGCGTGCGGAAGAGCGTCACCGCATCCGTGGTTGTGTTATGCTCAGCCGCCAGGAAAACGGTATCGTCGGGGATGTCGATGCCGCGCTCGCGTAGCGCAGTGCGCACGTCGGGCTCGTTACAGATTGCCGCCAGCGCCCGTGCATTGGGTCCGCCGGGATGCCCTGCACATGCGCCGCAGTCCAGGCTCGACTGGTACGGGTTGTTGGCTGTCTCGCTGGCATGCCCGGTAAAGACGACCACCGGCGCAAAGCGATCCCAGCCCATCAGGCGGAAGGCGGCTTCGGCGTATGCCACTTTCTCAGAATGGGTAAAGCCCACCGATAGCTCGGCGTTGCCGTCGGACTCAACATGGTCGAGCGTGAGCGTGCAGAAGTCATCTGGATCCGGCACGCGCTCGTTCCACGCCCGCCGGGCTGCTCGCAGCGCCGACGGCCCCAGCGTACGCGCCGCCAGGCCCGCTCCAAAGAACCCACCGGCGGCCTCCACAAACCCAAATGCAGCGGCCACGTTGGTTTTGAGCGCCTTCGTCAGGGTGCGTCCGGCATGCAGCCAGTCCATCCACCCGTCGTGCGTGGTCGCTGTCTCCTTGTGCGCCGGGTCGGGCCGCTCACATACGCGATGCGTTGGCGACACGATGGGCGGACACAACTCGGTGCGGGTATCGGCGCCGTACGCTTCGTACTGCATCGGCAGCCCAAAGAACCCGGCGTAGCCAAACGTTTCGTAGGCACCGGTCTGCTCGATATGGCGACGAATCACCTCCGACCGCACGTCAATGCAGAATACGAGTTGGGCATCGGGGTAGGGGGAGGCCGAGGCGTGCGTCTCGGACGATGCGGCGTCTTTCAGATCTGCCAGCAGCTGCTCGCGGTAGGTTGCTTCCCACGCCTCCAGCCAGGGCGCGGCCCACTCTGCCCGATCCGGTACGCGTTCGGTATTGCCGGGCGTGGTGTCTTCATTTCTGGAGGCAATAGATTGCCCAAGTGCGCGGGCGGTGTGCAGACGCGCAGCCAGGTAGCCGATTAGGGTAATGGGATGCGCAGCCTGCCACGCATCATGCTTGGCCTGGGCGCGCCACTTAATGAACGAGGCCCACCCCGGCAGGTCCACCAGATGACGTTGCAGAATGGCCTCCCACTGCGTTTCGTCGTAGCCCCGAAGCGCCTCGGCCAGTGCTTCCACCGGATGCTCCGGCACCTCGCGCAGTTCGCGGCGGTGCGGAAGCTGCGTGTCATGGGACGCCACAGCGCGCCACGCCGCAAAGAACCCATCCTCGCGGTGCGGCATGGGCCAAGTGGCCTGTCCCTGATCCAGAAATGCTGCCAGCCACTTTACCATAGCGCGGTTCAGCGGATCGTTGACAGCAGGCTGCGAAGCCCCATCGGACTCGGCGGCCTCGATCTGGGCAAGCACGGCTTCAGGGGCATCGGTGATGCCGTGCTCGGTAAGCCGGTGCGCTAACACATCGGGGTCAATGGCGCCTGTAGTCCACGCATGACGCAGCTGAGCCGCGCTCGGATAGCCGCGTCCGCCAAACAGGTCCTTCGCTGCCGCCACCGCCGAACCGAACGACTCATCTTCGAATCCGGCCAACGGATTCGCAGCAATGTACGACTGCAACGGCCAGCAACGCCCCAGCACGTTCGCCGCGTTCTCGACACGGGCGCGCAGGGAAGAACGATCAGTGGGCATGGTATTCGGATCGGCGGTTGGTGAGGGTAGCAGGTGCAGGTTGCGATGTGTTGAGCAGGGCCGCATAGAGGCGAGGGCGCTCGCGGTGCCATCCGCGCTCCAGCGCCACGTAGGCCAGCACAAAGAGCACCCCGACGATAGCGTGCAGGGCGGACCCGTCTGCCGGGGCCACGGCCATGGGCAGATCCGCAGTCAGCACACCGATACCGTTGTAGACACCGGCATAGAGCGCCAGCGCCGGGGCCACAACCAGGGGCAGGGCTATAGCGCGCGCACTCGGAGCCAGCGCGGTAGATCGTAGGGCCGTCTTCGCAGCGTGGAGTACCGACAGCACGACAACCAGCGTGAGCACGGCTCCGCTACTCATCGCGATGAGCGACTTGCCCGTTAGCCACGCGAAGAGCGCGCCTCCGGCCACCGCTGCAATGCCGGTTCCAATCCATTGCCCAACCCCTGAGGCGGCGGGCGGCTTCGCCCGTGGGGCTTTCGCCGTGACGACCGATCCCGAGGCCAAGAAGAGATACGCCTTGTAGAAGCCGTGCAAGATGAGGTGCGCAATAGCCGCCGCAAAGAAACCGAGTCCACACTGCAGCACCATAAAGCCCATCTGCGCCACGGTCGAGCAGCCCAGCTGGCGCTTCACGTCGGACTGCACGAGCATCCAGGCCTGAGCGAGCAGCGCACTGAGCGCGCCTACGGCTACGATGCCGAGCATCACCGCCGGCAGAGCGGCCACGATCCCCGCAAAGCGTGCCAGCAAGAGGCCACCGGCGTTCACCAGTCCCGCATGCATAAAAGCGGATACGGGAGTTGGGGCGGTCATGGAGGAGAGCAGCCATCCATGAAACGGAATGAGCGCAGACTGAATCATGGCGGCGCCCACCAGCAGCACGGACACCCCCGCCAGTACGCCGGTCGGGAGCATGGCGGTCTGCGACAGCGCCTCTGAGATGGTGGCGGTTTCGGTGTATCCGGCAATCAGCCCCAGGGCCGCAGCCAGCAGGGCGCTTCCCCCTAAAAACGACCACCGCGCCCGCCGGGCCGCCGCTTGTGCCTGCGGCCACCCGCGAATGAGCCCGATAAGGTCAGCCAGCAGCCAGCCCATGAGCACCCAACAGGCCCCAAACAGCGCCAGGTGGTTGGCCGCCGTGAGCAGCAGCACCACAAGCGTGAGCGCCAGCAGGCGTCCGTAAAACCGCGCCTGGTGCCGGCTTCCATCCATGTAGCGGCGCGCATAGCTGTGCACAATGCCGCTCACAAACGTCACGACTGCCGCCATGATAAGCGTGAGCCCGTCAACGCGCAGCAGCATGCCGGTGGAGGCATCGAGACCGGTGACCGCATGCATCCCCAGTGCGCCCAGGCTGACGGCAAAGAGCATCCAGATAAAACGTGTACTGACGGCGGCCATGCTGCGTGAAGTCTATTCATTGAAGCAAAAGGCGGCGTAAGCACCAACACAAAAAAGCCGACTTACAACACCACAAAAG
>CAZBTM010000209.1:0-750 GCA_964494425.1 uncultured Rhodothermales bacterium | reverse complement strand
GGAGCACCATCATGCAAGTTCCCCGCACGGGGGTGCCCAAACTTCACCGGTAGCGCACAGGCGGAGCCGTTACGCAAAGGTGGATGCGAGGTCATCGGCCAGGCTAAACACGAAGATGCGTTCGCCCGTGCGCGCGCTGATGTCGGTGTGCAGGCTGACCACCTCGGCGCCGGTTTCCTCCACGATGAGCGCGCGCAGGTCGTCGCTGGAGCTTTCGATGAGGCGCGTGCGCATCTGCTTGATAAGCTCTACACCGCCGTTCTCGTGGCTGAGCTGCCGCTCGGCGGGACTCAAGATGCCTTGCAGCTGCACAACCACCATGTTCTCCACGATGAATGTACGCGCCTCCTTCGGCCCGCGTCCCAGGTACTCGCGTTCGAACTTCGTAATCGCTTCGGTTACAGCAGCTTCGACCTGGCCTTGGGTACGATCGGGCATACGGTGGCGTCGTTGGGGTAGCTATAAAGAGCACGCGCCGTTGTGAACCTCAACCCGCACGCTGTGATCCAGCATCGGAGCGAAGACGCGCCTCCGCCTCCGAAACGCAGGCAGTTGTGCGGACACGCCCCCTTGAAGCTGGGTAGTATGCGGGATGAGAGCCGGCCCTCGCTTTTCCCCTAACATCGTGTCCACCCAGCCCCCGATTGCAACGCCTCAGGCACCACGCTATACAAGCACACATACCCTTCACACCCAATGCTGGTTTGCGTATGCCTGATGCTACCTCTCCTTCTTCTGGCACCGATTTGT
>CAZBTM010000208.1:0-5508 GCA_964494425.1 uncultured Rhodothermales bacterium | reverse complement strand
AGGGCGGCCAGCCCCGGGTGCCGCGTGGTCTGTGCGAGCAGGCGCGCCAGCGTGCGATCGCTCTCGATGGGCTCCAGCGCGGTCCCAGTCAGCGACTCGGCGACCGACTGGCTGTCCGGCTGCGTGAACTCGGCCACGATGGTGGGCAGCGTTTCTGCTTCAGCCGGCATATCGCGCAGCGTCATCATCGTCTTCACCACACGGGTGTCGGTAGCCAGGCGGTCGGGCGATGCCGAGGGCAGCGCCGGAATGATGAGCGTGGCGGCCTGTCGAGCGTCGACGCGCGCCAGGGCATCCGCATCCAAGATACGGCCCGATCGCAACACAATGTCATCCACATCCCACATGCGTCCGATGTGCTCAGTCAGCTCCTGCCGCCGCGCTGCTGTAATCTCTTCCGCAAGAATGACGAGCTGCAGCGACCGGAGGCCGCGCCGTTTCAGGAAGCGCTTAACGCGTCCCCGCGAGATGACCAGTTCGCGCATCAGGTCGAGCGTCCGGTCGGTCCACCCCAGAATAACGATGTGTCCGCGGGCCGCAATGGGCGTCAGGCCGCGCTCCAGCGTCGCAATGCGGCGGTGCAGCGCCTGCGTCATAATGGCCACGAGCGAGCCCATGAACAAGACATAGCCGGCCATTGTCATGACCATCGACACGGTGCGCAGCATCGCGCCCTGGTCATCCCCCAGATACCCCGGATCGGTCATGCGCAAAAACGCCCACCAGATAGCAACAAGCGGATGCTCGAAGGCATCGGTTGCGCCCCATGCCGCCAGTCCCCCGACGCCTGCAATCAAGACCACGAGTGTAGCGGCAACGGTAAGCTGGGCGAGCCATCCATGCTGGATCCAGCGCTCCAGGCGGAACAGCAGCCAGCGAGCAATGCGGGAGCGCGACATGCAACAAAGCTACAAGGAACGTACTACGGGGCGTAATCGAACACGCCCAACGTACAAAAGCACAGCGTGATGTGCAGTCCGCTGCCTCCGCCTAATCAATAAATCGGATGGTGAGGGGGTAGGTGTACCAGACATTGTTGGAGGCCCGGACCGCGGCCACGATCGTCAGTATCACATCGATGGCAAGGACGATGGGCAGAAGGATAAACCCGACCAACACAAAAATGAGAAGCGCCGATATCCCGCCGTAGATGGTCATGTTGATCTGGAAGTTGAGCGCCTCAGCCGCATGGTGACGCACGTAGTCCGATTCGTCTCGTTTGATCAGATAGATGGCCAGCGGGCCCAGGATATTTCCAAACGGGATAATAAACGTGGAGAACGCCAGCAGATGGCTGACGATTGCTAATTTGTTTTCGTCATCTGAGATGGGGGAATTGGGAGTATCCATATTGCCTACAGCGGATTAGAATATAAACGTTGATAATTTACAGCCATGCTATGGTTCAAAGTATATTGGCCACTATGAGTAAAGTCAACGCTGCGTGAACAAGCGCGCGGACATGAACTGCAACGCGGACACGATGGCTACGCGGCATCTGAATAATCCGCCTGCCCCGGAATCACGCCGCGCACGCCGCCGGTGGGATTCGGGACATCGCCTTTGTAGCGCGGGATGATGTGGATGTGGGCGTGAGAAACGGTCTGCCCAGCCGCGGCGCCCGTGTTTATGCCAACGTTGAATCCGTCAGGATGGTAACGTTCGGTCAGCAGTTTCTGGACGCGCTGCACAAGCATCCAACAGGCGGTTTGTTCGGCGGGATGCAGGTCGAAGTATGATTCCACGTGGCGTTTCGGCAGAATTAGGGCATGTCCGTCGGATACGGGATATTTGTCGTGGATCGCGTAGGCCTGGGCGGATTCGGTAATCAGTTCACGCTCCGCATCGGGATGGCAAAACGGGCAGTCTCCTGTCGCATCCCGCTGGGTGTAATGGTGATAGCGGTAGATCTCGCAGAACTCGGTGCGCAGTGTGCTTTCGTAGGGAAGCACCACGTTGCACTGATACGTCGGTTTGCGATGCACGTAGTGTGTGCGGAATCCGGGCCGCGTTACGTCGCGCCGCACAGTGAAATAGGCACTGCCAGATGGCTCCAGCAACTCAGACACCTCCATGAGCACACGGGCCTGGGCACGACGCATCAGCACGTTCAGCACGTAGTGGCAGAGAATCGTGTCGAAGCGTCCTTTTGGCTTTTTGGGTGCGTAGTGTGGATCGTAGCCCGTCACATCGTATCCCTTGTTACGCAGAAACGTGACATCGGCACCGTGCCCGCAGCCAAAGTCAAGGACGCGGCCTTCGATGCGATTCATGGAGAGCAGGCGGCGCGTGGGATACGAAGGACGATCGCGCTCCTTTGCGGTGAGGTGGGCGTTGGGGTTGGGCTGATTGGACATAGTAGAAAAGCAGCGTTGATTGTTAGAAACGAGACCAGTTGCGGGCGTTTGCGACCTGTGTGATGAACTGCATGGTGGCGTGCGTGACCGATTCGGAAAATGAGGTGCCTCGAAGGTCGGCCTCCGTAAATCGGTGCGCTACGTCGTTGCGAAGAGCGGTGGCCAAATCTGCCTGCTGCACGTAGTGCTGGTATGCATCAACGAGGTGTGGACGTGCTGTCTGGAGACGCTCGTCAGTAGGAAGACGATCGCGCTTCTTGTGACTATTGAAGTTGGGATCTGTGGGCACCAGATTCCACAACTCGTTAATCGGATAGACCGCCAGCGGAATGAGGTGATCAACGGCGTAGTCGCTGCTGGAGCGAAGTTTCTTTTCTGACCACGGACAGGTGAACACGTGGCCCTCCATCATGAGCACATCGATGTGGTTGCGCTCCCACGTAAGCGCTGTACGGCTGTCGGGGCGAGCCGTGAGGAGCCTGTACACCCCGCCGCGATCTACGTCTGATTCGGGCTGGTCGACCGTCTCCGTAAACAGGCACCATTCGTGGATGCAGAGGGCTTCGATCCAGAGCGAAAGCTTGCGAAACGTGTCCCACAGATCGGCAGGTACGACCAGACATTTGGCATCGGGTGAGGTGCCCGGCAGGGCGCGAACATTGCCGCCAAGTTGCTTGAGGCGGGTTGGCTTATCGAAGACCGTCCACTCGCCTGGGCCTGCGTGCCGAATCGGCATGGGGAGTGCACGCCTGGCAATTTTGCGACGGGCTGCTCGGTACGACGTCCGAATAGACGCGGAAAGCGACCGGCGCTTTCGGGCCACACGCATGTCATCCAAGAGGAGGAATCCATCGGCGGACTGGGCGCTGCCGTGTGCATCCACCCAGCGCTGGTGGAGTGTGCGTAGCTCAGGACGAAACGTGACGTCGTTTGTCAGCGAGCCATTGCGCATGTAGCGGTTGCCCTGCCAGATGGGACGCTCTGGATCTGCAAATGGCCAGTAGTAGGCGATCCATCGTTCAGCCAGCGCCGAGAGCGGGAGAGCAACGTCACGCCCGTCTGCGTTGAGCGTCGGGTAGTTGAGCACCACGTCGTTGATGCTCCGCAGCAAGGCAATTTTGTAGCTGGTACGCTTGTCGTCGTGCCGAAGAATGGTGCTGATGACCGATCCCGCCGAGGAGATGTTCATTAGGAGCCTTACACGAGATGAATAAACTAAGGCTCCAATATACAGTCAGACATGACTGCATGTCAAGAACACGTTACCCCGCCACTGCCACCATACTCATCATACCGTAGTCTTGCTACAGCGAAGACGTGCGTGCATTGGCATACATGTCATACCATCTGCGCCGAATCGCTATGTGGAGGGTTGCAGTCTACAATTGGCGAGACCTGTTCAGGTGTCCAAGACCTGACAGGTCTATCAATGCCGCATTCGTGGAGCTAATTTGTGGTTTGTGCATCACATCTACGCATTTGCGGTACGTAAATGCGCTTGTCTTCAGAACGTGATACACAAGACGGATCTGAGTTCGTATCTCTCATAACAAACAAGGCCTATCCCGCCACCGCCACCGGTTCCACCAGCGCTTTTTCCAGATCCGGAGCCGGCGTATCGGCGTAGTCGGCAACGGTAACGCGGGTGGTGGCGTAGCACGTCTCTGTCTCCTGCACGCGCACCTGCACCGCCGTTACGCCGTGGTCTTGCAGCATGGCAAAGCCGTGCGTGCACAGGTAGCGCGCCACGTAGTCAGCCAGCGCCTCGGTGGTGCTGCGACCGTCCAAGACGTAGTGCTTTACGCCAAGCGTGGCCAGGGCCTCGCGCAGCGCGGTGTCGTCCCGATTCACGTAGGTGCAGTGGTCCCACGCATCAATCAAGGGGGATACGACGCGCTTCACCTCCTGAAAGTCGATCAGCATCTCCGACGGACCCGGCGTGCCGTCGAGTTCGATCCAGCAGGTGTACGAGTGGCCGTGCAGGTTGCGGCACAGACTGGGATGATCCGCCAGGCGATGCGCGGCTTCCCACCGAAAGCGTTTGGCGACGGTCATACGAAAAACACAGGGTAACGAGCAGACGAGTGATCCGCGTCAAGCACGGACGAATGCGTACCGACCGCCGCGCCGCAGAGGTTCCCCGCCGCCGCGCTATCGCCCCGATTTACGAGACCTTCGCGCAGCCCGGTGGAACTTGCATCCGAAATCAGACTATTACGCTCATGTCTGCACAACACGCAGCCCACTTGCCCAAGTGGCGGAATTGGTAGACGCGCTGGCTTCAGGAGCCAGTGTCCATTGCGGACGTGGAGGTTCGAGTCCTCTCTTGGGCACCCATTCCACACAATCCGAAGCGCCTTGCTTTCCCCCAAAGCAGGGCGCTTTTTGTGTTTGTGAGGTGTTTTTAGGGGGATGCGGAGGCCGGGCGCTACGTTGGGATGCTCGTCTCAACACGATGGCATACGCGCTGTACCATATTTGTGCGATAGCGCGCTGGGATGTTCATCAAACCACACCGGTCTCGTTATGCAACGCATTGCAGACATTCGACCCCTGCTTGATGGCATCGTCCATTGGGAGACACAGGAAACGCCCCATGGTGCCGATCTTACCGTCGCCGAGATCTTCCGCCTGAGCGGTCCGGGCCAACTGGACTTCGGCGGCGACGAGTATGCCGAGGCGCCACGCGAGCGGCTGGCAACCTCCAAGGCCGATCCCGACGACAGCTACGGCTGGTGGCGCCTGGACGAAGGCACGTACCTGGTTCGCTACAACGAGACGATACAGCTGGCCCGCGACCAGCATGCCCGCCTCGACCCGCTTCCTCGGCTGCTGCGGGCGGGCGCACAGCACCCGTCGCGTGTGCTCAATCCACCCGAGGGCACACTCGAAACGCTGCTCACCGTAGGCGCAGGCGGATGCCACATCAAAGAGAATGCCCGCCTCTCGCGGCTGAAGGTGTTTAGCATTGTCGAATAGAGGCCGCGGCCTCCCCCACTTTGATATCCGGTAGGAGTTACGCACTTGGTCCCGATTGTCGTGGTTTCTTACACAAGGACGGGACCGAGCCATTTGGCAGCACCACACATCCCCCATAGAACCTGTTTGGGTTTTGGTTTGACGGCGAGAGCGAGGGCCGCTGAGGCGAAAA
>CAZBTM010000207.1:0-5509 GCA_964494425.1 uncultured Rhodothermales bacterium | reverse complement strand
GCGGCATCTCAACTTCTTCCAGCACCACTGCTATATCCCCGCCTCGGTGCTCGCGGTCTGGGAGGCGGTCTCGGGGTCCGACCGGACGCCCGACTGCTGCCTCGTGAACTACTACGAGGCCGAGGCGCGCACTTCGGGCTTCGGCGCGCGGGCCATGAGGCGCTCCATGAGACGATGTGGATCGGCATCTTCGTACAAAATCGCGTGGACAGCGGCGGTAATCGGCATGTCTACGTTGTGCTCTTGCGCCAGACGATGAATTGCCTTGGTGGTGTACACGCCCTCGGCCACCATATGCATCGCGTCGAGCGCTTCATCAAGCGTGTGGCCGCGCCCCAGTTGCTCGCCCAGGTGGCGGTTGCGGCTGTGTCCGCTCACGCAGGTCACAACCAGATCGCCGATGCCCGCGAGCCCCGCAAACGTCTCTGGTGCCGCACCCAACGCATGGCCCAGCCGGCGCAGCTCGGCCAGTCCGCGCGTAATGAGTGCCGCTTTGGCGTTATCGCCGTAGCCCACGCCATCGCAGATGCCCGCAGCCAGCGCCAACACATTCTTCGCCGCCCCAGCCAGCTCCACGCCCAGGCGATCGGTGTTGGTGTACACCCGAAAGCGATCCGTCATGAACACGTCGCGCACGGCCTCGGCCCACTGTTTATCCGGATGCGCGGCCACGACGGTCGTAGGCGCACTCAGCGCCACCTCCTCGGCATGGCTCGGCCCCGACAGCGCCACGCACGGCGGATCGTTCGGCTGCCACACCTGCTCCATCACTTGCGTCATAGTGCGGCCCGTATCCGCATCGATACCTTTGGCGAGCGAGACCGCGCATGCAACGTGCGCAAGATGCGGACGCAGCGTCTGGGCCATGTCTTCCACCGCATGCGAAGGCACCGCGAGCGCCCACATAGACGATGCAGTGGCGGCCTCCTCGACATTGGCGGTAAGGTGGACGCCATCAGGCAGGACGGTGCCCGGCAGGTAGGCTTCGTTGCGTCCGGTAGTGCGCATGCGTTCGATCTGCGCCTCGGCGCGGCCCCACAGGCACACGGTGCGCCCATTTTCAGCGAGATGCGCAGCCAGCGCCGTGCCCCAGCTGCCGCTGCCCCAGATTGTCAAGTCGGCATCGTCCATGTGTCAGGCGGTTCGAGTGGAGGAGAAAAGCGGGTGCTGTGGGCTGCATTCCGATGCTGTTACAGCTCGCCCCGCCCGATCATCCCCTGCGCCGGACGAAACGACGAGAACTGGTTTTCTTCGCCATTCATCAGCCGGCGAATGTTGGAGCGATGCGCAATGACAATGCCCAGCGCAAGCAGCACGCCCACCACCAGCACACTCAGGTCAAGGCCGGTGCCAAACACAAAGATTTGCACCGCTACGGCAATTGGAAAGGCCACCGCGCTGATCATGGACGCCAGCGACACGTATCCAGAGGGCAAAAGCACCGCCACGAAAATCGCCATTACGATTAGCATGGTGATCGGCGTAACGGCCAGCAGTACCCCGGCGGTGGTGGCTACGCCTTTGCCTCCATCGAACCCCAGATAGAGGGGGAAGATGTGTCCTACAATGGCAGCGAGCCCGGCCAACAACATGATTACGGTATCCAGCTCCCACGCTCCAAACGAGGGAACCGCCCCCAGGCGAAGCTGCGAAAACACCCCTGCCGCCAGCGCGCCTTTGCCCATGTCCAGCAGCAAGGCGCTGGATCCGACCTTCCACCCCAGCACGCGAAAGGCATTCGTAGCGCCCGCGTTGCCGCTTCCATAGTCACGCACATCGACCCCGTGCACCAGCTTGCCCAGCCACACGCTGGAAGGCACCGAGCCAATCAGATAGCTGAGAACGAGAATGACGGCAATGGACAGCATATCGGATGCGCGGCGGTGCGCAGACAGTGAGTGGGGTATGCGTAGGACGAACGTAACGCTATTGGAAGTGCTTTTTGTTCCTTTTCGTTACGTTAAGCCCCTGTTTCCCCAGTCGTCCCAATGAGTTTAGTTGGCCTGCACCGTCCCAATGCGCACGGGCGCCACATCGCCGGTCGTCAGCGCCTGTGTGGCGTCGGCCACGGCGCTCGGGGGCACCGCCACGACCAGCCCGATGCCCAGGTTGAACGTGCGGCGCATGTCGGATTCGGGGACGTCGCCTCTGTCTTGAATTAGGTCGAAGATCGCGGGGCGCGTCCACGTGGTGTAGTCGACCTGCGCGTGGAGTCCGTCGGGCATGATGCGCGACAGATTGCCGGGGAGTCCGCCGCCGGTGATGTGCGCAATGCCGTGCACCGGAACGGCCGTGCGGGCTGCGCGGATGGCGGGCAAATACGACCGGTGGACCGTCAGCAGCGCCTCGGCAAGCGTCGTGCCACCCAGCGCGCCGATCGGCTCGTCGATGGCAAATGCGTCGAAGAGCACATGGCGCGCCAGCGAGAAGCCGTTCGTGTGCAGTCCGGTTGAGGGCAGGCCCAGCAGCACATCGCCCGCCTGCACCGCCGAGCCGTCGATGATGTCGGCTTTGTCGACCATGCCCACGATGGTGCCCGCCAGGTCGAAGTCGTCGGCAGCATAGACGTCGGGCATCTCCGCGATCTCGCCCCCGATGAGCGCGCATCCGTTAGACTGGCAGGCGGCTGCGAATCCCCCAATAAGCGCTTCGGCGTGGTCGGGGTTCAGCGTGCCGGTGGCGTAGTAGTCCAGAAAAAAGAGCGGCTCGGCCCCGCACGATGCGATGTCGTTTACGCAGTGGTTCACGAGGTCCTGCCCCACGGTGTCAAAGCGCCCGGCCCGCTTGGCCACGAGCACTTTGGTGCCCACGCCATCGATGGAGGACACAAGCACCGGCTGTTCGTATCCCGACAGATCGGGCTCGAAGAACGCCCCAAATGCGCCGATATCCGCCAGCACGCCCGGTGTAAAGGTGTTGCGCACCGCACCCTTAATGCGGTCAACGCTCTCGTCAGCGGCGTCGATGTCTACGCCCGATTCTTTGTACGTGGCCATGAATCCGTAAGTAGGTGGATGCGAAGCAAATACGTGTGGCAGCAGCGGGATGCAGCGCCCAGGCTACCCGAGCGCGTCGATCACCGCGTCGATGCGGCGCAGCGTCGTTTCGCGCCCCATGAACGCCACCAGGTCGAAGATGCCCGGTCCAGAGGTCCGCCCCGAAATCGCCAGGCGCACCGGGTGAATCACAGCCCCCAGGCCCACGTCGTGCGTCTCGGCCACGTCGCGCATGCCCTGATCCACAACATCGCGGTCGAAGGTCGATGCACCTTCGTACACCTCGGCAAGCGCCCGCAGCAGCTCAGCCGACTGATCGGTCCAGCCGCTTTCGACGTCGTCTTCGTCGTATGCGGTGGGATCTTCGAAGAAGTAGCGATGCTCGGTCAGCACATCACCGACTTTCGAAACGCGATCCTGCGTAAGCTCGGCAATAGCCACCAGGCGCTCGTGCGTGATGGGCAAATGCTCCTCGGTAAGCTGTGTACGCAGCGCCTCCGCAAAGTCCTCGGCGGTCATGGCACGCACATACTGCTCGTTGTACCAGTTCAGCTTATCGAGATCGAACTGCACGCCGCTCACGCCCACACGGTCGAGCGAAAACGCCTCCACGAGCTCCTCCAGGCTGAAGATCTCCTGCTCATCGCCCGGATGCCACCCCAGGAGCGCCAGGAAGTTGATAAGCGCCTCGGGCTGATAGCCCGCCTCGCGGTAGTCCGTCACAAACACGGGAATGCCCAGCTCGTTGCTGTCGCGCTTCGAGAGCTTGCCGCTTTCGGGGCTCATAATAAGCGGCAGATGCGCAAACGACGGCGGCGTCCACCCAAAGGCCTCGTACAACAGCACGTGCTTCGGCGTGGACGGCAGCCACTCTTCGCCACGAATGACGTGCGAGATGCGCATGTGATGGTCGTCGACCACATTGGCCAGGTGATACGTAGGCAGGCCGTCGGATTTGAGGAGCACCTGATCGTCCAGGCCCTGCGTCTCAAAGGTCACGGGGCCGCGCACCTCATCCTCAAAGCGCACGGTTTCGTTGCGCGGCATCTTCAGGCGGACGACATGGGGGGCGCCATCGTCCAGAAGCTGCTGCACCTCGTCCTCATCGAGCGAGAGGCTGTTGCGCATCTCCATGCGCGTGTGGGCGTTGTAGGCGGGCGAGGGGTTCTGGTCGGATGCGTGGCGTTCGCGCATCGCCTCAATCTCGTCTTCGGTGTCAAAGGCATAGTACGCATGCCCGCTGTCGATGAGCTGCTGGGCGTAGCGCTGGTAGAGCCCTGAGCGCTCCGACTGGTAGTACGGCTGATGCGGACCGCCGGTGCCGGGCCCTTCATCGTAGTTCAGCCCCGACCACGAGAGCGCCTGCATCAGGTCGGCCTCCGCCTCCTCTACATAGCGCGACTGATCGGTGTCTTCGATACGCAGGATGAAGTCGCCGTCGTGCTTGTGCGCAAACAAATAGTTGTAGAGCGCGGTGCGGAGCCCGCCAATGTGCAGACGTCCAGTGGGGCTCGGGGCAAAACGCACACGAACCGGCGCGGAGGAATCGGAATCAGCCATAAATTTGGATGGGAGCTGTGGTGTGGGAACAGAGCATGTGGAACAGTCGATGAAGCAACCGCTTCGTGCGAATGCTTCGTTGATGGTAGACCGCCTCAAAGAGGCAGTTCCGCGCATGCGCCGCAATGCAACAGAGCCTCACACAAGCCCGGCTGGTGCAGCGCGGCTTGTCCTGCTTTCCCCTTTGCCCACTTGCTGATTTCTTATTTTATGCGTCCCGTTTCGTCTTCGGTCGTGGCTGGTGGACTGCTTCTGGCCACTGTGTTTCTGCTTAGCGCATGCCAGCTTCTCTCGTCTTCCACGCAAACCGCTCCGCTGCCAGTGGCCCAGTTCAGTGGCCAGGCCATTCACTACGACGAGCTACGCGCTGCGTGGGAACGCCAGCAGGTCGAAGATGCCCCCGCAGACACCACCCAGGCCCTGCTCACATTCTTAAACCAGTACCTCAACTACCGGCTGAAAGTCCACGAGGCCACCCAGGCCGGGTACGAGGAGCAGCCCAGCATCCGCCGCGAGATTGCGACGTACACCCGCGAGCGAGCGCGCCCCATGTTTATGGATGCGCACGTCACGGGGCCTGTGCTGGACACGCTGCTTGCACGCCGCACGCACGAGGTGCGCAGCCGCCACATCCTCATTCGGGTGGATGAAGAGGCCGCGCCCGAAGACACTGTGCAGGCGCATGCACGCATCCAGGCCCTTCGCGACTCCGTGATGAATGGAGCCAGCTTTGCCGAGTTGGCGCGCGCCGAATCCGACGATCCCTCCGCGTCCCGGCAAGGCCAGCGCGGATTCGAGGGCGATCTGGGCTACCTGAGTGCCGGGCAGCTCGTGGGCCCGTACGAAGACGCCATGTACCAGCACCCGATTGATGCGCCCCCCACGGTGGTGCGCACGCCGTTCGGATTTCACGTCATCAAGGTGACCGACCGGCGCCAACCCTCCACGGGACG
>CAZBTM010000206.1:3517-5535 GCA_964494425.1 uncultured Rhodothermales bacterium | reverse complement strand
TACTGGTCGGTGTTCGGACGTGACATCTCGAAGTTCGACTGGTCCTACCTCGGCACGTTCAGCCGCGCGGGCGGCCTACTGCTCGGCGCGGCGTTCGCCATGGTGTGGCGTCCGGTCGCGGTGATGCGCGGGGCGCAGGTGGTGAAACGTGGGCGTAAAGGCGAGACGCACCCCCGTCACGCCATCGGGGCCCAGGCCCACAGCCACATCGATCCACGTTGTATCCCGAAACCGCGGGGCGATGCGCAGGCCCACGTGCGCACTCAGCCGTAGCGGCACAACAGCAGTACGGGGGGGCGTGCGCTCAGTGGCCGCATCCCACGTAAACTGTTCAAACACATCGGTGTAGACGGCACCTGCATGCCCGCCGATGTACGGCTCCGCATCCAGCAGATTGCCAATGGTGCGGGTGATGCGATAGCGCAGGCCCGCCAGCAGACGGTCGCGGTCGGCAAAGCGTCCGCGGGCCACACCCGGCATGCGAAAGGCCTGCAGCCGCGACAGGTACATCGGCGGAATGGGGCGGTCGTTGGCGCTGCGGGAGACGCGTGCGCTCGCTGTTAGGTCGAGCGTGTGTCGAGGCAACACGGGCACGTGCCCGGCCAGGTCAACCTCATGCGTCCAGAACGACGCGCCGCCCTCAATATCGAGGTAGCGTCCCGTCTGGCCATGGATCAGCAGCCCCTGGCGCGGCCCGTGCTCCCGGTCGCGCGTGTCGTACGAGAGGCCGAGCTGCGGACGCACACCGGTCAGGCTGCGGGTGCGAGTATCGCCGGTACGCGTACGCCCGAATGCTTGCAGGTAGGCTTGCGACCGCGCATCCAACCGCCGAAACGCGTCGTCGTCATCGTTCTGCTGATCGTAGAGGCGGTCGTGCACCACATGGAGCTGCACGTGGAGCCGCAGCCGGTCGGATCCGAAGGGCAGATAGCGTCCGCGCATGCCGCCGCGCAGCTGCGTACGGTGCAGCTCCAGGCGCGTGTCGTCCTCCGGAAACGGGCCGACGCCGTAGAACCAGTCGCGGGTGGTGTGAAAGGCGCGGCCCTCCAGCACCGTGAAGCCCAACGGGCCATGGCTCCACTGCGGGGCCCATGCCACGGTGCCCACCTGCTGATAGCGCCCCACCAGTGCGGTAACAAGCCCCTGACTGTTGGCGCGGCCCAGGTTGTGAACGGAGAGCCCGGCGCCGAGTCCAATACCGGTACGCGGGCCCCAAAAATTAGCCGGATACGGGCGCGGATTGACCCAGACCGAGGCGTCCGATGCCTCTGTATCCGGCTCCGTAGATTGCGCATACACCGGCGGGTGAACGCCGCTGCTGCATATCCACCCGATAAGAAGCACGGCAACCACGTAAGTACGCACAGGCACATCAGCACATATTCAGAGAACTTCAACCGCGTGCGGGCAGCGTCTCTGCACAAATGCACGCGCAATCCTATATTAGCAAATTGAACGCACCGCATTGTGTTACTTTCATCAAAAGCCCCATTCCATGCGTGTTCTTGTCATCGGAAGCGGCGGACGCGAACATGCGCTCTGTCGTGCACTGGCTGATAGCCCTTCGTGCGACGGCGTTGTGGCCGCGCCCGGCAATCTGGGTACCGAACAGGTTGGCACCAACCTTGCCCTCGACCCTGCCGACGCTGATGCGGTTCAAGCCGCCGTTACCGAGCACGACATTGACTACACCATCATCGGGCCCGAAGCGCCGCTCGTAAACGGGCTGGCCGACCACCTGCGTGCCGCCGGGCATCCGGTCATGGGCCCGAGCGCCGCCGCCGCCCGCCTTGAAGGCAGCAAAGCCTTTGCCAAGGCGTTCATGGCCGAGCACGACATCCCCACCGCCACGTTTCGCACGTTCGCCGCCAACGAGGCCGACGAGGCCCACGCCTACATCACCAACCGGCCCGTGCCGGTGGTCGTCAAAGCCAGCGGACTGGCCGGCGGAAAGGGCGCGCTCGTCTGCACCACTCGCGAGGAGGCCCACGACGCCCTCGACCGCATCGTCGACAATC
>CAZBTM010000206.1:0-3507 GCA_964494425.1 uncultured Rhodothermales bacterium | reverse complement strand
GAAGCCAGCGTGTTCGTTCTTACCGACGGCGAGAAGTACGTCGTCTGCCCGCCCTCGCAAGACCACAAAGCCATCGGCGAAGGCGGCACCGGGCCCAACACCGGCGGCATGGGCGCCTACGCTCCCACGCCACTCGTGGACGGAAGCACCCTCACCGCCGTCTGCCGCACGATCGTCGAGCCCACGCTTAAAGGCATGAACGAAGACGGTACGCCGTACCAGGGCGTGCTCTACGTCGGACTCATGCTCACCGAGGACGGCCCCAAAGTCGTCGAATACAACTGCCGATGGGGCGACCCCGAAGCCCAGGTGGTGCTGCCGCTGCTCGACAATGACCTCGCCACGCTCTTTCAATCGGTCGCCGAACAGACGCTCTCGGGCGTGCACGTTCGCGCCAGCGCGCAGTCCTGCGTCGGCATCGTGCTGGCCTCGCAGGGCTACCCGCACAGCTACGACACCGGCGTGCCCATCGACGGCATCGACCAGGCCGAGCGGATGCCGGGCGTCCACGTCATTCACGCAGGCACGCGCCGCACCGACGACGGCACGCTCGTCACCGATGGCGGGCGCGTCCTCTGCGTCGTAGCCACCGCCACCGACCTCGAAACCGCCGTCGAACGCGCCTACGACGGGGCCGACGCGATCCAGTTTGACGGCAAAACCCTGCGCCGCGACATCGCCCGCAGCGGCCTCATGGCTGTCTGATTTCGAATCCTCATGCTCTGCCATCTCGTCGCGAGGCTCCGCCTCGTGACGCGGCCGTTTAGGGGCTCCGCCCTCTCAATCTCTTACCCGCATGCCCCGTTCATACACACTGTTTTTTAGAGGGATACGCAGCGTCGTGGCTGGGTTGGGGGGACTGGCCATCTTCATGGGCACACTGCTCGTAGCAGCGTTGATGTGGCCCGCCGCCCACGCCTCCAGCACGCCCCCCAAGCCGGTGCCGCGCGGGGCCGACACGCTGCACATCCGCCTTGCGGCCGTCGACACCTTGGCCACCTTCGAGGCGCCTACCACCGTGCGCCGCGATGCCCGTGGACGCCTCTACGTGCTCGAATCGTCGCGCCACCGTCTGCACGTGCTGAGCGCCAACCGTGCGGAGCAGCACACCATAGGCGGAGCGGGGGGCAACGCCGGACAACTGCGCCGACCGGCCGGATTCGACCCGACCAACGGGCAAGCACTTCTTCTTGCCGACACCGGCAACGGACGCATCCAGCGCCTGGACGCGTCGGGGCGAGCGCTGGAGGTGCTGCCCATTCCGTATCGCGAGGAAACGCTCACTCCCGTGTACCCGCCGAGCGGCTCCGACAGCGCCCCCACGGGCAGCGGACGGCCCCACGCGGTGCAGTCCACCGCTGGCAGCGGGCTCGTTGTCCTCGAATCCGACGCGCCCGCCGTATGGTACCTCGACCGTGACCGCGCGGTTGTGCGTCGCCTCGACGCCTTCGACACCCGCTTCCGCGACTGGCGTCCGCAGACGCTGGTGCGCAGTGGGCTGGGCGCACTGTGGGTGCTGGAGGCCGAGCAGCCCCGCGTGCTCATCACCGATGCGCTGGGCAGCATCATTGCGCACCGCAACCTGCAGGCCCACGCCGAGGGCGGCTTCGTGGATGGCTTTGCTTCGGGAGCCGCTGTTGGACTGGTGCAGCCGCACGCCATTGCGCTGGTAGACGCCGAAACGCAGCAGCCGCGTCGCCATTGGCACTGGCCCACAGCGGCGGCGCCGCTACAATCAGCGACCGCTTCGCGCGATTCACTCTACCTGCTGGCGGGGCCGCACCTGCTGGCTACACCCCGGTGACAGAGCGAAACCAGACCTGCGGCGTGTACGCGCCACGTACGCCTCCCCAGCGCGAAACACGTCCGAGATGCTTATCTATCTTTCACCGGAATGAACGCGTCCGCTATCGCGCATCTTTTGGCGTCCCCTTGCTGTAAGCGGATGCGGATCGATGCTATCAAGTACACGGCTTCTTCGTACCATGATTCAACGCGCATTATCGACGCTGCGTCTTGGACTACTCGTGCTGACTCTTTCATGCATCGCTCCAGCTGCCTTCGCTCAGGGCAGCGGCGGATCGTCGGGAGGCATTTCGTCGGAGGACATTTCCGACGAAGAAATCGACGCAGCCGCCGAAATTATCGTAGCCATGCAGATGCAACGCCAAGAGTTGCGCACGCAGATGCGGGAGGAATACGGCAATGCGCAGGAAATGGACTCCACGCAGCGCCGCACCGCGCGGCAAGAGCTTATGCGCGAGCGCCAGGCCCTGATGCAGCGAAAAGCCGAGGAGGAAGATCTGAGTGCCCAGCGCCTGGGACGCCTCATGCAATCGGCCCGGCGCGATTCGACGCTCCGCACCCGTATCCGCACCGCCGTGCAGGAGAAGCGGCAGGAGCGTATGGAGAGCGATCAGGACGATAACGAAGACGAAAGCGGCTCAGATGAGTCGGGTGGCCTGTAACGGCTCAGGGCAGCCCTCTTTGGCAAACACTTCGGACTGCGGTGGCTGACTGTGGTCCTTTACCGTGCTACAGCACTCGCGGATACATGCCCGGCATTGCTCGTGTCGGGCATGTGCGTGTGCATGGGCAGCTTATCCTCGGTTTTGCGTGTGTGTCCTATGCGCCCGCCACCGGAAGCACCGTGTGCACCGGTGCACCTGCAGGGAGCGCGTCGCGTCCGTTCAGGTCGGTGAGCGCAATCAGGAACGAAAACCCGGCAAGTGCAGCCTCCGTCTGCGCCACCAGGCGCGCGGTGGCAGCCGCCGTGCCGCCCGTAGCAATCACGTCATCATGAATCAGGATGTGGTCCTCGGCATTCAGTGCGTCGGCGTGCACTTCAACAGTGTCAGTGCCGTACTCCAGTTCGTACGAGGTCGTAATGGTGTCGTGGGGCAGCTTGCCTTCCTTGCGCACCGGCACAAATCCAGCCCCGAGCCGCTGGGCAATGAGCGGTGCCAGGATGAACCCGCGTGACTCGATGCCCAGCACCTGCGTAATGCCAGCATCTGAAAAAGGCGCTGCCAGCACATCCGCAGCACGCGCAAGCAGATTGGGATCGGCCAGTAGCGGGGTGATGTCTTGAAACTGAATGCCCGGTTTGGGAAAGTCGGGAATGGTGCGCAGGGCACGGCGCAGCGCATCTGCAGAACGATCTACGGAAGACATAAGAACCGCGTTATCAAGGCGAAAGGGAGCGAGTGCGGCAGGGCCTGTGCGAACCATCGGCGAACCGTGCGAGCACAGGCAACTGCACACGCATCCGCCAATATACAAGGCGGGCGGGCGTTCCCGGCCCCATACGAGATGCACGTCAAACTGCGTTCTGTGCATCCCTGTTTTGTGCTCGTTTCCTGATGCTGATACGATAATGGCTCGCTCGATCCTCCTGTTTGTAGTAACATTGCTCGTTGTTGGAGCGCCTGCCGCGCATGCACAGTCAGAGGCCGACTGGCTGACCCGCGTGCAAGATCGCTACGATACGTTAGACGGGTTGCGTGC
>CAZBTM010000205.1:2089-5539 GCA_964494425.1 uncultured Rhodothermales bacterium | reverse complement strand
GTCTTCATCCGCTTACGAAAGCCGTGCTTGTTCTTGCGCTTTTTGCGGCTGGGTTGATACGTTCGTTTTGGCATAGCAGAATTCGTGGGTAGATGATCGCATACAACAATAGGCGACAGATTACAACGGCACACCCCTTAAGTTGTTTAGCCCGGGCCGTGCGAAGAGATCGCCAAAACACGACGCCGTCCCCAACATATGCCGGGAACGGATTCCCACTGCTTGACATTATACGTGCTGCCTATGCATACTAAGTCATGAACACAAAAAAGCATGGGTCCTTAGCTCAGTTGGTTTAGAGCGCCTGCCTTACAAGCAGGAGGTCCTTGGTTCAAATCCAAGAGGACCCACAAAGCACTTTCCTAAACTACTACCCATCAACTCTTTAGCGAAAAGGAGGTAGAACACGGGTAGAACGATCCTCCTAATTCGTCCAGTTCCAAGCTGGTTTGTGCGCTCGATGGTACCGCCACTGGACCTCCACACTTCTACTATGTATATTAGGCGGTCCGTCGCATTATGGTAACGATTCCTAATGCAGCCGTGCGCCCCGGAGCACACGCGGCGATGCTTCGCCTTGCGGACAGCTGCGCTCTCTCTACGCTCTTGTTGGCATGGCTTCCCGACACAACCCCGACCGGCTCCACGCAGTGCAGCGCTACAGCGTGCTCAATGCGGAAGCCCAGCCCGCTCTTGACCGCATTGTGCGGCTGGCGCAGCATAGCAGCCGCACCCCCGCGGCAATGCTGGCCCTGGTTGGAGCCAAACAGGTCTCGCCTTTGGCCCACATTGGGCTTGCGGACGACACCGCCGCCACATATTGCACGGAGGCGCTTGCTCCTCTCGTCGTTGACCGCAACAACCTATTGGTCGTCCCCGACCTGACAGCCGACGACCGCTTCGCCCGCCACCCACTCGTTACCAATCCGCCTCATCTACGCTTCTATGCAGGCGTTCCCCTCACGAGTCCTGAGGGACACGTGCTGGGCGCACTGAGCCTACTCGGCACCACACCGGCTACGCTCTCTGATGTCCATGCCACCATGCTGCGCGACTTGGCTGCGCTGGCTGAGCACGAGATGGCGCATCATGTGCTTCCCCACGCACACGCTACCATCCTTGAGAGCATCAGCGATGCCTTCTTTGCAGTAGATACGCAGTGGCGCTTTACCTATCTGAACGACCGCGCCGAACAGCTGCTCAACCGCCCCCGCACCGACCTGCTTGGACGCAACGTGTGGGACGAGTTTCCCGAAGCCGTGGGCCTGGAGTTCTACACAGCCTATCATGAGGCCGTTGAGACCCAAGAAAGCGTTCACTTTGAAGCGTACTTCCCGCCGCTCGACACGTGGTTCCAGGTGAATGCCTATCCGTTCGAGGGCGGCCTGTCGGTCTACTTCGACGATATCACTGAACAGCGTGCGCTTGAAGGCACGCTGCGTCGCAAACAGGCCGAGGCCCGCCTGCTCTTCGAAGCCAATCCGCTGCCCATGTGGGTCTACGACCCCGACACGCTGCACTTCTTGGACGTAAACGAGGCTGCATTACGCGTCTATGGCTACAGCACAGCCGATTTTCAGGATATGACGATCCTCGACATTCGTCCTAAAGACGAAACTGAACGGCTCCAGGAGTACCTGACTACCGACCGCCCTGACCTGCGCTCCCCGCCAGGTGTGTGGACCCATCAACGCGCCGACGGCTCTACGCTGAAGGTAAAAATTACGTCGTCATCGGTTGAGTTTGAGGGATCCGATGCCGTGCTCGTTACTGTGAACGACGTGACGGAGCAGCATGAGGCCCAGCAGGCGCTTCGCGAGCGCGAATCGCTCATCACGTCTATCAACGAAAACATTGCCGAGGGGCTCTACCGGGCCTCGGCAGACGACGGACTCGTCTACGTGAACGATGCGTTTGTGCAGCTCTTTGGATACGAGAGCGCCGAGGAGATGCTGGCGCTCCCCGACCTAACTGTGCTGTATGCGCATCCCCAGGAGCGCTTCGACTTCATTGATCAGGCACACGGCCAAGGCTATCTGCGCAACCAGGAAATCAAGTTTCGGCGTGCCGATGGCTCTACGTTCTGGGGCCTCCTTAGCGCCAGCGTCACCCGCAATGACGATGGCACAGTGCGCCACCGCGACGGATCGGTGCTTAACATTGATGCTCGCAAGGCCGCCGAGCAGAAGCTCCGCCGTCGCGAAGAGTACCTCACTGTTACGCTCAACTCCATTGGCGATGCGGTCATTGCAACGACGCCCGAAGGCCGCATCACCGAGATGAACAGCATAGCGGAAACGCTTACCGGCTGGCCCGCCGAAGAGGCCATTGGGCGCCCCCTGCCCGTTGTGTTTCGCATTCATAACGCACACACCGGTGCGACCGTCGAGAATCCCGTAGACAAGGTGCTTCGCAGGGGACAAGTTGTGGGGCTTGCCAACCACACCGTGCTCACGGCCCGCGACGGCACCACGTACCAGATTGCCGACAGCGCCGCCCCCATCCGCGCCGACGACGACGGTCCGCTGCTGGGCGTGGTGCTTGTATTCCGCAATGTGACCGAAGAATATGAACGCCAGGCGGAAATAGAGGCCGAGCGCCGTCGCCTAAAGCTGGCGCTACGCGGCGGCGACCTGGGCTTGTGGGACTGGAACCTGGACACTGGTCATGTACACTACAACGACCGCTGGGCCGAGATGCTGGGTTACGATCCCAGCGAGATTGCCCCAACTGTCGAGGCCTTCCGCAGCCGCGTGCACCCCGACGATCGTCCGCGCGTCTTCAATGCTATTGATGCCCACATAGCCGGTGAGACAGACTTTGTCGACCTGGAGATTCGGATGCGCGCCCGCGACGACTCCTGGCGATGGGTGCTGGACCGTGGCCAAGTTGTAGAGCGGCATTCCGATGGCTCGGCCAAACGCATTGCGGGCACACACCTTGACATTACCGAACGCAAAGAGCGTGAAAAAGCGCTGCGCCAGGCCAATGTGATGATGGAGCAGGCGCAGGCTGTGGCCGAAATGGGCAGCGGCGTGTGGAACCTCGAACGCGACACAGTGCATCTCTCATCCGAGGCCCAGCGTCTGCTTGGACTCAATGCCGCCTCGTTGCCGATCAAGGCATTCATCGACCTGGTGCACCCCGACGATCGCGAGCATCTCATGCAAGGCGCTGAGCAGCTCGAAGCCGGCGACGATGCCCATAGCGAGTACCGTATTTCCCCACACAACACAGACGACATTCGGTGGATTCGGGGGCGCTCGCGTGTTACACAGTTCAATGACCGGGATAAGCCTGCTCGTATCCTCGGTATTCTGCTGGACATCACAAAGCAGAAACGCACGACCCAGGCCTTGACGCGCCAGAAGCGCTTGCTGGATACGATTATCGACAGCCTACCGGGTATTTTCTATCTATTCGATGAGAAGGGGCAGTTTCTGCGATGGA
>CAZBTM010000205.1:0-2079 GCA_964494425.1 uncultured Rhodothermales bacterium | reverse complement strand
TGGAATGATAATTTTGAGGCTGTCACTGGCTACTCGGAAGAAGAGCTTGCCACGCTGCATCCCCTCAAATTATTTGAAGGCCACGACCGCATCCACGTAGCTCAACGAATCGAGCGCGCACTGACCGATGGGCATACCAGCGCCTCGGCAACGTTGGTCTCGAAGTCGGGCACCCGCACGCCCTACCTATTCACAGGCAGCCGCCTGCGCATTGATGGCACACGCTGCGTGGTGGGGATGGGCATCGACATCACCAGTCGAAAGCACGCCGAGGCCGCCCTTCAAGAACGCGAAAAGCGGGTCGAGGCATTCTATGATGCGATGAGCGACCTCACCCAGGCCGAAACAACCACTATGCTTGCTGAGCGCGCTTGCACGCTCATCACCGATACGCTTCAGTATCCCATCTGTGCGATTCGCTTCGCGCGCGACGGCCAGCTTGTGCCTGTAGCGGTGTCGAACGGCTCTACAGAAATCATGGGCGGGACGCGTCCGTCGTATGCCATCGACGGACTGGGCGCGGTCGTGCGTGCCTATCGCCACCAGACCACCATCCGATACAGCGGCACCAACCCCAACCATTCGATTCAGTCGCCCGGCAATGTGCGGTCGGCGGTGTACGTACCGATTGGCACACATGGCACCATCTCGGTGGCCAGCCCCTCATCCGATGGGGTCGCCTCATTCGATACCAAGCTCCTTGAGATTCTGGCGCACAATATGGCGAGTATCCTTGATCGCATTGAGCGCGAGGCGGACTTGCGCGCGGCCCGCGACGAGGCCGAGGAGATGAACCGCCTGAAGTCGGCCTTCCTCGCAAACATGAGCCACGAAATCCGCACGCCGCTCACCTCCATCATCGGGTTTGCCGAGATTCTGCGCGACGAGGCCGACGAATCAACTCAGCGGTTTGCCAACCTGATTCATACCAGCAGCCAGCGCCTCATGGAGACGCTCAAGTCGGTGCTCGACCTGTCGAAGCTCGAAGCCGGGGCTATGGATCTCTCTCCTGAGTCCGTGCAGGTGGATGCGGAGGTGCAGAGCACGGTGGACCTGTTTCAGCCGCGTGCCTCAGCACAAGATGTCGCCCTTACAACGCATGGCACAGATGCTGAATGCCGTGCGGTCCTCGACAAGAGCGCCCTCGACCGCGTGCTCAGTAACATGATCAGCAACGCGATCAAGTTTACCCCCAGCGGCGGATCGGTTGACGTGCACCTGCACCCCGCATCCGACGCTATCGAAATCGCAGTGGCCGACACGGGCGTTGGGATCGATGAGGCGTTCCTGCCGGATCTGTTTGAGGCGTTCACGCAAGAGTCCACCGGCAACACGCGCGCCTTCGAGGGGAGCGGGCTCGGCCTGGCCATCACCAAACGCCTGGTAGACCTAATGGGCGGCACCATTTCTGTCGAGAGTACGAAGGGCGAGGGCACCACGTTTACCGTGCGCCTGCCACGCGAATCATCGGCACAGCCTGCAGGCCCCCGCACCGCGTAGCTTGCTACCGCTTGCTACTGAATGGATCTGTTTAGTCCCCTCATCGCGTGGCACAAAAAGCATGACCTTCAGCCCCTCCGCTGTGCGACGCAGGCTGTTCAGAAGCACTCTGCGGGTCCCTCTGCCCCGATCGCTTAGCTCAGACACCGAGCAGGAGATCACTTCGCCGTAAGCACCACAAAGTTGCCTTTGCCAGCATGGGCGTCGGCGTCGAAGGAGTCAGGGTCGGATACGGCGTCGAAGTAGACCGTGAGCTGGCGGGTGCCGGGGCGGTAGTGCGCAAGGGCTTCGGGCGTGCCGGTGCCCTCGGCGATGTGAAAGCGTCCGGTGAGGTGAACAACCAGCGCGTTGGGCCGGCGCAGCAGGTGCTCAGCCATGGTGTAGGCCATCGTGGCATCCCACAGCATCTGGGCGTCGAGCAGACGCGTAAGGCCGCTGCCGTGTCCGGGCGGCATGGCGTCTGTCGTATCGGACTCGGTCGTGTCGGCGGGCGCGTGATTGCTGCCATGCATCCCGCCGCTCATCTGCGCTATGAAGCGGCTGCGGTACGCCTGGCTGGGCTCCGGATAGGGGCGCGGC
>CAZBTM010000204.1:3709-5555 GCA_964494425.1 uncultured Rhodothermales bacterium | reverse complement strand
CGGAGGGGCCGTAGGTCATGCCTGTGGTGCCATGCGACGAGGGGATTCTTTCTTTGGGTCGGAGAAACAACTTCCTCTTCACCTTTTCTCCCTTCCCGCTCGTCGCGAGGCTCTGCCTCGTGACGCGCCACCCCGGAGGCTCTGCCTCCATAAGCTCTCGGGAGGGCGACTCATTGGCCGCTATCGGACGTGTCTGACGGAGGGCGCCTGCGTTCTGTATCTTGACTGATGCTTTGCACCGAGGTGCATGGGCCTGCGCATCCCACTGCAGTTGAATGCGTACAAATAAATGTATTGTGCTTGTGCTGTTACCCCTTCCAACCGATTGCTCCCATGGCTACTTCTTCGGGCTCCTCAACCGTGACGCGCTGGCTGACGCGTGCTGCATGGATCATTCCGGTTCTGCTGGTGGGGCTCTCGGCCCATCAGGTGTGGACGGGCCTGGCGCTGCGCGAGACGCTCCAGCAAGGGACGCCTGCCGAGGCGGAGATCACCGACTTCTTTTCGTCGGGGCGTGCCGAGATTAAGTATGACTACGTGAGCCTGCGCATCCCGATGGACGACGGCACGGTCATCGTACGCGAGCGCATGTCGCTGCCGCACACGCTCATTGGGGTGGCGGAAGACCGCGAAACCATTGATGTACGCGTGCGCCCCGGGGCCGCGCAAGAGGTCGTAATTACCGAGGTCGCTAACACGCAGTGGCGCATCGCTTTCATGAATGCAGCTATGAGCCTGGTGCTCGGACTCGTGGTGGGGGGCGGACTGGCCTGGTGGAGCCGCACGCTCCGCACCGAAGGCGATCCCGCCACACGCGGCGTCGACGCCCCCGATCCCTCGCATCCCGCCCGGCAGGTGTCATCGTAGCTGACAAGCCCAGCAGCTGGATGCCAGCGGGATACGCAATTGTAATGCGGCTACGCCCCACCTATGCAGAAGAGCACACCCACGGCCCTGCGCGTTGCACCGACGGCATTGCCGGATCCGCCCATTGCGCTCATCGCTAACGGATTTGCGACGCAGCCTGTGATTGAGGCGGTGCTGGCGGCGGTGAAGGCGGGACTCCGGTGGGTGCATCTGCGCGACCACGAGGCCGCGCCGGAGCGGTTTCATCGCGAAGCTGAAGCGCTCGCCGTACGCGTACGATCGGTCCATCCCGCTACTACGCTTACCATAAACACGCGCTTGCGCACCGCCCGTATGCTGGGGGCCGGACTCCACACCGGCTGGCGCGGTCCGCGCCCGGAGGCAATTGCAGCGCCCATGCCGCACCCGCTTGGCTATTCGGCGCACCACATGCTCGAACTGTCCCCGGCGCGCCGCCGCGCAGTAGACTACGTAACGTACAGTCCGATCTTCCCCACATCGAGCAAGCCCGGCCATCCGGGCACGGGGGTTGATGCGCTGCGCCGGTTTAGCAGACAGGCCGGCGTGCCGGTGCTGGCGCTGGGAGGACTTACCCCCGAACGCGTGGCCTCGTGTCGCCGTGCGGGAGCCGCAGGAATTGCTGTGCTTTCAGGAATTATGCATGCGGACGACCCCACCCGGGCAGCACAGGCGTATGCGCAGGCGTGGAAAGAAGCAGCCTAACGAAAAACCAGACGCGCTGCGTACCGCCTTCTACAGAATGCACAGAACCACGCGTCCGCTGCGTGTTTCCAAGAAACAGCATACCTGCACGCTTGCAGCATACCCCGTTGACCTACCACCCACTTTGCCTCCCCCTATGCCAACTACAACACCGAAACCTGTAGCCTGTACGATTGCCGGAAGCGACTCGGGTGGTGGGGCCGGCATTCAGGCCGACCTCAAATCGATGGAGGCCAACGGCGTCTTCGGGACCAGC
>CAZBTM010000204.1:0-3624 GCA_964494425.1 uncultured Rhodothermales bacterium | reverse complement strand
TGAGCGACTTTCCGGTGGCCGCAATCAAAACGGGGATGCTGGCCACCGCCAACATCATTGAGCGCGTGGCCGACGAACTGGAGCAGCGCGACGCATATCCGCTTGTGGTCGATCCGGTGATGATTTCGAAGAGCGGATACGAGCTACTGGCCCCCGAGGCGGTGGCCACGCTGCGCAACCGACTGCTGCCGCGGGCCACCGTCATTACGCCGAACCTGCACGAAGCCGGGCACCTGCTCGACGCTACCGTACGCACCGAGGCCGACATGCGCGATGCCGCGCGAACGCTCTTTGACATGGGGCCTGCCGCCGTGCTCATAAAAGGCGGGCACCTGGCCGCTACCGACGATGCGGTCGACGTGCTGTACGACGGCACCACGTTCCACGCCGTGCGAGCCCCGCGTATCGACACGCCGCACACCCACGGCACCGGCTGCACCTACGCCTCGGCCATTGCCGCCCACGTAGCGCACGGACGCGCGCTGCCCGCAGCGGTGCGTCAGGCCAAGGCGTACGTCACAAAAGCCATTGAACAGGCGCTGCCGTTGGGGAGCGGGCACGGTCCCACCAACCACTTCTTTCACTGCACGCCCTTCACAGAGCCCGCATCGTCGCCGGTCGTTTCTGATGCGGCATAGCAGGCTTGCTTGAACAGTTTGTGAGGATGCCCAATGACGGATCATTCCATTTTTGGGCGCGTGTATGGGTGCGCAACGGGCCAAGCACGGCCCGGCACACACATCTGCCCGTAGCTCAGATGGACAGAGCGGCGCACTACGGATGCGCAGGTCGGGGGTTCGAATCCTCCCGGGCAGGCAACCAACCCCTGACAGGCTCCTCGCCTCGTCAGGGGTTTTTTTGTTTGGGGAGGCCTAAGCATCGGCATCGCGCCAACACGCAGCGGCAGCACACAGGCACGGCACGCTGAACGGGCGCTCACTCTTTTCGTGGGGCCTCGTGCCCGCTCCTCCAATTTTGCGCAACCTTGACGCGGCGCCCTGTACACGTAACGCAGACTGCACATCCAAACCCCAGGGAACAGCGCCTCGCCGTAAACTTTTCGCGCGGACGCGGCGTAACGGATCCCCAACCTTTCAATGATTTCTGAAAACCGCAATGGAAGACGCCTCAGTCTTTACGTCGAACCGCGCCGATGAGCGGTCTGCCGATGAGCGGTCTGCCGAGCCCTCGCTGCCCACGACGCTCGATGCCATTCGTGCCCCGGTGGCTGATGAACTCGACGCGTTCCGCCCGTACTTCCGGGAGGCCATGCGCGCCGATCATTTCCTGCTTGACAAGATCACGCAGTACGTGCTCAAGCAGAAAGGCAAGCGCGTGCGTCCGCTGCTGGTACTACTGGCGGCCAAGGTATGCGGCGAGGTCACCGAAATGAGCTACCGCGCCGCCGCGCTCGTAGAGCTGCTGCATACCGCCACGCTCGTGCACGACGATGTCGTCGACGATGCCGACACGCGCCGTGGCATGTTCTCCATCAACGCGCTGTGGAAGAACAAAATCGCGGTGCTCATGGGCGACTTCCTGCTCAGCCGCGGTCTCCTGCTCTCGCTCGACCACAAGGACTACACGGTGCTGCACGCGCTCTCGGATGCGGTGCGCCGCATGAGCGAGGGCGAGCTGCTGCAGATCGAAAAGGCGCGCTTCCTCGATATCGACGAAGAGACGTACTTCCGCATCATCTCCGACAAAACGGCCTCGCTGATCTCCGCCTGTACCGCCGCCGGCGCCCTTAGCGCTACCGATGACGACGCCATGGTCGACCGGATGCGCACCTACGGCGAAAAACTCGGACTTGCGTTTCAGATCCGCGACGACCTGTTCGACTTCGGGGCGGTGGATGCCGGAAAGCCCGTAGGCATCGACATGCAAGAAAAGAAGATGACCCTGCCGCTCATTCATGCGCTGCAGCAGGCTTCCAAATCCGATAAGAAACAGGTCATGAAGCGGGTACGCACCGATGAGAAATCGGCGGCGGATATGAAAGCGATTGCAGCGTTTGCGCGCGAGCACGGCGGCATCACGTACGCGCAAGACCGCATGCATACGTTTGCTGAGGAAGCATATGAGATGGCCGCTTCGTTCCCTGAATCTGACGCCCGAAATGCGCTCATGGGCCTCACCGCCTACACGATTCAGCGCACGCGGTAGGTACCAGAAAGCAAAACAATCACGCTACAGGTGATTGGGCTACCTAACTCAAGTTGCGGGGTATAACGCTAACACTCCACATTCTGTCATTCTGAGGAGCGAAGCGACGAAGAATCTCTCCCACTGCGAGCCAAACAGGTGCAAGAAGGGGATTTTCGACTCTGCTCAAAATGACAACCCTGTGGGTGGCAACGTGAGTTACCTAAGCCGGTCTTCTCTCCTCATCATATTAGGTGGAAGTGCAGCGGTCTGCATGCAGGCTCGGTGGCACCGTTTCCCAACTGTGGGCGTTGAGATGCTTCACTGCGTTCAACATGACCAGTAATGACATAGAGGGTCCTGGATAGACGTTACATGATCACTCTCCCAATGATAATCTTTCCTGGGGCGAACGGTCCCGTCAGCCCCGCCAGAGATGTCCGCGCCGAGGGGCGCTCCCCGTCTCCGGCTACAAGCCCGCATCGTCCTCCACCAAGCATGCAGCGCTGGCAGGCCGTAGGAGGTACGTTTCAAGCGATTGCCGGGCTCATCCTTACGCACCGTCACCCCGACCACATCAGCGGGCTGCCGTTGCTGATGGAGAAGCTCTGGCTCTCGGACCGCGACGGCGACCTGCCGGTGTGTGGCTATCCGGCTACGCTCGATCAGGCCAGGCGCTGCATGGAGGCGTTTGCACCGGTGACGGCAGGATGGGAGGGGATGCCCGAACTCATCGCCCACGAGGTGGAGATGCAGTCCGATGCTACGGTGTGGACGGACGCGCCCTGGCACATCACCAGTGCGCCGGTGAGCCACGGCGATACGCCCACGTTCGGGCTGCGCGCAGCGCACGAGAGCGGGACGGTCGTCGCGTACTCGTGCGATACGGCGCCGTGTGATGCGGTGGTCGATCTGGCCGAGGGAGCTGATCTGCTCATCCACGAGGCCAACGGCGCGGGGCCGGGGCACAGCAGCATGGTGGAGGCGGCTGACATCGCTCGGGCTGCAGGCGTTGATCGGCTTGTGCTTGTGCACCTTCCGCCCGGACCCAAGCATGAGCCGCTGGCAGCTGCCCGCGATGTGTTTCCAGAGACAACGCTCGGCGTGGAGGGCGAAAGCTACCCGGTTGCATAGACGCGTTGAAGAGGCACGATTACACGTCGAGGCTGCGAGCGGTGCTGAACGCAACCGGCATAGGCTGTCTGACAGTCGAGTGCATTTCGCGGTGCCCAATTCGGGAGACGTGCCGCGCGTAGCGGGTTGGCACCGAGACCCCCCGACAGCCATCGGGGGGTAGAATGACTCGGTGAAAGGATTGTCTTTGTGTCAAGGCACCTCGCTCCTCACACCCAGCTCACATTAAGCGTAGTGTAGTGTCAACCGTCAATGTATGGGTTACATGCCCCGTTTACATGATGTCATCTTGACTGCCTATGACCTGGTTCCGGCCTGAAGCCGTTTGGGATGGATCGACTGGTA
>CAZBTM010000203.1:3737-5604 GCA_964494425.1 uncultured Rhodothermales bacterium | reverse complement strand
ATCATCGAGCACAGCGTCAATGGCAGGGCCTTCGCCAGCGGCCATGTGGTAGAGCAGCAAGATAGCGGCTTCGGTACCACTGGCTTCGTCGCCGTGGATGGAGTAGCCCATGTACGCCACGGCAGGCAGACTGGCAAGGTCTTCGTCCGACACCGAGCCGGGGTCTGACGACAGCGCCTGGTTCTGCGCTTTGATTTCGTCGAGGCGGCCCAGGTCTTCGGAGGGGGCCACCACCGCGTGGATGAGCGGGCGGTGGTCGTAGGTGGTGCCGTGGCGCTCCATCACCACGCGGTCGCTGGCTTCGGCGACCGCCTCGAAGTAGTCAATCACCTGCGCCGGGCGGGTGTGGCGCGTGCCAATTTCGTGGCCGATTATGTCTTGCGGGGTGGGAATGTCGGGATTGTAGCGGTCGATGCCTTCAACCGGCGTGTCGATAGAAATCGGCACCTCTTGTGCCTGCGCAGTGGGGGCAACGACGAGGCCGAGAGCCAGCACGCATGCAATAAAATAGCGGAGTGGCAAAGCAGTCATAAACGAGATTGGTCAAGTGGGCAAGCAACGAATCGTTCGGAGCGCGGATGGCGTAGTGGGCAACGCGCGGCTCCTATGCATCTCCCAAAATAACAGACGCGCGGGGCAATCACCAACGCACCCGGTCCTGCCGATGGCATGCATTCGGGGGCCGGTGACATGGGGCAAGGGGCTTGTGCTCAACTTGTACTCAAGATGACAACCTACGGATGGGTATCATGGTGATGGAAGACCGACGCGGGAGCGCCGGCCGCTGTCGGCGGAACCATCTCTCACTCAGTTGGCAGATACCTGTGGGGCAATTTAACAATGGACTGGAGCGCTGCACAGCCTTGAGGAGTCGCCCCTGCACTTGCAATTCACAACCCACATTCCGTATCATGAGCGCGTGGAGCTTATCTCTTTTCATCTCAAACAGCATTTGAACTGATGTCTGCGTTCTCGCTTCGCTCGCTGCGCGCCTGGCATGTGGCCGCGGGCGTCTTGCTTTTAGCGGTGGGTGGTCTCATTCTCTATGGCTTCTGGCCCCGCCTTACCGGCCAGGCAACTGCTGATGACGACCGCCCCGAGGCCGAGGAGGTCAGCGACTCAAAAGCCCAGGTCGATGTGGTGCGCGTCGAACGCATCGACTTTCCGGTGCGCACCGAGGCCACCGGCCACCTACGCCCGTGGCAACGAACAACCGTCAGCGCCGAACGGGGCGGGGTTATTCGCGAACGCGCCGTCGAAGAGGGCGACCGCGTACAGACCGGCGCGCTCCTGGCCCGTATCGACGACCGCGACGAACGCATTGAGCTGGCCGAGGCCGAGGCTGAACTCATGCAGGCCCGTGCCGAGTACGCTGTAAACACGCGCGATGCCGGTATCCGACAGGTCGCCGACACCAGCCAGGTCGCTGACCTGCGCGTGGCCCTGCGCGAAGCCGAGCTGGCCTTCGACGCCGGTACCGCCACGCGCGAGGAGGTGCAGGCGGTGCGCCGCGAACTGGAGCTCGCGCAGATACGCGCCGGGCTCGACCGGCAAGCCGTGCAGGCGGCTACCTACGGACTCACACAAGCCGAGCAGCGGGTGGAGCGCGCTCGCCTCAACCTGGAGCGCACGCGAATCACCGCGCCCTTTAGCGGACGCGTCGCCAACCTGGAGGTCGAAGTGGGCCAGCGCGTGGCCGCGGGCGAGGTGGTGGCGCATGTGCTCAGCGACCGCCGCATGAAAGTCACGGTCAACGTGCTCGAAGACGACCTGGTACGCATCCGCGAGGGCGCTACCGCGCTCGGCGCCTCGCGCATGCAGGTGGTCTTTCACCACGTCCTGCCGCTTGCGATGCCGGGGATCCTGA
>CAZBTM010000203.1:2610-3727 GCA_964494425.1 uncultured Rhodothermales bacterium | reverse complement strand
GCGGCACCGTTGCAGGCACCGTCCACGCCATCAATCCGCAGGTGGATGCCGAGCGCGGCACTGGGCGCGTCACCGTTGCCATTCCCAACCCCGACAATCAACTGCTGGCCGGACTCTACGCCACTGTTCGCCTCGAAACCCATCGCCTGCCCGACCGGCTCGTGGTGCCCACCGATGCGGTGCTTGTGCGCCAGGGCCGCGATCTGGTGTTCGTCGTCCGCGATGGCCGTGCGCAGTGGACCTACGTAGAGGTGGGCACGCGCTCGGGCAATTTTGTGGAGATCACCGACGGGCTGCAACCCGGCGATATTGTCGCGGTCGATGGCCACTTTGCGCTGGCGCACGATGCCCCCGTTGCACCCGGCGATCCACAGCCGGTGGCCATGCCGTAGAGCCCGCGCATCCCTTTGTACCCATTGTACACAGGGGGATACGCAGCACCTTGCTCCGCGCACCACCCGGCGCATCTACATAGCCTGTCTCTCGCATCCTGTAATTGCCTCTTCGCCCCATGAAAGCCTTCATTCGCGGTTGTGTGAACCGCCCGGTAGGCGTGGCAGCGGCGTGTGTGCTCGTCGCGGTGCTGGCCACCGCCGCGCTGGTGCGTCTGCCTGTGGCGCTGCTGCCGGACCTGGGCTATCCCGCCCTCACGGTGTGGACCCCCTATCCCGATGTGCCCCCCGACCGTGTGGAGCGCAGCGTGACCGAGCGCATTGAGGGGGCCGTGTCGGGCACGCAGGGTCTGGAGCGCGTCACCGGACGCAGTCAGCTGGGCGGAAGCCTCGTAGAACTGCGCTTTGGGTGGAACGCCAACCTGGATCTGGCACTGCTGGAGGTGCGCGAGCAGATCGACCGCCTGGGCAACGCATTGCCCGACGAAGCCGAGCGCCCCGTCGTGCTTCGGGTGGATCCGAGCGAGCGTCCGGTGATGATGCTGGCCCTGCGCGGCGCCACCGCCGATTCCGCCCGCACCACATCCCCCGTTCGCAACGATGAGCGCCGCTCGTGGCACGACCTGGCCCAGCTCCGGCAGATCGGGCGCGAGCGACAGGACGCCCTCCGCCGAGAGCCGGCGCATGTAGCCGATCTTCGGCAGCGAAGCGGTCTCCGGCGGCCA
>CAZBTM010000203.1:0-2600 GCA_964494425.1 uncultured Rhodothermales bacterium | reverse complement strand
AGGTGGTGGCCCGGCGCCTGGAGCAGCTCCAGGGCGTAGCTCGCGTGCGCGTCACCGGCGGCCACGAACGGCAGGTCGACCTTGCCATCGACCCCGACCGCATGGCGCGCTACAACCTCAGCGTGAGCGATGTGGGGCGGGCGCTCGAACAGTCGAACGCGGCGCTCTCGGGGGGACAGATCCGCCGTGGGCCGTTTCGCTACGCGGTGGAGGTCAGCGGCGAGTTCGAGTCGGCCCGCGACATTGCCGAAACCGTCGTAACGCGTCAGGGCACCGTGCCCATTCGAGTGCGCGACATCGCCACCGTGCAGCCCTCGGTCGAGGAGCGGCGCGGTCTGGTGCGCCTCGATGGCCGCGAATCCCTCTTGCTCCTGGTCGAGCGCACCCCCGATGCCAACACCGTGCGCACTGCCGAGGCCGTACGCAGCGCGCTGGCTCCCCTCGAAACCGAACTCTCCGGCGTCGACCTGGACGTGGTGGTCTACGAGAGTGTCTTCATCGAAGAGGCCATTGGCGGCGTAACGCAGGCGGTACTCGTGGGCGGGCTGCTGGCCGTGCTCGTGCTCTTCGGCTTCCTGCGACGGCGGCGCGTGGTAGCTGCCATTGCGGTCGCGGTGCCGCTCTCGCTCGGGCTCACGCTCATCGGATTTGAACTCCTTGGCATTTCGTTTAACCTGATTGCCCTTAGCGGGCTGGCGCTGGGCGTGGGCCTGCTGGTGGATAATGCCATTATCGTTGTGGAGAACATTGCGCGGCTTCGGGAGGCCGGGCAGAGCGCCTACAACGCTGCAATTAACGGCACCGCCGAGGTCGCAGGCGCCATTGCCGCAAGCACCCTCACCACCATCGCCGTCTTTCTGCCGATTACGCTGGTCGAGGGCCTGGCCGGACGCCTCTTCCGCGATCAGTCGCTGGCGGTCGTGGTGGCGCTCTTGGCGTCGTTACTTGTGGCGCTGGCGGTGGTACCCGTCATCATGAGTCGCGAGCGCTCCGACGAAGAGGCCGGGCTGGGCCTGCGGCTTCGCTCCCTGTTAGGCGGATACGAACGCGGGCTGCAGTGGTGCCTGGCGCATCCCAACCCCGTACTGACCGGCGCACTGGTGGCGTGCGTAGCGGCGGGCGCGCTGGCCCTGTTTCTGCCGCGCGAGGTCGTGCCTGCTGCCGATCAGGGACGCGTGGAGGCGCATATCACGCTGCCCTCGGGGGCCGATCTGCCGCTGGTAAGCGAGCGCGCTGCCGTGGTAGAGCGCGCTGCGCAGGCGCTGCCCGGCACCCAGCATGTGCTCGCCGACCTGGGCGAGCGCAGCACCGCCCGCCTGGAGCTGGACCCGCGCCCGCCCTACGAGGGCGACCTCACCATCCTGCTCAACGACAACACCGACGCCGCCGACGCCCAGACCCAGCTTAATGCCACCGACTGGCCCAGCGACATGACGGTGGATGTGCGCGCAGCCCAGACGCAGCTCGAAGCACTGCTCGTGTCTGAAGGCGCTGCCCTCACCATCGACCTGGTCGCCGACGAGCAGCGCCCCGATCCGCCCGTCATCGAAGAAGCCCTGCAGGCCCTGCGCGCCCAAGATGCACTTACCGGTGTGCAGCGGGCCGAAGCGCAAGACGTGCCGGGCTACCAGCTGCATCTGCGTCGCAATACCATGGCGCGCTTTGGCGTGCAGACCCCGCAGATCGGCAATGCCTTGAATGCCGCCGCCCGCGGCTACCGCGCCAGCGAACTGCGCCAGATTGGCGAGGAGGTGCCCATCATGGTGCGCACGGACATGGCGGCATCTATCGAGGAGCTGCTCAGCCGGCGCATCCCCACGGCCAACGGACTGCTGCCGCTGCATCTCTTTCTGGAGGCCGAGCGCATCACGTTGCCCGCCGCCCTCACGCGTACCGACCAGACGCCGGTGGCCCGAATCACAGCAGGCATCGCCGCCGGGGCCGACCTGCGCACCGCCCAGGCCGCCATCGACAACGCGTTGGCCCCTGTGCTGGAGGAGGTGCCGCGTGCACGCTACGCCATTGGCGGTGCCAGCACCGCATTTCAGGAGGGCCTGACCGCTGTAGGGTGGAGCTTGCTCCTGAGCCTGCTCCTGGTGTATCTGATTCTCACCGCCCAGTTTGAGCGCCTGCTGCAGCCCCTCGTCATTCTGGCCGCCGTGCCGCTGGCCGCCGCGGGCGTGGTGACCGTGCTCGCGCTGGCGGGGCAGAGCATCAACCTCATGAGCATGACTGGATGCGTGGTGCTCGTGGGCATTGTGGTGAACGACGCCATCATCAAAGTCGACTTCATCAACCAGCGGCAGGCGCGCGGCCTATCGCTCCACGACGCCATTACCGCCGCCGGAAAGGCACGCGTTCGTCCCATTCTGATGACCACCGTAACGACTGCGCTCGGTTTGCTTCCGTTGGCCCTCGGCTTTGGGGCGGGCGCTGAACTACGCGCGCCCCTGGCCATCGCCATCGTGGGCGGCCTTCTCAGCGCCACCGTGCTCACGCTCTTTGTGGTGCCGGTGCTCGTGCAGCAGGTGGGGCGCATGCCACAGTCTGGAGATGCATAGTATATTGCATAGCATATGACGGATAAGACGCACAATGAG
>CAZBTM010000202.1:0-5608 GCA_964494425.1 uncultured Rhodothermales bacterium | reverse complement strand
GTAGATGCGTCCGGTGGGTGCCCAGACGAGGGCGGGGGCATCGGGCGTGTAGCGGGCGTGGCGGGCGGTCCAGTCGGTGCGAATCATGGGGAGGCGGAGCTTGGGGGCAGATACGGCTATGCATCGGCTTTGGTGGCGGGGGCCTCTTCCGGATCAGGCAGGGCGGGTTGACCCCAGATCCAATAGCCCACGAGGGCGATGGCGGTGCTGGTGAGCAGTGCGGCGGTGGCGGGCACGGCGGGGGTGTTGGCGTACATGGTAATTTCGCCGTAGTACATGCCAAAGTGCACGATGAGCGCGGTTACCGCGGATACGAGCACGACGGTTTTGGGCACGCCGCGCGCAAAGATGCCGAACAGAATAGGCACAAACGTAGCCGAAAAGAGCGCATACACGCCGTTTTGTCCTAAGATGGCCACGGAGAGCTCAGGGTTAGTGATCTGCCCGTACGAGATGAGCGCGACCACGGGGGCCAGGGCAATCAGGAAGTAGCGGCTGTAGCGGACGCTGCGGGCCTCGATTTCGTCGTCGGAGAGCGTGCCTGCGCGTTTGGCGATGACCTGGTAGACGTCGTTCGAGAAGATGGTGGAGAGGGCCACGAGCAATCCCTCCATGGTAGAAAAGCCCGCGGCTACGAGTCCGATGAGGATGACGGCGCGGACAAACGGGCCGAACACGTCGACGATGTAGGTGGGCACGACCTCGTCGGGCATCATGCTGGCGGCTTCGGGCATGAGCAGCCGCGCGTAGAGGCCGACCAGGATCACCGCGAAGAACAGGATGAGCACGAGGATGCCGCTTACGAGGTATTTGTTCACATCGCGCGCGCTCTTCAGGTAGAGCGCTTTCGACATGACGTGCGGCTGGTTGATGATGGCGATGCCGATCAGGAAGTTGCAGGCGACCACCTCGAAGTAGTCGCGGAAGAGCAGGCTATCGGGATTGGTGGGTTGTGCGAGCACCGGGTCGATGTCAGAAAGCTGGCCCAGAAACCCGCTGATGCCGTCGGCAAAGTAGGGCGCGCCGGAGGCCAGGAGAATCACGGCTACGACCATCATGATCATGGCCTGGGCGGAGTTGGTGAGCGTGTGGGCGCTGGCTCCGCCGAACATGATGTAGATAAGCGGGAAGATAATGACAAATGCCATTGCCAGGAAGACATCTACGCCGAGTACGCTGGCCAGGACGCGCGACAGGCCCACGGTGATAAGCACCAGAAAGGCGATCTGCAGGAAGGCTTTCGAGAAGACAATGAGCCCCACAAACACGCCCAGCGGCATGGCCACCGCGTAGCCCAGCACACCCGACACGCCGTACAGGTAGATGAGTCCGGGGTTGATGATGAACGTGGCGGCGCTGGTTAGATTGGCGGCGAGGGACATGCCTACGAACACCGGGCTTACGTTGCGGCTGCCGACGGAAAACGAGGCGAAGCCGCTCATCTTCTTAATCCCCACGAACGCAGCCAGGCTCACGAGCGCCAGGTAGATGCCGAAGAAAATCCATGCAAAGCCGGTTTCGCCGAGTGCGGAGAGGTCCATGGTAGAGTTGGAAAACGATAGAGTACGCGGCTCGGGTGAGTGGGTCAAGTGTCCCTTTTGTCTTGATACAAAAGGGACTGAAAAAATCAAGGCTGGAAAAAAAGACGCCTGATGGTCGCTTCCGCATCACTGAACGTTATCGAACTCCCCCGACGTCCGTCGGGGTCAGACAAGATAACGTTCGGACGTTCTGCTCTTGCTCCCATCCGGGCGGCGTTTTTCTTCGAGGCCGGCATGATGCCAGCACGGAGGTCAGCACTTGTCGAGCGAATACGGGACCCCACGCCGGTAGGCGAACGGTTTTCAAGTGATCAGTGGCCATCACCCCCACTCCAGCGCCATCCCCGCAATGGAGGCCCCGCCCCCCGAAGCAATGAGGAAGACGAGGTCGCCCGTTGAGAGCAGATTCTTTGCATCAGCATCAGCCAGCGCCATGGCGATGCAGGCGTTGCCCGTGTAGCCAAAGCGATCCATCACGTTGTGCGCCTTTGACGCAGGCAGGTCCAGCCGGTCGAGCGTTTCCTGGATGCTGGTGATGTTGATCTGCGTAAAGAAGTAGCGATCGACATCTGCAGGCGTCACCTCCAGGTCACCAGCCAGCGTGCGCACCAGGGCCGTCCACTGGTCGGGGTTGAAGCCGTAGGGAAATTTCTTTCGGAACTCCAGCTTCTGCACGCGTCCGTTCGGTTCGGTGACGGGCCGGTCGCTTCCGCCGGTGTATATGCCCATGTAGCCGTGGTACTCGCCTTTCGTATCGAGGCGCGCCGTGCGAATCCCGCCAGCGCCGTCGCGCCGCTCCAGCACCGCTGCGCCTGCGCCGTCGGCAAAGAGGGAGGCGGTGTTCTTCTGGTCGTAGTCGATGAAGCGGCTCATGAGGTACGCCCCAATCACGAGCACATGCTGGTACTGCGGGTCAGACTCCATGAACTTGCGCGCCGTGTCGAGCGCCGTCACAAAGCCCGCACAGGCGGTGTTTACGTCGAACGTGGCCGCGTTTGATGCGCCGAGTTTATCCTGCACCACCGCCGACGTAGCAGGCGAAAGGAAGTCCGGCGTATCAGTGGAGAGCACAATCAGGTCGATGTCAGAAGCCTCGCATCCTGCCCGCTCAAGCGCCTGTTGGGCCGCCTGCACCGCCAGATCGGACGTAGCCTGGTCCTTGGTCGCATAGCGCCGCTCCTTGATGTTGCGATGCTCACGCAAGAAGCTGTCGACATCCTCGCCGTACAGATCGTTAAAGTACTGATTCGGAACGACATGCTCGGGCGCATAGAGGCCGGTTCCGATAATGTGGGCAGCGTGGGACATAAAGCGTCTTGTCGAATCCAACGAACGTGAATAGGTACAGGGGGATGCGCAGGGCGCGTCTACATCACCAGGCCGCCGTCAACGCTGAGCACCGCGCCGGTGATGAAGGCTGCGTCGTCGGAGGCCAGGAACGTGTACGCGTTGGCAATGTCCTCGGCAGTGCCCAAGCGTCCGAGCGGCGTCTTCTCCTTGAGGCTGTTGAGCACCTTCTCAGGCACGGTGTCGACCATCGGGGTTACGATAAAGCCCGGTGCTACGGCGTTGACCGTGATGCCATCGCGCCCAAACTCGCGGGCCCAGGTGCGGGTCATGCCAATCACGCCCGACTTGCTGGCCACGTAGTTCGTCTGCCCAAAATTGCCGTACAGCCCCACAACTGACGCCGCGTTCAGCACACGTCCATGCTCGCTGGCGGACAGGTGCGGGTACGCAGCTTGCGTGCAATGAAAGACGCCCTCCAGATTCACCTCGATCACCGATCGAAAGTCATCCGGGTCCATCTTCTTGAGCGTGGCGTCGCGGGTGATGCCCGCATTGTTCACCAGGATGTCGAGCGTGCCGAATGCCTCGATGGCAGATTCCATGAGCGCATCGACATCAGTGCGGTCAGCCACGTTGCACGCGACAAACTGCGCGGTGCCGCCCGCGTCGGTAATCGCGTCGACCGTGGCGGCACCGGCGTCGGCATTCACATCTGCCACGATGACCTGGGCACCTTCGCGGGCAAAGCGCAACGCAGTGGCTTTCCCGATGCCCTGGCTGCCCCCGGTAACGATGGCCGTGCGGCCCGACAAACGATTGGATTCAGACATATTGGTGGTGTTGAATTCGAGAAAATATATTGTTGGATAGCACAGCCGGGGATGCGAGCGATCCCCGGCTATGGATTTCCTTAGCCCGGGATCAGTATTCCGACAGCTGTCGGAAGAATATCCCGGGCGGTGCTGAGCTCCCCTAAACAGACACCACGGCGCGCCGTGTCCCTACGAGGCAAGACAAGTGGCCGCCTAAAACCGCAGTCCGTTGAACCGATAGGTGGCGCCGAGCCAGATGAGGCGGTCGCGCACCGGGCCGCCCAGCACATCAGTGCCCTCGTTGTTGAAGAGGTTCGAGACACTGAGCTGCAGGTCGACGCCGGTTTGCGGAATGCGGTAGTTTACGTTCAGGTTGGCGACAAAGCGTGCATCGATCTCACCATCGTCGAGCATGGTAGTGCTGTTCCAGTAGGCGGTTTGGAACTCGTAGGCCGACTGCCAGCGTCCGCTCAGGCTCACCGAGTAGTTATCGAACCCGATATTTCGCACGGTAGCCGAGCCTTTCAGCTTCACCTCGGGCACGTTGAGGTTGAGATCGGGAGCCGATTCCTCTTTCTCGAAGTTAGCCAGATCAATCCACGTGACGTTGCCCGACAGGTTGAATCGATCGCTTGGGACGTAATTGAGGCCCAGTTCTACCCCACGCACCGTAGCTTCGCCGAAGTTGGTGTACGTAAACAGCGGTCCGATGACGGTGCCATCGGGTTCAGTAGCAATCACGTTTGCGCCGTCGGCCACGCCACTGAGCGGGCTGATGAAGTTGGTGTACCAGGAGTTGTAGGCGACGGCATCCACGTAGACCCGATTTCCGAGTTGGCCTTTGTAGCCGATTTCAAGCGAGTTCACCTCCTCGGGCTCCAGGGGCGATATTTGGCCAACTACGTTGCCATTGGAATCTTGCAGTGTGTAGCCGTCGATATTGCCCCGAACGAAGTCGCCAATGCGCAGATTGCTTTCCAGCACGGTGGGGCTCTTGAACGCCCGGTTGTAGCCAATGCGCAGGTTATTCTCGGGCGCCACAGTGTACACAAGCGCGGCCTTGGGACTGAACTGCGTGCCGTAGTCGCTGTGATCGTCGACACGGGCAGCGGTGTTCAGGCGCAGGCGGTCGTCCATCATGTAGTAGTCCGCCTGCACGTATCCGCCCACCTCCGTGGCGCTGATGTCCTGTCCGGCGCCATCGGCGAGGAAGGTGCCTTCCGAGTCGGGGTTGTACTGGCGTAGCTGCGCGCCCGTTATGAATTCGAGATTGCCCACGCTATTGGAATACTGGAGCTCCGAATCCAACAGTTCGCCTTTGTCGGTAAAGCGGTTGGCTTCGCGCAGGGCAGGAAGATCGACATCGGCCAGGCTGTTAATGTTGTTGTCGGGGTCGGTGATAAGGCCAGCTGCGCTTTCCCCCACGCCGTTGATCTGGTACGTGTCACCGGCGTCGTTGGCCGTGCGGGTAAACTGCGCATACCAGTTGCTGCTGCTCAGCTGGATGTTCTGGTAGTTGACCTGCCAGCCCAGAATACGGTTGCGCCCGTTGTTGGTGATGCCCAGGTTGTCGTTCTCTGAAAATCCGAAGCTGCCTTCAAGCATCCAGTCTCCGGTAAAGCGGTAGTAGAGGCTACCTTCTGTGCTGATGGACTCGACATCGTAGTTGTCAATCAGTTCGGATTCGAAGAGACCGCTGTAGTAGTGCGGTTCGGCTTCGCCCGCTGCGGGAGCGGGGCCGCGCTCAGGACGGAAGTCCGTGGCGCTCATGTACTGCCCGGTTACCTTCCAGCCCAATGCGTCGTTGACGGTGCCCGCCGCCCGTATGTTGGTGTCGAACAGGTCGTTCTGTCCGCCACGCACATCGAGCGCCACGCCCGACTCGTTCCATGGGTCTTTAGTGATTACGTTGACCACGCCAGTGTGGGCGTTGGGGCCATAGAGCGCAGAAGCGGGACCTACGAT
>CAZBTM010000201.1:2918-5644 GCA_964494425.1 uncultured Rhodothermales bacterium | reverse complement strand
TGATAATGGCCGCTGGAGGTGTGCAATGGCACGACGGAGATACTCCGAGGAGTACAAGCGCGAGGCCGTGGCGATAGAGCGACTGCCGGGTGCGACGCTGCAGCAGGTGGCGCGCGATCTGGGGCTGAATGCCAACATGCTGGGCCGTTGGCGCAAGGCGCTTGAGGTACGCGGTGACAAGGCCTTCCCTGGACAGGGGCATGCCCGTGACGCCGAGGTCATGCGGCTCAAGCGCGAGCTGGCCAAGGTCACGAAGGAACGGGGTTTTTTAAGAGAAGCGGCAACGTTCTTCGCGAAGACCTCGAAGTGAGGTACCGCATGATCGACCGTTGCCGCGACGCCTTCCCGATCCGGATGATGTGCCATCACCTCGCGGTGTCACCGAGCGGGTACTACGACTGGCGAAGTCGTCCGCTGAGCGCGCGAGCCCAGGTTAACGCCCACCTCACCAACCGGATCAAGGCGTTGCATGCAGCCAGTGACGGTGTGCTTGGGCGTCGTCGGATCCACGAAGACCTACGCGACGAGGGTGAGCTCTGCAGCGCCAACCGCGTAGGCCGTTTGATGCGCCAAGCAGGCATCCACGGGCTGCCGCAGAAGAAACGCTGGCGCCGCAAGGCCGCGACGCCGCGTCCGACCCTGGTGCGCAACCACCTCAACCGCGAGTTCCAGGCCCCAGAGCCGAACACCCGCTGGGCGACAGACATCACCTACGTGCGCACGGCAGAGAGCTGGCTCTACCTGTGCGTGGTGATCGGTCTGCACGCCCGTCAGGTCGTCGGCTGGTCGATGAGCGCGGTGCAGGACCGCCAGCTCGTCCTCCAGGCCGTGCTGATGGCACTGTGGCAGCGCGAAGATCGGAGTCTGGTGCTTCTGCACTCGGATCGTGGCTGCCAGTTCACGAGCGACGAGTACCAGCGTTTCCTGAAGGGGCACAACCTGTTGAGCAGCATGAGTGCCGTGGGCAGCTGCGCCGACAATGCACTGGTCGAGGGCTTCTTTGGGATGCTCAAGCGTGAACGGGTCAACCGTCGGCGCTACGCGACACGTGCCCAAGCCCGCTCAGACATCTTCGACTACATTGAGCGCTTCTATAACCCACGTATACGTCCTATGCTCGAGAACCGGAAACTGAAGGGCGAGATGCTTAACTTACCTGTCCGGGAAATCGGGACCTAACCCGCCCGGTTGCACCCAGTTCAACACCCGCTGTTCCATGTAGCTGTAGAACGGATTCCAACGTAGCCGCAGCATGTTCGTGGCCGACACCTGTATCGCGCCGTGCTCACCACGTAGCGCAAGGTTGCCTAGCTGCAGTGGCGCACCGGTTTCGGGTACGCCACCGTAGAGCGGATCGGTCGGGGGAAAGGGCACCGCCACGTGCGACAGCGAATAGACGTCCCTGGGCCATGACAAGCCAAGGGGCTCCGTGGTCGTGGCGCCACCTGGCAGCTGCTGGCGAACGACCACGTCGAGCTTCGTTGGATCCTGGTTGCCGACCACGCTCAGGGTGAACTTCCGATCGGGCAGGCCGCGCAGTGCCTGTATCACCGCTTCGGGCTTGGCGGTCAGCAACGGCTCGGCGGCCGCGACGCGGTTGATGTCGAAAAGCACCAGTTCATGTCCGCCGCGTGGCAATTGCGCAAACAGACCATCAACCAAGGCCGGCGTCGAGACCGTGGCGTCGACGATGGAGGCAAAGGCGAGGATCGGTGGGAAGTCAGCCGGTTCCGCGGCCATCGTGAGCGCGGTCAAACGTTGCCGGATTTCCTGGGTAAGCTGGTAAACCACGTCGCCGGCATTGACTGCGAACGAGTTGTACTTGTAAGGGTCGTATTCGGGAAGAAGGTCGTTCCACGCCAGCAACTCGATGCCGAGAAGATGCCCGATCCGTGCCTGCCAGCTGGCAAACGCGGCCGCCGGTGATACGCCAATCGCGGGCGAAAGCAACACCAGGCGCTGGACACTTGGCAGCGCAGGGTTCTGTATCGTCTCCAAGGTATAGATCACCGCCAGTGCCGCGCCCGTCGAATAGCCGACCAAGTGGATCGGCCGGCCGTCGAGTTGGCTTGCGAGGTGCCGTACGGCGAGCCGTGTCGCAGCCATCATGTCGTCTGCCTCGAGTTCGACCAGTCCGGATGGCACGGTTCCGTGCCCAGGTAAGCGCAAGCCCAGCACATGGGCACCCGTAGCGTGCAGTCGCTCGCCCAGGGCCCGCAGGCTATAGGGCGAGTCGGACATGCCGTGCAACAGCACGACACCCACTGAGGGGGACGGATTCGTAAGCTCGAAGGTGCGGTTCCAGTTGCGCTCCCAGCGGCCCGGATCGCTCAGGCTGCCCCGGCGGTAGCGGGCGATGTCGATCGCCGCCGCCGGCGGTTCGTTGGCGTAGATGCGCTCATCCAACTCCTGGAAAAGACGCGCCTCGCGAACCAGGTAAGCGGCCATGTCCTCGGTTTCGGAAGCGGCCGTGAACTCGTGCTCCAGCACCCAACCTCGGCATTCGCGCCCTTTACGACATTGTCGAACTGCATGGCGGCATCAAGAAGTTCAGCGAAAAGCTGCAACGCAAGCCACCAAAGAGACTGGTCCTGATCACGATCGATGCCTCCACCAATGCCCAGACGACCATGGATCAGTCTTTGAAGCAGCCCTCCATTTCCCAGTCGATCAGCGCCATGAGCGACCCGCCGCAGGGCAGTTTGAGGTCCAGATAGGGCGAGCCC
>CAZBTM010000201.1:0-2908 GCA_964494425.1 uncultured Rhodothermales bacterium | reverse complement strand
TGAAGGTTTGGGCAGCGCAGTTGTCGACACCGACCCAGCAGGTCGAGACTTACTTCATCACGCTGAGGTTAGCGGATGTCATAGACCCCGAGCGGCGTGCGTTCCTCAACCGGATTCCGACCAGCTTCTACCTGAGCGATGAGCAGGTGGATGCGTTGATCGCCACCGGAAGCGAACTCTTGCACGAGAATGCCGAGTTTCGCAGGCTGATGACCGATTTGGAGTCCAATCGACGCTAGCGGACATGACCGGCAGCCGATCGCTTCGAGCATGATGTGGCAAGTTGCGCTGGTTATCGAAACCGCCAAGAGTTCGGGAGGGACGCTGGACTTCGACGATCTCGATCGGATTCGCGCTGCAGTGCAGGCGCTCGGTTTCTCCAGTGGCCACTCGAGCGCCGCGGTAAGGCACCGTCAGGTGCGGTGGGTATCCTTCACACGCGACCCGGCTGGCAAAGCGCCACAGCGGCGCGTGGGTGCGATAGAAGCGCCATCGATGGCGCTGATCCGGTGGGGCGAGATACGAGACCTACCGGGTCAGGCAGGAGGGCGTCAAGAAGATGTCATTTATGAGCAATAGCTCAGGGCTGCTCTTCCTGATAATCGATGAGCCATGTCGGCAAGTCCTGAAGCATCGGTGGCGTGCGCTGCCAAGGGTCGTCTTTGCGTCCGAGTTGGTATCCCACATCGAAGGATTTCTGCATCTGGTCAGGATCGAAGGCAAGGAAGTTTTGACCGACCTCGGCGTCGTCGGGGATGGAGACCAATCTGAATCGGTAACCCCTGATCATTGCGGCCGTGTAAGCGCGCAACAGCATTCCATCCGTGGAGTTACTCATCATTGCACCGAGTACCGGACCGACAAGGTGCAAAGCGTCGTTGCGAACGGCTTGCGGCTTCTGGGTCTGTTGTCCGTTCTGAATGACGAAAATGGTGCCTGGGCCGTATTGCGGCGGCTTTGGTTTTTCGCTGCCCGCGAGACCGACGACGACAAGGTTTTCGCGAACCCCACCGTCCGCGAACAGGAAGCCAGATATCTCGACGGGCGGAAAGGCAATGGGAGGAGCAGCCGAGGCGCGCAGCACCTGCTTATAGAGCTCAAGCGCTTGCGGCGTTCCCTCCTTGGCGATCATCCCCATGTTCCAGACCCAGGTCTGACCGTAGTCGAGGTTGGTCGTTCCTACCCAAAGCCGGCGATGTGCGTCATGGGCGGTCGCAGTACGTCGCAGTACTTCGGCAGTGATGTACTTGTCGAGTAATGCCTGCAGCGGGGAGGTGTCGAATATCGCGTTTTTTCCAAACAGCAGGCTGAGCAGTCGTTTGTTATCGGTATAGATGTTCGAGGCGTTGATGGTAGTCCAGATTTCTTCTAGGACCGCATCGTCGTCGGGTGTCCCTAGGAAGGCGTGGGTCGCCAGTAGCGCGCCGGTGCTGACACCGGTGACGATGTCAAACAGCGGGCGCTGGCCCGACTCGGTCCAGCCCTTAAGAAAGCCCGCCCCAAACGCGCCGTACTGCCCGCCTCCGGAAAGCTCCAAGATATTCAGAGCATGTCCGCGCAGACTCTCGAGTCCGGGTATCACTCCCGCTTCTGCCAATGCCTTTCCGGCAGCGTGGAACATGTGGCGCTCCGGATTCAGCGGATCGTGACCGTTGGGGAGCGAAACGTAGGGTACAGCCTGCCGTGACAGTTCGCGTTCAGGCACTGACCCGCACCCTGCAAGGTTCCCCAGGAGGAGCATCGCACCCAAAAGGGAACAGAAGACACGCTTACTCAAGACTCTGGCACCCCTCAGAAGGAAAACCTGGCACCCAGGGCCGGGCCACCGATATTGGTGTCTCGCAGCGGGAAGCCCGATTTGAAGTCGTAGTCCAGGTGGCGGTAGGCGAGCACCGGGTCGCCCCTGTCGAATCTGTACCCAATGCCCACGATGGCCTGCCATGTCAGGTCGGATTCACCTGCCCCGACATCCACGTGATACGGAAGGTACCATCGGTCGTCGAGCCTCAGCTCGCCGCGGGCACCCACGATGCCGTCCCATACGCTATCCGTCTCTGATACGCGTGCCGATCGGCTGGTGATCACAGAGCTCAGATCCAGCGTCACGTCGAGGTCGAGGGAAAAGTAACGTGCGCCGCCCAGCAAGCTGAGCGTGGCACTTTCGGTATCGAGCAGGCGGTAGGTGCCGGCCAAGGTGACAATCCAGTTTTTCATGGAGACATCGCCGTCGACCGCGACTGGGAGCGTTATGGGGCCGAACACGGGCACCTCCTCCGTGGCCGAATCCTCCGCCGAAATCTTCAGGTACACCATGTCCGCGAGCAGGCCCCAGCTTCCGCTGCTTGCTTCAACGGAGCCCATGAAAGTCATGTCGAGATCGTCCCAAATGTCGCTGAACGGGATGTCGATATCGCCGCCGGTCGCCGAAGTGCCGGCGATGCCCGCCGCCCACACGTACAAGGCAGCATCCACATGCCAACCCCCATCACTTGCTACCGCCGTTGTCGGAATGCCGAAACACGCTATCGTCAACGCAAGTGCTGCAACGCCTGGATGATCGTAGATCGACGTCATCGCCCGAAATGCTTTAATCGACATAGCGCTGGCTAACTAGTTGGATGTCGGATCGGCAGGGCCTAAAGCAATCACCAGGGAAAAGGAGAAGGTCTCATTGATCTGAATGACTACAAGACCCCTCACCTTGCTGCCGGATAGCCCGAATCTACAACAAGTCGATGAGTGCAAACCCCACGCCGATACGGTTCGTGTGCTCGTTGTAATCGATCAGGCTCTCGCCATAGCCGTTGAAGTACTGCACGTAACCGCGCAGGTAGGGGTAGCCGAACATCGGAATGCTCCAGCTCAGCTCGATTGCGCCGCGGTCGAAGCCGCTTTCCAGCTGGTTGCG
>CAZBTM010000200.1:4701-5706 GCA_964494425.1 uncultured Rhodothermales bacterium | reverse complement strand
GGATGCGCGCTACGCTGTAGCCCATTAGCCTGCGCATCCTGCTATCTATCTGTTCACCTTGAACTAACCGTAGTATCCGCCATGCTTAATCGAATTGCCTCTTTTGCACTTGCAACTGTGCTGCTGATTACGCTCAGCGCGTGCGACGACAGCAACCCGGCGGCTCCCGAGGAGCCTGTGGAGCTGGACACGCAAACCGTTGAAGACCTGCCTGCAGATCCCATTGTAACCATCGGCGAAAACGGGCGTCCACAAGGGCTGAACCAGTACACGTTCTTCAGCCTGCGCAACAACGAGATCGTGCTCGAATCCGGGGTCGAGGCGCGTGCCGACTCCAACTCGACTGCGTGGGACATTGCCCTGCAAGGTACCACAATCCGTGTAAACGGCGGCACGAGCGGGCCAGGCAATGGCGCAGCGTACGTGGCTGAAGCCGCCTTCGAAAACGTTGCTGCGGTGGATACCGAGCGCCTGCAGCCGGATGCCGATGAGGCGCTGGCCATTCCCACCGGCTCGGGCAGCGGATGGTACAACTACAACGCCAACGGGCAGAACTACGTCCGCCCCATTCCGGGCCGCACCCTCGTTGTGCGCACCGCCGATGGCGAGGGGTACGCGAAGATTCGCGTCCAGAGCTATTACGAGGGTGCACCTGATCTGCCGATCGACAACCGCGAGGCGCATCCGTCGCGCTACTACACTTTCGACTACGTGGCGCGCACCGATGGCACGCCGTCGTTTGAATGACGCGCCACAGGTCACACAGTTGAGCAGGCCGGCGTTGGGTGTTCGCATATGCCCGGTGTGTGAGGACGGCGTTGAGATCCTTCCGCCGGAGGCGTCAGGATGACTTGTGGATGAGCAACCTGCTTGTGTTGAAGACCATGAATGCGCCTTGGATGCCGTCAGCGGCTACGAACAAGTGAACCACCCCCAAAAGTGTCATGGTGAGCGAATACCGACGGAAGTCGGTAATAGTCGAACCATCTCCTACTCGGCGGGCGG
>CAZBTM010000200.1:2802-4643 GCA_964494425.1 uncultured Rhodothermales bacterium | reverse complement strand
CCTTGGCAGTGCGTCCACCGCCGCTGCCCAAGACACCGAGGCCGAGCGGGTGCTGCCCTTAGGCGGCTCCGTCACCGAAATTGTGTATGCGCTGGGCGAAGCCGAGCGCGTGGTAGGGGTCGATGCCTCCAGCGTCTACCCAGAGGCTGCCACCGAAAAGCCCGACGTGGGCTACTACCGCCAGCTCTCGGCAGAGGGCGTGCTTTCGATTAACCCGGACCTGATTCTGGCGCTCGAAGGCACGGGTCCGCCCGCTGTGCTCGACCAATTGCGCAGCGCCGACGTGCGTGTCGAGACGATCGCCGACGAGCCTACCGTTGCGGGCGCGAAGCAGAAAATCCGCCGAGTAGCCGAACTTCTTGGTCGGGTGGATGCGGGCGACGAACTCATTGCAGACATGGAGCGCCAGCTTGCCGAAGCGCGCACGCTTCGTGAAGACGCCGACACCACGCCGCGCGTGCTGTTCATCTACGCACGGGGTAGCGGCACGATGAATGTAGCCGGATCGGGCACCTCGGCAGAGGCAATGATCGAACTGGCCGGCGCGGAAAACGCTCTCACAGGCATCGACGGATTCAAGCCGCTCACTGCTGAAGCCGTGGTCGAGGCCGCGCCCGACGTGATTCTCATGCTTGCGCGTGGCCTCGATAGCGTGGGCGGCGTAGCGGGCGTGCTGGAGCAGCCCGGCATTGGGCTTACGCCCGCAGGCGAAAACCGTCGCATTGTGGCGATGGACGACCTGCTTCTGTTGGGTTTTGGGCCGCGCCTGGGCACCGCCGTGCGCACGCTCACCGAGAAGCTGCATCCCGAACTGGAGGCCGCCTCTGCCTCTGCTGCGCAGTAACCGCATCCGCCTCACTCTGCTATGTCTACAACTGCCGACGTGTCGGCTTCGCATACAACTGCTGATGATGATGCAGCCCGTGTATCCGCGCCTAAAACGGCCCCGATGCGCCAGCAACACCAGCAAAAGGGGCGTCTGGTGCTGGGCGGCCTCGTGCTGCTCCTGCTGGGCGCGACCGGTGCGAGCCTGGCCATCGGCGCGGTGGAGATGACGCTGGGGCAGGTGCTCGCGATTCTGGCGGATCGCGTGGGCGTGTCGCTGCCGTGGGCGTTCGAGCGGCAGCAGGCGCTGGTGCTCACGGCCATTCGGCTGCCCCGCGTGCTCCTGGCCATTGGCGTAGGCGGTGGACTCGCCGTGGCGGGGGCGGTGATGCAGGGGCTGTTTCGGAATCCGCTGGCCGACCCGAGCCTGATCGGGGTGTCGAGCGGCGCCGCGCTGGCAGCCGTCGTTGCCATTGTGCTGGGCACGACCGTGCTGGGCGCGTGGACGGCGTGGCTGGGTGCGTTTCTGCTCCCCATCGCGGCCTTCGCAGGCGGCGTGGTGGCAACGGTGGTGGTATACCAGCTGGCCACGAGCGGCGGACGCACCTCGGTGGCTACGATGCTGCTGGCAGGCATTGCCATCAACGCACTGGCAGGCGCGGGCACGGGACTGATGATCTTCATTGCCGACGACGACCAGCTGCGCGACCTCACGTTCTGGACGCTCGGCAGTCTGGGCGGGGCCACGTGGAGTCAGCTGGCGGTGGTGGGGCCATGTCTGCTGGGCGGGATGCTCGCCGCTCCACTAATGGCGCGTCCGCTGAACGCGATGTTGTTGGGCGAGGGCGAGGCGCTGCATCTGGGTATCGACACCGAGCGCGTCAAGAAGCTGGTGATTGCGCTGGCGGCCTTCGTGGTCGGCGCCGCGGTCGCGGTGAGCGGTGTGATTGGGTTCGTGGGACTGGTGGTGCCGCACTTGCTGCGTCTGGCGGTGGGGCCGGATCACCGCGTGCTCA
>CAZBTM010000200.1:0-2770 GCA_964494425.1 uncultured Rhodothermales bacterium | reverse complement strand
CCGAGCTTCCGCTGGGTATCGTAACCGCGCTCTTGGGCGCGCCGTTTTTCCTGTGGCTCCTGCTGCGCGACCGCAAGCGCGGCGTGGGCTACACGCTGTGATTGTCGGAGATGAAACATCTGCATGATACGGGGCGGAGCCCCTGAATGGTGGACGAGCCATGCGACGAGCAACATGTTGAGCGAACAGTCCTCATTCACCCGCAACAAGACGCTTCTGCGTTTCAGAAAGCACCATCCCCACTCGTCGTGAGGCTCTGCCTCGTGACGCCCATACGGGAGGCGCTGCCTCCAAAAGACGCGAATCCGTGCTCCGAAGCCAATCGTGCAGACTCGACACACTTTCGCTGCCCTGCGTCCAACGGTCCCCCGTTGGACGTGCATAGAGACGCTCCAGCGTCTTTAGAGCCGAATAGCCATTTGAAAGAGAAAACGCGCCACCGCATCCAACAAACCAATCATGTGGATTCGATATGCTTACGTTATCCGACATTACCGTGCAGATCGGCGGGGCCACGCTCATCCACCAGGTTGACCTGGCCGTGCAGCCGGGCACGCTCACGGCAGTCGTTGGACCCAATGGTGCGGGCAAAACCACCGCGCTCCGCGTAGCCAGCGGCGAGCTTACGCCCAGCACGGGGACCGTCGCAATGGACGACCAGCCGCTTGCAGTTTGCTCAAACCGCGAGGTGGCACGCCGCCGGGCGGTGCTGGCGCAGCAGTCGCATCTGCGGTTTGCGTTCCCGGTCTTGCAGGTGGTGCTCATGGGCCGCACGCCGCACCTCAACGGCGCAGAAACCGCTCGCGACTGGCAGATTGCTGAATCTGCACTCGCTGCGGTCGGGCTTGCCGATTTTGCTGAGCGCTCGTTCCCAACGCTCTCTGGGGGCGAGCAGCAGCGCGTGCAACTGGCGCGCGCCCTGGCGCAGATCTGGACGCCGCCACCCTCCGGAAACCGATACCTTCTGCTTGACGAACCGACGGCCAGCCTCGACCTGGCGCATCAGCACCGTGTGCTTGCCACCGCCGCACAGCATGCGCAAGACGGCGTGGGCGTGCTGGCCATTTTGCACGACTTGAACCTGGCCGCACAGTACGCGGACCAAGTTGTGATGCTGCGCGACGGGCAGGTGTACGAGAGCGGCGCGCCTGCCGAGGTGCTCACGCCATCCGCCGTGCAGTCCGTGTTTGGCTGCCCCGTGTGCGTGATCGACCACCCCACGCAGGGATGTCCGCTCATCGTAGCCGAGCGCGACATGCGTGCTGCGCCTGATCGTACGGCATCGCCGCACACCTTCGCATCCCACTAAGGTAATGCGACCCTACACAAAAACACGCATGTGGCGAGAGGTATGCAGCTGCGTTGCATATATGGTGACTCGTCGCGAGGCTCCGCCTCGTGACGCGACCGTTCAGGGGCTCTGCCCCGTTTCTGCTTAAATAGCAAGCACCTGCGTCAAGTGCGTAACCCCCCGCAGTGCCTACTAATCTACGAATCGAAACCCTATCCTGACCATGAACGCAACCGACCTGAAATCACGCTGGAACGCGTTTCAAGACGACCACCCGAGTGTGCGCATCCGCAACGCCGCTGCCCGGCTGGGCGTGAGCGAGGCCGAGCTTGTAGCCACTGGGTGCGGCGATCACGTGACGCGCCTAAATGGCAATTGGAAGGCGCTGCTACGCGACCTCGAATCGCTGGGTGAAGTGATGGCCCTGACGCGCAACGATGCGGCTGTGCACGAGAAAACCGGCGTCTACGAAGACGTGTCGTTTAGCGAGAGCCACAACATGGGCATCGCGCTGAACGACGACATCGACCTGCGGCTTTTCATGGAGCACTGGCATCTGGGCTTTGCCGTCGAAACGCCGTGGCGCGGCGGACGCGAGGGCCTGCGCCGGAGCCTGCAGTTCTTTGACAAAAGCGGCACCGCTGTTCACAAGGTCTTCCTGACGCGCACGAGCAATCTGGATGCCTACGCCGCACTCGTCGAAACGCATCGCCACAACGACCAGTCCATTGAGCAGCCGGTGGAGGCCGCCGAATCCGACGACCCCGAAACGCCCGATGCCGAGATCGATGTGGAGGGCTTCCTATCGGCGTGGGCCAACCTGGAGGACACGCACGACTTCTTCCCGCTGCTGCGCGAGTACGACGTAGCGCGGCCGCAGGCGCTGCGGCTGGCGGAGGGACAGTTTACCCAACGTGTGCCTGCGTCGAGTCTGCGAAGTACCTTGCAGTCCGCTGCCGAGCACGAGACGCCGATTATGGTGTTTGTGGGGAGCCCCGGCTGCATCCAGATCCACACTGGACCCGTCAAGAAGCTAAAAGCTACGCCGCCCTGGTACAACGTGCTCGATCCCGGCTTCCAACTGCACCTGAACGAGGAGGCCATCGAACAGGCGTGGGTGGTGGAGAAACCGACGCGCGACGGGCTCGTGACCTCGCTCGAACTGCTGGATGCAGAGGGCGGCATCATTGCGCGGTTCTTTGGCAAGCGCAAGCCGGGTCAGCCCGAGCGCAGCGACTGGCGCGCCATCATCCGCGAGCAGGCCGCCCCCGCGGCGTAGGATCGCACTCAGCATGACGATAGGGGCTTGGCTGAGTGAGGAGACGGCTCTCTCGACGATCAACACCAAACGCCTTGATGTAAAAATCAGAGGGAAACCCTTCGGGACTGCGTCGCTACACTGCGCATTGTACCGCACGCGTGCTACATTGGGGGCTGTGCGTGCGCCCACTATCCCCGCACGCATGCGATCCACTGCTG
>CAZBTM010000199.1:2085-5722 GCA_964494425.1 uncultured Rhodothermales bacterium | reverse complement strand
GGAGCTCATGGGCGCCGAGGTGCGTCCGGCGCTAAGCGGCAGCCGCACCCTCAAGGATGCGACAAACGAAGCCATCCGCGACTGGGTGTCGAATCCCGACGACACGTTCTATATCATCGGCTCGGTGGTCGGGCCGCACCCGTACCCCATGATGGTGCGCAACTTCCACCGCGTTATTGGGGATGAGACGCGTGCCCAGCTTCGTGAGCATGAGGGACGAGAAACCCCCGATGCGGTCGTCGCCTGCGTGGGCGGCGGCTCGAACGCGATGGGCATCTTCTATCCGTACATTGAAGACGAAGCCGTGCGGCTGATCGGCGTAGAAGCGGCAGGGGAAGGGCTCAACGGACGCCACGCCGCGACGCTCTCGAAGGGCACCCCCGGCGTGCTCCACGGCGCAATGAGCTATCTGCTGCAAGACACTGGCGGACAGGTCGAGATCGCCCACTCCATTTCGGCGGGCCTCGACTATCCCGGCATTGGTCCCGAGCACTCGCACCTGAAAGACACCGGACGCGTGGAGTACATGTCGGCCACCGACACCGAAGCAATGGACGGCGTTCGCGTGCTGTCGGAGCAGGAGGGCATCATTCCGGCACTCGAAACCGCCCACGCCATGGCCCCCATGCAGCGTCTGGCTCGCGAGATCGGCCCCGACGGCATCATCGTGTTTAACTGCTCTGGGCGCGGCGACAAAGACATGCAAACCATCGCCAAACACCGGTAACGCTTTGCGGCGCCCCCGATATTAAATGTCATGGTGAGCGCCCTGACCGTAGGGAAGAAGTCGAACCATCTCCTTCTCGTTAAGCAGACGCTTCTCCGATTGAGGAATGCGACTGAACGCGCAGGAGATCTTTCGACGCCGCACCGGCTGTCGCCGCTGCGGCGCTCAAGATGACAAGAAACAGGGTAAATATTTGAGCGCACTGCTCCTCCATCCTTCCATCCCTCCAACCTTCAACCCGCAATGTCTCGACTCTCCGACACCTTAGCCGCCTGCCGCGCCCAGGGCACGCCCGCCATGGGCCTCTTTACCACGAACGGCTTCCCGCATCCCGACGCCACCGTGCCTGTTCTGCACGCGATCGACGACGGCGGTGCCGACTTCATCGAGTTGGGCATGCCCTTTAGCGATCCGCTGGCCGAGGGGCTGCCCATCCAGCGCTCCAGCGCCCGCGCGCTCTCGCACGGCGTGCAGATGGACGACGCCTTCGGCACCGTCGCGTCGTTCCGTGACGACAGCGACACGCCCGTGCTGCTTATGGGGTACATCAACCCGGTGCTGCAATACGGCATCGAGCGGTTCTGCACCAACGCAGCAAACGCTGGCGTCGACGGCCTCATTCTGCCCGACGTACCGCCCGAAGAGGCAAAACTGCTCACCGAGCACGCCCAGGCGGCCGGGCTCGACCTCGTCTTCCTAATCGCGCCCAACTCCTCCGATGCCCGCATCCAGCGCGTGGATGAACTGGCTACCGGCTTCGTGTACGCGGTGTCGGTCACCGGCCTTACGGGCTCGCGCCTTGACGGACGCGGCGCCGTGCAATCCTACCTGAAGCGCGCTCGCGGACTCGTCACGCAGAATCCGCTGCTGGTCGGGTTTGGGATTGCAACCCACGAGGATGCACAAGAGCTCTCGCAGCACACCGACGGCTTTATCGTCGGGTCGGCGCTCATTAAGGAGATTGAAGCCTGCTGGGATGACGACACGCTCTCCGACGCCGACCGGTACGCTCGCATCCGCCAGTTTGCGCATGCCCTGAAGCATGGCGACGCTATAGCCGCTGCGTAGCTGCAGGGAGCAATTTGGAGCACCAGGCGTCTACACATCGAGCGGCGATCCAGTGCCGCGCCTTCGGTTCTTTTCTTCTAACGGCTTATTCTACCTATGGGTATGCGCATGCTCCGCGGCTTAGCCGTCTCGATACTTGCTCTCGGACTGTTTGCTGGATGCGAAGGCGCCTTCGAGGGCGACTACCGGCCCCGCGCCACCGGGCCCGAGGGCGAAATTATGGTCGTGATGGATAGCACGCACTGGGACGCGGATCTGGGTGATGCCGTACGCCAGCACATTGGGCCGTACGTGGAGACGCTGCCCACCCCCGAGCGCACCTTCGACCTGCAGCAGGTCAACCTCACCTCCGACCGCATGTTCGACATCGTGCAGCGCCACAAGAACGTGGTCTTCGTGGCTCCGCTCGACGACGACACGCCTGTGGCCAACTTTCTGCGCAGCCGCCTCTCCGATGATGTGCTGCAGGCCGCGCTCGACGGCACCCCCGTTGTGGTACCGCGCAACGACCTGTGGCGGCGGAGCCAGCGCGTCTACTATATGACCGCGGCCAACTCTGAGCAGCTCGCGCAGGCTATCGAGGAGCGCGGCCCCGAGATCCGCGACACGTTTCATGAGGTGACGCTTGACCGCATGGAGCGCGAGATGTTTGAGAAGGAGCGGCAATTCGCCCTCGAAGATACGCTCATGCAGCACCACGGCTTTGCTGTGAACGTGCAGCACGACTATCAGATTGCCGTCGATACAACGACCGAAGACCGCGGCTTCGTCTGGCTGCGACGCGTGCTCACGGATACACGGCGCGAACTCTTTATCCACTACGTGGAGGGCATGGCCCCCAGCGACATCACGCCTGAGTGGATCTATTCCACACGCGACTCGCTCACCGAAAAGTATCTGCGTGGCAACGTCGCCGGGTTCGTGCGCAGCGACTACCGGCGTCCGCTAACCACCGAAGAGACCGAGTTTCTCGACCGCTACGCCTACGTTACGCGCGGCCTGTGGCACTTCGTCCGCCGCCCCGACGGAGAGGATCGCCTGCAAGGCATGGCGGGCGGGGGGCCGTTCGTCAACTACACGTTCTACGATCAAGAAACCGACCGCGTCTACATGATCAACGGGTCGGTCTTTGCCCCTGAGTACGGCAAGCGCTCGTTCCTGCGACAGATGGAAGTGATGGCCCGCACCTTCCGCACCGGCGCCGAGGCCCAGTCCGAGGAAACGCTTGCATTGTCCGAGTAGCCTTACTCTGCGCTGCATCCCTGTGTGCTGCGTCTTCGCTCACTACGCACCGCCCGGTCATGTATCCATCCAACAACTGGTTGTCTTTAGGGGGATGCGCAGCAACGGTGCTGTTGTGTGGGGGGCTCCTCATCGCCAGCGCAGGCTGCTCCAGTGAACAGCCGCCCCTCAACCGCGACACCATGCGCACGGTATTGGTGGATCTGCACATCGCCGAGGCACGCCTTAGCACGCCCGGCCTCGACACCCGCCTGCCCCGCGATAGCATTCTGGCCCGGCACGGCGTAGCGCCCGCCCGCTTCGACTCTGCCCGCGCCTACTACACCCGGCACCCCGACGCCTACCATGCGCTCTACGAGGAGGTCGTCGACTCGCTGCGCGCCGTGCGCATCGTCGCCGACAGCCTACGCCAAGAGGCTACCTCTGAGCCGTGACCTGCTGTAGAGGGGCAGGGGGTAGTGGATACATGTTAAATGGTCACGCTCCCAATAATAATCTTTCCTGGGGCGAACGGTCCCCCGTTCGCTCCCGTCCCCCCGCCAGAGACGTCCGCGCCGGGGGCGCTCCCAGTCTCCGGCTACTGGTACATTTGCTTCATCA
>CAZBTM010000199.1:0-2075 GCA_964494425.1 uncultured Rhodothermales bacterium | reverse complement strand
GGTGGAGAAAAGCCCGATCCATGTCTACGACATCGCCACCTTGCGCCGCATCGAGCGCTGGGTGCCGGATGCGTACTATCTTCATCTTACGCGACATCCGCGGGGTACCTGCGAATCGATCTACAGCCTGCGCCAAGAGGCTACGTCCGAGCCGTGACCTGCTGTAGATTGTAGATGGGCAAAAATGCCTACGATGTTTCTTCGGGGTGCGACTGCGGCACAAATCGCTGGCCGTTCGACGTGAGCGTGTAGCTGGTAGCATGGGGCGCAGGCGGCTCCACGTACTGCTCGCGCACCAGCCAGCGCAAGAGCCGCTGCGCCCGGTAGCGCGGCTGATCGGGCAGCCACGTCTGCATGGGCTTGTCGCGGGCAATGGACGTGAGCACATGCCGCAGTTCGTCTTCATCGGTAGGCGTAACCGGGTCGGGATCGTGGCGCCCCAGACACACGTCGCAGCGTCCGCACGGCGCACTGTCTTCGCCAAAGTAGTCCAGCAGCTGCTGCCGCCGACATGAGGCTGACTCTGCGTAGTCGATCATCGCCTTTAAGCGCGCCTCCGCCCGTGTGCGTGCTTCCTTCACCGCATCGCCGGGCACCGGCCACTGCTTGGCGCGCGGATGCTGCATCTCCAGGTGAATGGCCCGGCCCGGCGGACGCCACTGCAGCAGTCCGCGCTCGGCCAGGTAGTCGAGTCCCTTCTGGATGCGCGGGCGCGGCAGGTCCATCCGGCGCTCCAGCTGCTGCATGTCAAGCGGCCACCACGACGCGTAGGCTTCGGCATGCACAAAGCGAATGAGCGTGAGCACAAACTCTTGTAGGGCCGTGTTGGACTGCTGCCGGGCATAGCTGCGCACCGACGAGGCAGCCTGCTGAAACCGAATCCACCCACGATGCCGCCGGTTGGGCAGGCGCTGCCACGCATTGGCCCGCTCCAGCATGTCGATGGCTGTGCGAATCTTAGACGCATGCAGGTCGGTGACGCGCTGCACCGCGGTCATGTCGACCGTGAGCGGGCTGTCGGGCTCGCTGCCCAGCGGCACCTGGCCTACGTTGCAGATGGCCGTGTACACCGCCTGGATCTCTTGCACCGACGGATGCCCCGACTCGATGAGCGCCTCTTGCGTATCCACATCGGGCGGCTGGTAGAGCAGCACCGCGTAGGCGCGTTCGCCGTCGCGTCCGGCGCGGCCGGCTTCCTGGTAGTAGGCTTCGAGCGATGACGGGATGTCGACATGCGCCACAAACCGCACATCCGGCTTGTCGATCCCCATGCCAAACGCGTTCGTGGCTACCATGACGCGCACCTCATCCTGAATCCACTGCTGCTGTGCTGCGGTGCGGTCATCAGGAGTCATGCCGCCGTGATAGCCCGCTGCCGACACGCCCTTCCGCTGCAGCCAGTCGGTCCACATCTTTACATTGCGGCGTGTGGAGGCATACACAATGCCACAGCCCGGCACGCCCTCAACCACATCGTGCAGCTTGTCGCGCTTGTTTGCCGTCTGAAAGACCGACCACACCAGATTCGGACGGTCAAAGCCCTGCACCACCACCTTGGGCTCCTCCAGGTGCAAAAGCTCCTGCACATCGGCGCGCACCTCGGGCGTGGCCGTCGCCGTGACCGCCAGCAGCGGCGGATGGCCCAGCGCCTCGCGGGCCGGGGCAATCTCCTGGTAGTCGGGACGGAAGTGGTGGCCCCACTCGCTCACGCAGTGCGCTTCATCAACGGCCAAGAGCGCCACGTTCAGCTCGGCAGCGCGGGCCTGAAACATCGTCATGGTAAGGCGCTCGGGCGCCACGTACAGCACGTCGTAGAGGCCGTGCTCCGCATTCACAAGACACTGTTCGCGCTCGCGCCGCGACAGGGTGCTGTTGAGCGCTGCTGCGCGGATTCCCCGGCGCTCCAACCCTTGAACCTGATCCTGCATGAGCGCAATAAGTGGCGAGACCACCAGCGTGAGTCCGTCGAAGAGCACCGCAGGCACCTGGTAGCAGAGCGACTTGCCGCCGCCCGTGGGCAAGATGCCCATCACATCGCGGCCCGCGAGCACCGCCTCGATGATTGCCTCCTGACC
>CAZBTM010000198.1:0-5726 GCA_964494425.1 uncultured Rhodothermales bacterium | reverse complement strand
GCCGAAGCCCCATCGGCGTAGCCCGTGAGTTCGACGTAGCCACGGCCCGAGAGGTCCGCCCCGCTCGCGGTGCCGTCAATCTGCACCGCGCCCTCCCAGTAGCGCACCGACACATCCATCTCTTGCCCCGGAAAGTACGACGTGATGGTGAGGTCGAGGTCGTATTCGGGGATGCGCATCTGCCACGCCACGGGGTACGTACTTTCGCCGTCGATGGGGCTTGTCCACGTATCGGTGACCTCCAGCTCCACATCTTCGCGTTCGATCAGGGTCGAGGAGCCGTCTTCCTCCACCAGAAGCCCCTTGCTGAAGGGACTGGGCGTGCCGTCGTCTTGGCGGAGCTGGTAGTACATGAGTTCGCGTCCGTCGTCGAACTGGAGCGAGAACCAGTCCCACCCTTCTTGATCCTCGGCGAGGGCGCTGGTGCTCCACTCGCGGTCCATCCAGCTCTGGCCCGTAACGCTGATCGTGTCGCCCTCGACCATGACCTGGCCGTCCGTATCCAGCCGCGTGTACGAGTAGTAATAGGACGCATTGCCCGCGCCGGGCCCCTTTTGACTGAGGCCGCGGTCGCCCTGAAAAACGGGCGGTTTCTGCGGCGTGACGGTCAGGTCGAAGCCCATGTTGTCGTCGCTGACCTGCAGGCGGAGCGGAAACGTCGCATCGTTGGGCGTGGCATCGGGCGTTTGGCTGATGGGCTCGGCGCTCTGCATCGACCAGTCATCGAGCCAGACGCGGAACGGCTGGGCGCGGGCGCCGGCGAGTCCGGCTCCGCCGCGGGCAAAGCGCTCAGCGCTGCGGTGCCAGGCGCGGTCCATGGCACTTACGCCCACGTGGCTCATGTAGAACTGATTGGTGCGCCAGTCGGATGTGGTGGCGGGGTCGCTGGACACAGCGGTGACGGTTGCCGAATCGGGCGGAGAGAGCGCGGAGCGGAAGATCGTGAACTTGAAGCCGTAGGCGTTGCCGTCATCGCCATCGAGATTGCCGGTAAAGTACCACCACTCGGTCTGGAAGCCGGGGTGCGGGCCGTGGTCCTCGGGAAACGCGAAGTCGATCACGCGGTCGGCGCGGTCGTAGCCGGTGGTGTCGCTGCTGCCCATGGCCTCGGCTACGGAGGTGGTGGTGCGAACAGCGGTGTCGTCAACGCCCGGCTCTGCAAGCCAGTACGCGCCCAGGCCCAGCAGCAACGCGATGGCGATGAGAATGAGTAGGGGACGGTTCATGGGCAGGTATCGAATCAGCAGAAGAACAGACGTAAACAGGCAACGCGAGGCATTACTCCTCTTTCAGCGCCAGCGCCGGGTTGGCATTAGCCATCTGCCAGGCCGGGTAGAGGCCCGCCAGGAGCGCCGCCGCCACCGCTAAACCTACGGCCTGCAGAAGGATACCGAGGTCAACGTCCATCTGGAGCGTCCACCCAAACGAGCGCAGGTTGATGACGTAGATCAGCACGTACGCCAGCGCGTAGCCCAGCGGAAGCGATAGCAGGCCCGCGAACAGCCCCACAAGCCCCGTCTGCATACTCACGAGGCCGCCCACCTGCCCCGGCGTCATGCCCGAGGCGCGCATCACCGCAAACTCGCGGTTGCGCTCCAGCTGCAGCGCCATCAGCGCCGTGAGCACCCCGATGAACGCCACCACAATGGCCAGCAGCCGCAGCACATTCGTCACCGCAAACGTGCGATCAAAAATGTCGAGGGAGGCCGAGCGCAGCGCTTCGTTCGATTGAATGATCACATTCTGGATGCCGCTCGCCTGCGTGCGTAGCTCCGCAATCAGCGCGTCGGTGTCTACGCCCGCCGCCGTGGTGACCGCCACCCCCGACACGCGCTCGTCGTCGTAGAGGCGGTCGTACACCGGACGGCTCATCATCACGCTGCCCGTGTCCGAGGCGTAGTCGAAGTAGACCGCCTGCACAAACACCTCGTGCGGACCGCGGTCGGTTTGCAGGGTCAGCGTATCGCCCACACCCACATCATAGCGGTTGCTGTACGGCTCGGAGACCAGCACCACATCGTCGGTGGCAAACGCTGTCCACACCGCGCCAGTCTGCGCTTTGAGCGTGTACGTATCCGGGGTTTGCGGACCCGGCGTGATGGCAATGAGATGCGTGGGCCCTACGTCCGCGCTGATGTCTACGTGCCGCACCGTGTAGGCGTTGCCCACGCCCTCAGCATTGCGAATGGCCTCTACCAGTGCGGGGTCGATGGTCGAGGTCGACTGCCGGAAGCTGGGACTGGGCGCCTGAATGTACACATCCGCCTGAAGCGACTGCTGCAGCCACGTCTGCACCGTCCCCCGAAAGCTGTCGATCATGATGCCCACGCCGATGGTCGAGGCCACCGCTACGGTAAGCGCTGCAATCGCCACACCTGTGCGGCTGAGCGTGCTCACCACGCCGCGTGCAGCCATGCGACCGAGCACCCCGGCTGCCGCATCCATAATGGGACGCGCCGCTTTGGCGAGTCCGAGCACCGCCAGCGGGGTCGCCGCGGTTACGCCCAGAATCAGCAAGAGCAAGCCCACGTAGCTCCACGCCAAACTGCCTTCCGCCAGCGCCAGAAGGGCCACGCCGCCCGCTACGAGTCCAGCGCCGAAGAGGGCAAGCCACGGCGCCCGTCGTTGTATGTCGGATTCGGAGGTCGAGCGCTGCAGCACCATGCTAACCGGCGCATTGGCCGCCTCACGGGCCGGAAACAGGGCGGCCACCAGCGTAAGTCCGAGCCCGAGTCCAGCGCCCTTCGCAAGCGTGAGAGGCGCGATGGAGAGCTGCTGCACCGTCACCACAAAGTAGAGGTCCGTGAGCGTGCGCGTGATGATCTGCACCAGGCCCTGCGCCAGCACGATGCCCGCCAGCACGCCCAGAATAGTGCCCGCCAGGCCGAGCAGCAGCGCCTCCGACAGCACCAGCTGGAAGATCTCGCGCCGCGTAACGCCCAGCGCGCGCAACCGCCCGATGAGCGGACGCCGCTGCACGACGGAGAAGAGCATGGTGTTGTAGATGCGGGTCATCTGCGCCACGGTGTCGGTGCGGGTGTCGGAGCGCTGGAGCTGCACGCCGCTGGGCAAGGCGGCACGCAGGCGCTGTTCGGTGCGCTCGTCGTCGATGATCCCATCGATGCGAGAGAGCTGGCCCTGCGCATCCAGCAGACGCTGAGCCGTGGCAATGTCGGTCACGATCAGGTTCTCGACGGCGCGGCGGCTGCGCTCGTCGTCGGGCTGCAGCACGCCCATGAGTTGCACGGTGCGGGTGCGGCCCTCCACCGACAGCGCCAGCGAATCGCCCGGGGCCACGCCGATCTGATCGGCGGTCTGCGCGCCCAGCAGCACCGTGGAGCGATTCAGCAGCGGCTCCAGCTCCAGATCGCTGTCGGGACCAAAGCCCGCGTACGGACGAAACGGGCCCTCGGCAAACGGGTCCACGCCCAGCAGCTGAAACGTGCGCGATTCGGCAGTGCCCTCGACCGTGGCGTAGCCTTCGACCACCGGCGCAATTTTGCGGAAGCCGTGTTCAGTGCGCAAGTCGCGATATACCGCCTGGTCGAGTCCGGCCCCCGCGCCCACCACCTGATGCGTGGCCTCGCCGGTTACGGTGCTGGTGGAGAGGCGGAAGGCATCGGAGGCGCTGGTGTTGGCCAGATCAATCGCCACAACGATGGCCACGCCCAGCGCAATGCCCAGCACCGAGAGCGCCATCAGCCACGGACGGCTGCGCAGGTATTGCAGACTGGATCGCGAAAGCAGAGACGTCATGGGGGGCGGGCTACGCGGCGAGAATAGCGCTGAGGGGACCGTCGTGCAACAGGCCGTTGTGCAGGGTGAGCGTGCGGTCGGCCTGCTGGGCAAGTTGCTGGTCGTGCGTGGCAACGAGCAGCGTGGTGTCGTGCTCATCCACCAGATCGGTGAGGAGGCGCAAGACCTGCGTGCCGGTTTCGTAGTCGAGGCTGCCGGTAGGCTCATCCGCCAGGATGAGCAGCGGGTGGTGCGCCAACGCTCGGGCAATCGCCACGCGCTGCTGCTCGCCGCCCGAGAGCCGGTCGGGATAGCTGTCGCCGCGGTCGGGCAGTCCCACGCGGTCGAGCAAGTGCGCCACGCGCTCGGCGACGGCGTCCGTCTGACCGCTCAGCTCCAACGGCAGCGCGATGTTCTCGGCAACGGTGAGCGTGGGGATCAGGTTAAGCGACTGGAAGACGAAGCCGATTTCGGTGCGCCGGAAGCGCGTGCGCTCCGTATCCGAGAGCGTCGTGAGGTCGGTGTCGTTGTACTGGATGCGCCCGCTATCGGGCCGGTCAATGCCGCTGATCAGATTCAGCAGCGTACTCTTACCCGCGCCGCTGCGTCCCATAAGCACCACGAAGGCGCCCGCGTCAATGGTGGCCTTGACCCCGTCGAGCACCGCACGACGGGTCGTGCCCTCGTCGAACGACTTGCGGACATCGGAAAGCTGAAGCAGCGGGGCCATAGGCGGATAGAAAAAGACAGAGGCAGTAGCAGTCGTGTGTGACCTTGCGCTGTGCCCATAGGTTCAGGGGGAGGTGAAGGCGTGTGCGCTTCGTTACAGGGATTCGCAGCGCCTTAATCACTCCTCCGGGTCGCGGAGGTTGGGTGAGGCAGTGTGCAGGTTGTACGATGGACCCGGATAGATCTGACAGGTCTTCCGAGACCTGTCAGATCTTTGCTACTCCCCTCCACAATACACCACAGCGGATCCCATCCCCCCTCAGTCGCTTACGCGACAGCTCCCCTCTCCAGGGGAGCGGGTTGGCGATTCCTACGTTCCTCCCATCCCAAATGTCATCCTGCGCTCCAACTCATATTGGGGGGGAAGGAGCTCAGATACCGCCCGGGACGTCCGCCCCCCACGAGCACTGGGTCACTGCGTTCCCAGCGCTCCGCTCCCAGTCCCGGGCTACAAGTCGCTAAATGCACACGCGCCGTGTCCCTACGGTTGCCTGGATGCGTCACGCCTGCCCCCGAATGGGTCTGCGAACACAAGCAAGACACCCCCAACAAAAAAACCGCCGATGAGGGGGCACCTCACCGGCGGGTTGGGATCGTGATATTCGTGCTGCGCGCTTACCGCACCACCGTGACCTTCTGGGTCGTGCTGAAGCTCTCGCCGCGCATCCGTACGATGTAGAGGCCGCTCGACAGGGTGTTCACGTCGAGGGTGATCTCGCGGGTGTCATCGGCGGGTACGGACTCTTGGAAGAGCGTGCGCACGCGCTGCCCCAGCGTGTTGTACACCTCGATGGTGACCGGCTGCGACTCTTGCACCGCAAACCGCACGGTGGCCTGATCGCGCACCGGGTTCGGGAAGGTAGCAAGCTCATAGGCACTGCTCAGCCCAATCTCCACGTCGATGGGATCGGAGAGCGTGGTGGTGCCGTCCAGGTCGGACTGGCGGAGGCGGAACGTGTGCGTGCCGGCCTCCAGCTCGTCCATGCGGAAGCTGTACGACTGCGGCGAATCGGTGGTGCCGGCGCCTTCCACAAACGACACCTGCGTGAAGCCATCGGCGTTGGGCGCTTTGTGCTCCACATCGAAGCCCGCGTTGTTGGTTTCGCTGGCGGTGTTCCACTCAATGACGGCGCTCTGCTCATCGGCCTGACCCTGGAAGTTGTTCAACTCCACGGGCAGCGGCCCGGCATCGGGGTCGAGGGTGAGGGTGAAGCGAGCGGTGGGGGCACTTCCGTCTTGGGTGCTGTGGCGAACAACCTCAG
>CAZBTM010000197.1:0-5735 GCA_964494425.1 uncultured Rhodothermales bacterium | reverse complement strand
GTTGTTCTGGAGCAGGGGCCGTATACGCTCCCGGGCGGAATGGCGCTCGACGGCTTCACGGCCTGCTTCTACATCGCGGCGGGCGCTGCGCTTGTGAGCACGCTGATGGTGGTGGCCATGGTCGACGATCCCGAGACCACCAAACCCACCAACCGCTCTTTTGCGATTCCCGTACGCGGACGCGAGCAGGCGCTCGACCCGGTGTTTTCGCTCGGCCTGGCCACCTTCATGATGACCAGTTGCATCGCCCTCATGTCCTCGATTGAGCCCGAGGTCAACGCCCGCCTGGATCAGGGACCTGTGCTCTTTGCAATTCAGTTTGCCACGTTTATCGGCGCACTGGCGGTGGTGCAGCCGCTCGTAGGCCGTGCCAGCGATACGTACGGACGCCGCACGTTCATCCTGATCGGACTCGCGGCGCTGGCCCCAACTACGCTCGCGCAGGGCTTGGTCACGACCCCTGCGCAGATGATTGGCGCACGGCTTCTGCAGGGCATCAGCGGGGCGCTCATCTTTGCCCCCGCCCTGGCACTGGCAGGCGACCTCGCCAACGAAGGCGAGGCTGCGTCTACGCTTTCGGTGCTCACCGTCGCGTTTGGGCTCGGCATCTCGTTCGGACAGATTACGGCGGGCATCCTCGTGCAATACGGGTTCGTGATGCCTTTCGCCGTCGGCGCGCTTCTCGCACTCACGGGCGTAGCGCTCGTCTACACACAGGTGCACGACCCTGCGTCAACAGCCGACGTAGTGCCGCAAACGTCGTGATCCAGCCTCATTATCACTACAAGACATGCTTCTACACCGCGTGCTGCTACACCGCGTGCTGCAGGCCCACTCGTTCGATGCGCGGTGTAAGATACGTGTTCATGATGTGGGTGCCGATCTGAAGCGACGCTGTGGCCGCGGGCGAGGCCGCGTTGATCACGTTCACCACGCGGTCGGTGGCGCGGATCCAGAAGTCGTCGACCAGCGTGCCGTCGCGGCGCACGGCCTGAGCGCGTACGCCTGAAGGCGAAGGCACGAGGTCGTCGGACGTTACCTCGGGGATGAGGTGCTGCGCAGCCCGCACGTACGTTTCTTTGCTGAGCGACTGCACCATCTCGTAGAGCCCTTTGCGCCAGTGTTTGGCACTGAGCTTTACGAAGCCCGGATACGTGAGCGTCTCCCACAGCTCGGGCCAGTTGACATCGGCGAAGGTGTAGCCCTCACGGGCAAACGCCAACACCGCGCTCGGGCCGCACTCCACGTGGCCTTCGATCATGCGCGTAAAGTGCACCCCCAAGAACGGAAAGTCCGGGTTGGGCACGGGGTAGATCAGGTTGTTGCAGAGATGCTGGCGCTCAGGCACGAGCTCGTAGTACTCGCCCCGAAACGGCACAATCTGGGCCTGCGGGTCTTGCCCGCTCATCTGCGCAATCTTGTCCGCATAGAGCCCGGCACAGTTCACCACCAGCCGCCCGCGCACCGATCCTGCGGTGGTGTGACAGACCACGCCGTCTGCAGTCACGTCGAGCGCCTGCACCGCTGCGCCCGTGTAGACGTCATAGCCATGCTTTTGCACCGCACGCGCCATTGCCTGCGCCATGCCAATGTAGTCCACGATGCCCGAGCTGGGCACATGCAGCGCCGCCACGCCGCGGGTGTGCGGCTCCAGCTCACGCAATCGCTCCGGCCCGATGCGCGTACACGCAATCTGGTTCTTGTGCCCCTTCTCTTGGATGCGCGCCAGTTCGGGCACTTCCTCTTCGGTGGCAGCCACAATCACCTTGCCGCAGACCTCATAATCCACCTCATACTGATTGCAGAAGTCCACGAGCTGCTTGCGGCCCTGGCGGCAGTTTTCGGCTTTCAGCGAGCCCGGCGTGTAGAAGATCCCCGAATGGATAACGCCCGAATTGCGTCCGGTTTGGTGGGTAGCAACGGCCTCCTCCTTTTCCAGAATGGCACACCGCACACCCGGATACGTCTGGTGGAGCCGGTAGGCTGTAGCTAATCCGACAATACCCCCGCCAATGATAACAATGTCATACGTATCCATAGAAAAAACAGTGTATAAGAAAGTTGATAAGATACAAGGCCTGAAAGAGGCGTAACGCAGGATGGCCACAAATCGTAATACGTGCTGTGCACCACTGGCGCATCCGAAATGCGTGTTAAGTACACATTTTTATTTCACGCTGTATCTGTAGCGGTGTTCAAATGCTGAATCACCCGATTGCGTAGTGGGTAGCACCCACCGACCGATGTTCTACCCACGTGCTCTCTGTTGCCCATGTCTGTTCGCTTCTGGCGCGCTGCCGCCATGCTGCTGCTTGCTGCAGCGCTGGGGGGATGCGCAAGCACCGCCCCATCCGAGCCCGATGCCGCAACCTCCGAACCCGCTGCCAAGGTAGCGCCCCCACCTCGCTTAGCGGTGCCTGTGCCCACCCCCGACACCTTCGCCGTTACGCCGGAGCGTCCGCCTTACGCCTGGTTTCATATGGATGCCGAAGCCGACGGCCACCCCGGACTTAGTACGCACCGCGTGCACACCACGCTCCTGGCCGATCGTGCACCCCAGCAAACAGTCACCGTTGCCATTATCGACTCGGGCGTCGACATGGAGCACGACGAACTGGCGCCCCAGCGGTGGGAAAACGAAGACGAAACGCCCGAGAACGACGTGGATGACGATGACAATGGATATGTGGACGATGCCTATGGCTGGAGCTTTCTGGGCAATCCCAGCGGCGAGAATGTGGATCACGACACCTACGAGGTGACGCGGCTGTACCGCACCTATCGCACGTGGGTGGCAAGCACCGACACCACGCGGCTCTCCCCTGCCGGGCGCGACTCGCTCGACTACTTCTACACGCTGCGCAACGACTTTCAGACGGACCGCGACGAGGCCAAGCAGCAGCTCTCGAACGTGCGCAACGCCCACAACACCGTGCAGAACGTGCTGCGCTTCCTGCGCAACGAACTCAACGTCAACGAGGTAACCCCTGCCGATGTGGCCCGCCTGGAAAAGCGCGAGGACCCACGTCTCCAACAGGCCTACGACATCCTCACGTTCTTCTACGATCAGGACCTGACGCCAAGCGACATTGAGCAGTTTTACGAGCAGGTGAGCGCACAGGTTGAGTACGGCTACAACCCCGACTTTGAGCCGCGCTCTATTGTGGGGGATACGTACAGCGACCTCACCGAGCAAGGATATGGCAACCCTGATGTGCACGGCCCCGATCCGGGACACGGCACCCATGTGGCCGGAATCATCGGCGCCGCCCGCGACACCACGCTCCGCATTGACGGCGTGGCCCCCGCCGTGCGCCTCATGCCGGTGCGCGCGGTCCCCGATGGCGATGAGCGCGACAAAGACGTGGCCAACGCCATTCGTTACGCAGCTGACAACGGCGCCGACATCATCAACATGAGCTTTGGCAAAGGCTACTCGCCTCAGAAAGCGATTGTCGACGATGCGGTGCACTACGCCGATTCCCTGGGCGTGCTTATGGTGCATGCCGCAGGCAACAGCGCCCAAAACATTGATACCGAAGACAACTTTCCGACCGCGCACTATGCCGATGGCGGACGCGCCACGCACTGGATTGAGGTGGGCGCATCGGGTTGGGACGTTGAGAACGAGTTGGTCGCCTCCTTCTCCAACTACGGCGCTGAGCGCGTGGATGTGTTTGCCCCGGGCGTAGACATCTACTCCAGCACCACCGGCAACGAATACCGATTCAACAGCGGCACGAGCATGGCCGCACCGATGGTCTCGGGAGTTGCCGCGCTGCTGATGGCATACTACCCCGAACTCTCGGCCCAGGAAGTGCGCGAGATCATTCTGGAGTCGGCAGTGTCGTATGCCGACGAGCAGGTCACGCGTCCGACGACCGATCAGGAGGCCGAGGCCACGCAGGTTCGCTTCGGCACACTCTCATCCACAGGCAGCATTGTGAACGCGTACGAAGCCGTACGGATGGCGGAAGAGCGCCTGCAAGCACGCGAGTGACCGGCGCATCTCCCGAATGCATCGAGATGCCCCACGGTGTGAACGAAACGTAAAGTGGGGGCTGCCGTATGGAGGTGCCCGCGAGTTGTTGGATAGTCTCTGCCGCGCATGTCCGATTCCACAAACCCTCCGCTGGTGCCTGACGCGCAGATCAAGCGGGTGGCCCGGCGCCTCAAAATTATGGGCGACCCGGTGCGCCTTCAGCTCCTCAATCTGCTGCGTGTACATGGAGAGCTCAACGTGCAGGACCTGGTGGATGCCTCCGGGCAGCGACAGGCCAATGTGAGCAAGCATCTGGGCATTCTGATGCGCGAGGGCCTCGTCTCCCGCCGCAAGGACGGCGTAAAGGCATTCTACGCGCTCGATGACCCCAGCCTGCCTGGCATCTGTGTGCTCGTAACGAATCAACTCAGCACCGACGAAGACCCCATGCTGTCGTAACCCGTGTGCCTATGGATACGCTGGAAGTCCAACGGCGGCTAATCACGCTCTTTGTGGCCGGGTGCGTACTGCTGGGGTATCCGCTGCTTACGGTGTACAGTGTGCCGCAGACGATAGGCGGCATCCCCATGCTCTACCTTGCAATCTTCGTGATCTGGGCCGCGCTCATTGGAGCCAGTGCAGCGATCCTGCACCGCGCTACGGGCAGCGACTCGGGAGGCGCATAGCCAATGAGCACTACGCTTCTCCTGCTGGTGGCCACAGCGTACCTGAGCCTGCTTTTTGCTGTAGCCTACTATGGCGACGAGCGCGCCGAGCACGGGCGCAGTCTTGTGAACAACCCCTACATCTACGCGCTCTCGCTGGCAGTGTACTGCACCGCGTGGACCTTCTACGGCAGCGTAGGCTACGCCGCCACCACTGGCATCAACTTCCTGCCGATCTACATCGGGCCCACGCTCATTGCCATCTTGTGGTGGGGCCTGATGCGCAAGATCGTCCGCATTAGCGCGCACCAGCGCATCACCTCGATTGCGGACTTCATCGGCGCGCGTTATGGCAAAAGTGCTGTGCTGGCGGGCGTGGCTACGGTCGTGGCGGTCATGGGCGTAGTGCCCTATATTGCCGTCCAACTCAAAGCCATCTCGACCAGCTTCGGTGCGCTTACCGCTCCACTGGAAAGCACGGCGGCTGCAGAGATTCCCATCTGGCGCGACACGGCGCTCTACGCCGCGCTGGTGCTGGCCGCCTTCACTATTCTCTTTGGCACGCGCCACCTCGACGTCACCGAGCGCCATGAAGGGCTGGTCGTTGCCATCGCCTTCGAGTCGGTCGTAAAGCTGGCCGCCTTTCTGGCGGTGGGGCTGTTTGTCACGTTCGGGCTGTACGACGGACTCGGCGATCTCTTTCAACACGGTGCAGCGGTGCCCTCCATCGAAGCGCTCTACACTGTCGATGCCTCGACGGGCGCTTTTGCCGACTGGATGTGGCTGACTGGCCTGTCGATGCTCGCGGTCCTCTTTCTGCCGCGCCAGTTTCAAGTCACCGTCGTCGAGAACGTAAACGAGAACCATCTGCGCAAAGCCGCCTGGCTCTTCCCGCTCTACCTGCTGCTCATCAACCTCTTCGTACTGCCCATCGCCGTGGCGGGGCTGCTTCATCATGGCGATTCCACCCACGCCGAGTCCGGCATCAGACGCCCCGATGCTGGCAAGGATCTCGCGCACTTCCTGCGCGTAGAAGGTAATCAGGTTCACCACCTTCTCGGCATTTCCGGTGAACTTCTCGCGCAGGG
>CAZBTM010000196.1:0-5767 GCA_964494425.1 uncultured Rhodothermales bacterium | reverse complement strand
CTGGCCGACCGCCGTCTCGACGACATCTATGGCGCCACCCTCTCCGTGTGGCACTTTCTGCAGCAGTTCGAGCCCGAAGACCCCAAGGTGCGGGTCTTCAACCCCGACTTCGGTCTGCTGAACCTGCTGCTGGGCCTCTCGCGCGTGCTCTTGGCCATGGGCCGCCGCGGCGACATGCCCGAAGCTACCACGCGCCTAAACGCTGCCCGCACCACACCCACCGCCGCTGTTCTCACGATTGGCGCACTCATCTTCGGCCTCGCGCTGATTGGCGACGTCCGCACCACATGGACGTTCAGCGCGTTTACCGTGCTCATCTACTACGCGCTTACCAACCTCTCGGCGCTGCAGCTGTCGCCCGAACACCGGCTCTACCCACGGGCGGTGGCGTGGGGCGGGCTGGTGGGATGCGTAGGGCTGGCGTTCTGGGTCGAGCCCGCCGTCTGGGCCACCGGGCTGGCGCTCATTGCGGTGGGACTGCTCTGGCACGCGGTGGCGCAGCGATAGGCAGATACGGATACACGCTACAACAGCCAGCGCAACAATCGCACGGGGCAACAAAAAAGGCCTGGCGTTAATGAGCCAGGCCTGTGCTGCTTTATGGCTTTGTGTTCGTGCGTTGAGAGCGCGTGTGAGCCGTTTTACATACGCGCAATGTGCATGATGGGCTATCAGTTCGCGAGCGTTGCAGCAGTCATCATCTCGTCTTCGTAGAACATGACTTCTCCTGTGCTCACGTTGTGCATGGCCCCGACCACGATCAGATCACCATCGGCTACCAGCTGCCGGATAACCGGGCTGCGGTTCACAATGTTCTGCACGGTCATGTGCACGTTCTGGTGCGCCACTGCCTGCACAAACTCCTCATTCTCTGACGTACGCGGGCCGTCCACGTCATCAACAGCGTAGATAGCAGGAGCCAAGTTCGCCAGCGTGCTGGTTAGGTTCCCCATCTCAACGCGATCGCAAGCGCCTTTCACAGCCCCGCATTCCGTATGGCCCAGCACAACAATCACTTTAGAGCCCGCTGCAGCGGTTGCAAACTCCAGGCTCCCCAAAATATCCGTGTTAATGAAGTTGCCAGCGACGCGAGCTGAAAAGATGTCGCCAACCCCTTTGTCGAAGATGATTTCATGCGGCACCCGGCTGTCGATGCATCCAAGGACCGCGGCCATTGGGTACTGTCCGCCTGAGGTTTGGCGCACTTGCTCCATGAAGTCACGCTCCAACGACGCGTCGTTCAAGAAGCGCTGATTGCCATCTTTGAGCAGCTGGATTACTCCTTCGGGGGTCAGGTTGGCCTGCGATGCAGCCGTGAGCGGGGCAGTAAGATCGCGCTCCGTGGGTTGCTGGGCCGTGGCAATGTGTGGGGTTGCCAGAAGCATAGCAACCACAAAAAAGTAACGAGATACAGCAGATAGTGTCATAAACCTTGAGATACCATGATGGCAGATAAAAGAAAGCCGTTTAGCAGACTGCATGTACTCGCAATGCTATACGATTACGCCTGCTATTTTCGTGGACGGCTTTCCGTTCCTATCATTGTGCAACAAGGTTGCTCTCTTCAAAGCGTACTCGCCAGATGGGTGCGCAGCGCCCGGTAGACTGCGTAGTCGCCGAGTAAGTCGAAGTGATTCATGCTGTATCCCACCCACTGCTGCTCGCGCGGAACGGACAGGGCCAGGTCGGGGTCGGGGTGGCGCCCCAGCGCACTGTCCAGCGGCACCAGGCCATCGCCCAAGACACGGTCTTTGAGGTCGCCCCGGTGCGCCCCCGTGCTCACAGCCATTAGATACGGTCGGATGTGCGGGGGAAGCGGTGTAGGAGTGCGCGTATCCTGGCCTACCTGCTGCGCCTTCGGGTGCTTCCAGTCGGCATCGCGCAGATGGCCATAGCGCAGGTCTGTGATGCCATCGCTGCGGATCTGCCCCAGGCGCGCCAGCGGGGCCGACACCGCCGTTGTGCCCAGCAGATAGTCGATCCAGCCGCCCCCGCGCTCTAACGGCGCGCCATGATGGGGCGTCCCCAGGCATGCAAGCGTCGACAGATGCTGGGGCCAGTGCAGCCCCTGCTCGGTGGCATAGTGGATGGCACTACGGGCCACGAGCCCGCCCATGCTGTGACCAACCAGCGCCAGCTGCTCTACCGGCGTCGGCCACGCCTCCACAAGCCGCTCAAGGAGCGTAGCCAGCGTCTGCCCATTTGTTGAGATATGCAATCCGGTGTTGTAGCGCACCATGACCGACGTCACCGGCAGGTCGCGCTCAATGGCGGTGGCATGGTTGTGGCCCTGGCGTGTCCAGTGGGTATCGTTCATGCACAAGCCGTGAATCCACACAACCGGGTAGCTGGATGCGTGGGGCAGCGCCTCGGCCACACGGTTCGGATGCATGACAAGCGGCTGTCCGCCCCGTCGTAGGTGCATCGACAGCGCCAGCGGATTGCCCGTTGCAGCCAGATAGTCGCCCAGCACCCCATTCAGGATAGCGATCACCGCATCCCGCTCGCGCGAGGAGCCGTTATCGTTCAGAAGCGGCTCGGTGCGATGTAACACGCGCTCAGATGCACGCGCAACTCCGTTCGTAATGCCGCGAATGGACCGGTACACCAGCCCCGAAATACCGCCCATGCGTTCCGCATCGCGCTCAATCCATCGGATGCCCACACGCTCCGCAATGGCGGCGTGCACGGCCTCAGCCACATCGGTACCGCCCACCACCGCGTCGCTGATAAGCTGCGTCAGGGCACGCAAGTCAGACGGACGAAGGTGAGAGAGCGCGGCATCATTCATAGGCGGTACGTGTGTTCAGGTACGACCGGGCGAGTTGACAAGAAGTGATCGCGAGGTCCCTGATGCTCTGTCAATTCTCATTTTGGTGGATGCTCTGCAATCACCCCCCCCAACGAAGCCTGTCATGGTGAGCGGACGGCGAAACCGGGAGTCGAACCATCTCCTTGGGGTTCAGTGGGAACTTTTCGGAACGGCACTGCACGTGTCACCATCTCGGTTCGAGGTACAGCATGACCGTTGACACAGCACTACCGCAGCCCCGCATCATGGGCCGCCGATTCGAGGGTTTCGCGCTGATCTTCGGTCAAGTTGTCGGGGATATGCACATCAACATGCACGTACAGGTCGCCCGTCTCGTTCTCCGTCTTGACCCCCTGGCCACGCAGACGCAGCTTTTCACCGGGTTGCGTTCCCGCTGGAATCGTCACGCTAATGTTCTGTCCGTACGGCGTAGGGATGCGCCGCTTGGTGCCCAGCATGGCGTCGAGTGCGGAGACCGTTTCCGTGAGATGCAGGTCGTTGCCCTCGCGCCGGTAACGTGGGTGATCGCCCACCTCAAAGGTTACGTATAGATCGCCTCGTTTTCCGGCGGGACCGGTCGGTCCCCGTCCGCGCAGGCGAATCTTGTAGCCCGAACGCACACCCTTGGGGATGCGCAGGCGAATCGACTCGCCCGAGGGCAACTCCACAGTCTGGCGTCCCCCTTCAAGCGCCTCGGCGAAGGAGAGGTGCAGGCGCGTCTCCGCATCGCGCGTCTGGGGCTGACGGTGGCGCTGTTGCTGCTGGGCCTGCGAAAACGGATCGCGCCCCCCTCGCTGCCCACGGCCGCCGACGCCGCCGCCCCCAAAGATATCGCCCAGACCACCCTGGCCAAACTCCTGGTTGATGTTCACGCGCTGCCGACGCCCGTTGCCGCCCTGCCCAAATCCAGATCCGCCAAATCCTTGACCGCCAAACGGATTGCGGCGCTGGGCATCGTACTGCTGGCGCTTCTCCTCGTCGGAAAGCACCGAGTAGGCTTCTTGAATTTTCTTAAAGCGCTCTTCAGCGTCGGGGTCGTCGGGGTTACGGTCGGGATGATGCTTGCGTGCGAGGCGGCGGTATGCTTTCTTTATCTCACGCGCCGACGCATCTTCCTCGACGCCCAAGGTGTCGTAGTAGGTTGTGTTCGCCATAGACTCGGAAGCAGGTGTGTTGTGCAACGGGCGCGCATGCAGGATGCATCACGGTAGGATGCGTTGTATGCATCCGTATCTAAGTCACATATTTCATGCCACAGCTGGGTGTACCGACGAAATGACGGATTCCTCTTTGATCAACACAGTCCTCGTTGCCAATCGCGGCGAAATCGCGATGCGCGTGATGCGCACCTGCCAGGAACTGGGCGTGCGCACCGTGGCGGTGTACAGTACCCCCGACCGCCGCGCCCCCCATGTGCGCCTGGCCGACGAAGCCTACCACATCGGTCCGGCGGCTGCCAGCGAGTCCTATCTGGATATGCAGGCCCTGCTCGACGTGGCCGCCCGCAGCGGCGCCGATGCCGTGCACCCCGGCTATGGCTTTCTGTCAGAAAATGCCGACTTCGCCGAAGCATGTGCCGATGCCGGCCTCACGTTCATCGGGCCGCCGCCTGAGGCGATTCGTGCAATGGGCGACAAAACGGCAGCCCGCACGCTCATGAAAGAGGCAGGGGTGCCGATGGCACCCGGCACCCCCAATGCGGTCGAACACGTCGCAACCGCCGCCCAGAAAGCCGAAGACATTGGCTACCCGGTGCTCATTAAGGCGGCTGCAGGTGGAGGCGGCAAGGGCATGCGCATCGTGCGCGATCCGAGTAACTTTGAGCGGGCCATGGAGATGGCCCAGAGCGAGGCCCAAAACGCGTTTGGCGACGGACGCGTGTTTGTAGAGAAGTACATCGATCAGCCGCGTCATATTGAGTTCCAGATTCTGGCGGATGCGCACGGCAACACCATCCACCTGTTCGAGCGCGAGTGCTCCATCCAGCGCCGCCATCAGAAGGTCATCGAGGAGGCGCCGTCTTCCATCCTTACGCCCGAAAAGCGCGAGGAGATGGGCGAGGCTGCGGTGGCTGCCGCTGAAGCATGTGGGTACGTGAACGCGGGCACCGTCGAGTTTCTGGTGGATGCGGAGCTCAACTTCTACTTTATGGAGATGAACACACGCCTGCAGGTCGAGCACCCGGTCACCGAGGCGATTACCGGCATCGACCTGGTGGCCGAGCAGATCCGCGTGGCCGCAGGCGAGCCGCTCGGCTATACGCAAGACGACCTCACAATCGACGGCCACTCCATTGAGTGCCGCGTCTACGCCGAGAATCCCACCGAGAACTTCCTGCCCGATCCCGGACCGCTCCTGCGCCATGCCGCCCCGTCTGGCGTGGGCGTACGCGTAGATGCCGGCGTCGAAGAAGGCGGCGAGGTGCTCATCCACTACGACCCCATGATCAGCAAGCTGGTTACGTGGGGTAGCGACCGCGACCACGCCATCCGGCGGATGCGGCGTGCGCTACACGAGTACGAAATCGCGGGGATGCACACCACCATCCCGTTCTGCCAGTTTGCGATGCAGCACGACGCGTTCTGCTCGGGGCAGTTCTCAACCCACTTCGTAGACACCCACTTCGATCCCGCAGCCCTGCATCCCAGCGATGCCACGTTCGACCTGTATGCCGCGCTTGCCGCCGTGTCCGAGGCCCACGCACGAAGCGAATCGGATGTCCCTGAGCTCACCGAGACCACTGCCTCGAACGGACGTCCATGGCGCCGCCGGCGACGGCACATCCGGTAGCGTGCCGCTACGCATCCGGCGCATGGCGCTGCTGATACGTACCAGGCGTGCAGCCCTCCGCATCCCGAAAGGTGTGGATGAAATGACTCACGTCCGAAAAGCCCAGTTCGTACGCGACAGACGTTACCGACTGCTCAGGGGCGCGTAGCAAGGTTTTGGCGTGGC
>CAZBTM010000195.1:0-5797 GCA_964494425.1 uncultured Rhodothermales bacterium | reverse complement strand
CCCAGTCTCCGGCTACAGGCCCATTCCTTCTATCACTTAGCATTGAACCGCTACAAAGGATTCGAATGTCCAACTTCACACCTGATTGCACGTAGTGCTGTGTCACGCGTCAATGTTTGGACTCCGTTCGCATGCTGTCATCCTGAGCGAATACCGACAGCCGTACGGGGTTGCGCTTGCACTCTGAAATCACTTATTCCCTCCGATCAGGGCGCCCAACATGAACCATGGCAGTCCGCTGGAGAAAATAGGCCTGGACGCGTATCCTTACACACAGCAACGATCATGTGTGACACCGCAGTACACTGATTTCGTTTTATTCTGGGTCGCTATGTCTGCTGGCCGAGCAAGAACATATCGCCGGTAGGCTGCGGCATCCCGCCTTTCGGCTCCAGCGTAACAGCAAAGGTGTTCGACTGCGACGAGGGGGCTGCAGTAAGCTCATCGACTACAAAGAAAAGCTCCTCGCTCGATTCGTTGAAGTGAAAAACGCCTGCTGAAACGGGCGACTCGTCGTCTTTAATAAACCACAACTGGTAGTCTTTGTCCTCGGGAGGCGCAGGCACGTTAGCAATCTGGAAGACCGCACGGCGCTGCTCGGGGGCCCATAGGACTTTGCCGTACCCTTCGGGACTCGGGTCCAGCCCGCCCATCGACACCAGGCGTGCTTCGCGGGCAGCCAGCACCGCCAGCAGTTCATCTTGCTGAGCGACCTCGTCTTCGAGTTGTGTAATGGTCGCCTGCTGCTGTTGCACGGTAGTGCGCAACTGCGTGGCCCAGATGCCCACCCCAATTACAGCCAACAGGAGCGCTACCGCTGCGCCCTGGTAGACCCAGGTCGGGATGCCTGCTCCGCGCTGCACGGCGGCTCGGTCGGAGCGGGTGGGAGGCGGCGTAGAACGGACGTCTTCCTGAATCGAAGCCATAATGCCGGCCTCAACATGGGCAGGCGGGTCATGCGCCTCGGTAGCCAGCGCCAGATCACCATGGATGAGTTTCATGTCCTCGTACAGCGCCCGCTGCTCAGGCGTGGCCTCGCGTAGCATGGCCTCGAACTGGGCCGCCTCCTCATCGCTGAGCGCATCCAGGACGTATCCTGCGCAGAGCGTTTCGAAGTCAGTATGTGCGTCTGCGTGTTCCATAGCGTTATTCGTTCCCCGTAAGCATCTCGCGCAGTTTGATCATGCCCTGGCGCGTGCGGTACTTAACTGTACCCAGTGGAATGCCCGTACGCTCGGCGATTTCGGACTGCGTGAGTCCTTCGAAATAGGCCATGCGAATGACCCGCCGCTCTTTGTCGGAAAGCTCCTTCAAGGCCCGCCGCAGGCGGTTGGCCCGGTCGGTGCGCGTGGCCTCTTCGAACGGACTGTTCTCCGCACCCACGGGCACCATCGTAAAGTCGTTAATCGTATAGTCTTGGCGCTGCTGGTTTTTGTACACCTTTGAGCGCGTTCGGTCGATGGCTTTGTTGCGGGCCATCGTCACAATAAAACTATACGGCTTGCCGCGTTCGGGGTTGAATTGGTCAGCATTTTCCCACACCTGCGTAAACACCTCTTGCAGGCAATCTTCGGCCTCCTGACGATTGTTTAGGATCGACAGGAGCAGCCCGAAAATCAGGGATTTGTACGTGCGATATAGATTGCGCAATGCCTCTTCGTCTCCCTCTTGAATACGGCGCATCCACTCCACTTCTTGCGAGCGCGAGTAGGACATCCCTATCGCAAACGCTGCCAGAAAAACAAGCAGAAGCAAAGTGTACATACAGATACGAAGAATGCAGCAGGATGGATGGGCAGATGCGCAATAAAGGCACCTTCGGGCGGTGTTATCCAGATACGTGCGCCTGCAGCATAGGCAACGTCGTACTCAGGTGCAACCGCAGCCCAGGGCGCTCGCACGAGCTTCCCGACCGCGTAACACCATCCTCGGGAGCTGCGTACCAGTGTCTTGTTCCTGTATCTTGTTGGATTCACCAGTCCGCTGCCCCTTGTATGAACGACGCGCTTCACAAATCGGCCTTCCTTGGCCCCAAAGGCGAAAACCTGGACGAACTGGAGCAGCTCTTGCTGGAGGTGCTGCGCGACCATGTGTTCTGGCGGCGTAACTTCCACCCCAGCGATCCGCGCATGATCGGCGAGCGCGACAAGCGCTCCGAGGCGTTCTCGGCCATGACGGCCCAGATGCGCGACGAACTGTTCCAGATTCTGTCGGAACTGAAGCGCGCGGCCCCGCTCTATTCGCCCCGCCAGGTAGCCCACATCGTGAGCGATCCTACGCTGCCTGCGCTCATTGGCTACTTTGCCGGACTCCTCTACAACCAGAACAATGTGGTTGAAGAAGTCTCGCCCGAGACGGTGCGTGAAGAGCGGGCCTACTTCAGCGCACTGGCGCAGATGGTCGGCTACCCCGAGTTTCTGCCCGAGACGCTCCCGCCTAAGGCCCGCGCGCGCCGTCGTCCGTTTAGCTGGGGCCACCTGTGCAGTGGCGGCACCGTTGCCAATCTCGAAGCCCTCTGGATGGCGCGCAACGTGCGCCTCTACCCGCTCGCGGTGCGGCTTGTTGGCGAAACCCACGCCGACTTTGCGCACATGGCCCGCATGGAGGTGCAGACCGCGCAGGGCGACCCCGCCCAGCTTGACGACCTGTCTACGTTTGCACTGTCAAACCTGCCCATCGGCCAGATCACCGACATGCACCTGCGTATCAAGGCGCAACTCGCCGAAGCCGACCGCGCCACTGCGCAGGCGTTTCAGGAGGCCATTCCCAGCGTGCGTACCGCCGGACTCGCGTCGTTTCTGCTCTCCTACAACGAGACCTTTCCGAACGCCCCGGCGCGCCTGCCGAAAGTGCTCATCTCGCAGGCCGCCCACTACTGCTGGAAGAAAAACCTGGACGTGGTTGGTCTGGGGGCCGATGCGCTGGAAACCATTCCCACCGACGACCGCATCCGCATGGATATGGAGGCGCTCGCCGACCGCGTGCGCACCCACGCTGAAAACCGGCAGCCCGTGCTGAGTGTCGTCAGCATCTGCGGCACCACCGAAGAGGGCGCGGTCGACCCGCTGCACCAGATCGAGGCCTTCCGCGCGGAGGCCGCTGCACACGGGCTCTCCTTCTGGCACCACTGCGACGCTGCGTTTGGGGGCTACTTTGCCTCCATGCTTCCCAAAGACGACACCGGCGCCATCGTACCCTACGACGAGGTGGACGATGCTGCTCTGGCGGGGACCGATGCCCTGGTCGATGCCGAGGTGTACAACGGCATTGCCGCCATGAGCCAGGCCGACTCCATCACGACCGACCCGCATAAGTTCGGGTACATCCCGTATCCCGCCGGCGCGGTGCTCTTTCGCGACTACCACCTGCGCGACGCCATCTCGTACGCCGCGCCCTATCTGGCCGACGACGACCGCTCGGGCTTCGGTGGTTTTCTGGGGCAATGGACGCTCGAAGGCTCGCGCCCCGGCGCGGCCGCCGTAAGCTGCTACCTCTCGCAAGCGATGGTGCCGCTCACCCCCGAGGGCCATGGCCAGCTCATGAAGAACTGCATCGCTGTGAACAAGGCGCTGGTCGAAGCCATGCACGCGCGCTTCTCCACAGACAGTTGGGTCGAGCTCTATCCCCTGGCTGAGCCCGACACGGTCGGCTACTGTTTTGTGCTGATGCCCCAGTCGGGCTTCGACACCATCGCGGCGCTCAACGATTACACCGAGCGCATCTGGAAGCGCATGACGGTCGACGGGCGCGAAGACATCAACCAGTACGATTTTCTGGTATCGAAGACCGAGGTTGAGGCGCGCGCCTACGAGCATGTGCTGCGCGGCGTACTTCCGGATACGCTGGTGGCCGATGCGGTGGAGACTGATGCCTCGCTCACGCTGCTTCGCACCTGCATCATGAACCCGTTCCTCACCGACTGGGCCGAGCACGATCCGCCGTTCCAGACGCAGCTTGCAGCGTTTCTGCACGAAGCCGCCCTCGACGAGCATCTGCAAGACGCCCTCCCCGCTGGTCCGCTTTCCGATGATGAGCGGCTTCAGGTCGCCGTCGTTGAGCCCGATCCCGAGGCGCCCAACTCGCTTGCTGAGCAGCTCCAAACGCCCGAACGTGGCGCCACGCATCTGTCGATTACCGCTCGGCGCCCTGACTCCAATCCGCCTGCCGCCATCTGGGGCGGATACGGCGCGGTTGTGGTGAATGCCCACGACCTCGACACCCCTGCTATGCCGTCCCTAATTGAGCGCGTACAATCCGCAGGCACATCCGTATTCGTATGGGCGGATGCAGATGCTGCGCCTGGTTCGCATTCGGATGCGTCCTACAACGTGCAATCGCTGCATTGGATTATCCATGACACGCCCACGCAGCGCGTGCACGATCTGCTGGCGCGGCTGTATGCCCTGCAGCCCGCAGCATAACGTCCGGTTAGCGTCTTTTTCTCCTCGGTCTGTAGATCCATGCTTGATGCCCACGCGCTCGTTTTGGCCACCCGAAACCGCCCCGCCGATGTGGCGCGTACCCTGCGCAGTGTAGCCCGGGCAGAAGAGACGGAGGCCCTCCACATCGTACTCGTAGACGGCAGCGATCCCGATGAAGCCCGCGCAAACCAGCACGTGCTCGGAGATGTGCCCTCGCTACATGTGGACTACCACGCATTTCCGGGCGACCCCGCAGCCAGTCGGCAACGCAACTATGGCGTGGCGGTGCTGCCCCCATCGGTTCGTGTTGTGCACTTTCTGGACGACGACGTCGAGGTGCATCCGCAGTACTTTGTTCACCTGGCAGATGCGCTCCATCAGCATCCCAAAGCAGGAGGCGTGGCTGGATGTGTATGCGAGCCGGAGCGACCGCCGCCGCCCGCTCCGTCGTGGATACGCCGCTTCTTTCTGCTTGACGGTTTTGCGGTCGGTGCGGTGCTGCCTTCAGGGCGCACGACACCGCTGCGCAGAATAGGTAGCCAGGTGGTGCCGGTACAGTGGATGCCCGGAGGCGCTTGTGCCTATCGGCGTGAGGTGTTCGCTACGCATCAATTCGACGCTGAAGCCGAGGGGCCGTCGCCACGCATTGAAGACCTGGACTTCTCGTACCGTGTGGGGGCGTCGTGGCCGCTGCTTTTCCAGCCCCAGGCACGGCTCAACCACTACCCGTCTCCAGTCAATCGGGCTCGTTTGAATGCGTACGCAACCGAGCGCCTGGCCTGGCGTGCATGGTTTGTGCAGAAGAACCTGCCCGGTCCGGTTCACACCGCAGCATTTTGGTGGGCCACCCTGGGCGAGGCGCTGGCGATAGCAGCCTCTTCGCACCCCAACAAGTGGCGCCTGCTGCGCGGCCATCTGCGGGGCATCCAGCGCGTGCGTACGTGCTCACATCCACTGCTGCAACGGGGGGCCAGCTCATGACCCATGCTCCGTGCGATACGCAGACGGCGTCTGGCCAAAGGCGTCTCGAAACGACCGCGTAAAGTACGACTGGCTGTTGAACCCGACCGCATAAGCAACCTCTCCGATGGTGGTATCCGGTTGGTTACGCAGCAGTTGGGCTCCGGCCTGCAGCCGCCGATAGCGAATCAGCTGGATGGGCGTGCGGTCATAGTGTATCTTCATTTTGCGCCGCAGGTGCGAGGGACTCAATGCGATGCCTTCAGCCAATTCGGTAGCCCCGAACTCTGGGTCAGAAAAGGATGCAGCAATGCACGTCTCGATTGATTCGACGAGCTCTGGTTCAGCATCCGGAGTGGGAGGAAGGGAAGGAGACAGGGGCGAGACATCAGCATCCGGGTCATCTCCATGGCGTT
>CAZBTM010000194.1:0-5825 GCA_964494425.1 uncultured Rhodothermales bacterium | reverse complement strand
CTTGGCGGTTGGGAACCGCAAACCGCACCGTGGCCTGACTGCGCGCCGGGTTCGGATACGTGGGGAGCAGCTCCGCCTCGGTCACCTGCCGCGCAATCGTGATTGCTTCGCTGAAGGATTCGGTGCCGCCCGTGTCCACCTGACGCAGGCGGTAGCGTAGGCTGTCGGCGGCGTACGGAAGATCGGTGTCCTCGAATCGGTAAGACTGCGGCGTGTCGGTGGTGCCCGCGCCGTCGAGGTGGCCCATCGTCTGCCACGACGTGCTGGCCGCCCCAAGGGCCCGCTGCACCTCAAACCCGGCGTTGTTCGTCTCCGAAAGCGTCTGCCACTGCACGGTGACCGCTTCGGTGCCCGAGCGCTGCGCCTCGAAGCGGGCCAGTTCGACGGGTAGCGGATTGCTCGCGTCCGTGCTTCCGATCGCAAACTGGCTAAAGCCCACCAGGTCCTGCACCGCCACGAGGGCACGGTCTTCATCCAGCACCAGGCGTGCGCCGCTGAACGTATCCACCGCGTTCCAGGTCGCCCCGCCGTCGTCGGATTTATAGAGCATCAGCGCGCTGAAGTCGCCAATGCCGCCCAGGCTGCTCACGTCGAAGACGAGGTCGTAGGTCGGCGCTGCGCTGAGGGACGCATCGACGGTCCACGTCACCGGCGCCACGTTCGCCGGCAGGTCCGGGCTTTCCGGCTGCGTGTCGGTGCGGGTGAAGGTGAGGTCGCCGGTGGCTCCCGCCGTGGCTCCGCTGCGCAGCAGAAGCAGCCCGCCAAAGCCCGTGGGCTCGACGTAGCCGACCAGCCCGGTAGCGCCGGTAATCTGGTCGCTGGTGGAGGCAATCGTGCTGAGCTCGTAGGCGCCCAGGTCGGGGAAGAGCCCAAAACGGCGATCGTTGCCGGCGAGGTCGGTGGTGACGCCTTCGGCGATGCCGCCCGTCTCAAACGGCGCGAACGTGCCCCGCGCAATCGCCGGGGAGCCGCCTGCAAGGCGCAGCCCGTCGTCTGGGGTGCCAAAGACGCCGTCGGGACCGGCGGGGTCGCTTGCATCCGCAAAGAGCGGATCCTGGTTGATATTGCCCGGACCCGCGTTGGCGTCGCCGCTGCCTGCGGCGTAGCGCGCCTCTTCGACAATCGAGTATGTCACCGCTACCGCTGCGTCGGGGTCCGCGACAGATACGCTCGTACCTGCAATGCCTCCTGTGCCGTTATCCCACAGCACGGAGCCTACGATCTCGATGGGCGTCTGCCCGTTGTTGTAGAATCGCACGTCGAAGGCGAAATCGGTGGCGCCGGTGAAGGTAGAGCTTACAAAGCGGGGCTGCTCGCCGGCATCGCCGTCGTCGAAGCCAATGTGATCAGTGCCGTTGCTGACAAAGATACTGTTTGTAATCCGTGCAGCGATCGAGCCGTTTTCTCCAACGAAGTAGATCGCCCCGCCGCCATTGCTGGCGGAGTTGCCGGTGAAGGTCGCGTTCGTAACCTGCGGGCTACTCTCGCCTGAGCTTCCAGCAGTAACGTTATAGATCGCGCCGCCGAAGCCTCCTGATGCGTTGCCTGTAAAGACTGTACTGACAATCAGTGGGCTGCTCGTGCCGATGATCCCGTTGTTAGCAATTGCCCCACCGAACTCTGCCGAGTTGCCGGTAAAGGTGCTACCCGTGATCTGCGGGCTACTCATTCCGATATTTCGCCCACCGTTGTAGATCGCTCCGCCAAAGGCACTTGCGGAGTTGCCCGTGAAGGTGAGCCCAGTCAACGACGGGCTGCACACATTGTCGGGCTCTTCGCCGTCGCAGAACAGCCCCCCTCCGCGACTATCAGGAAAGCTGCCGTCCGCATTCCCACCGGTGACAGTCACCCCATCCAGCACCGTATTAGGGGTGATGTTGTTGGTGCTACTCGCGCCAATGCCATCACCGCCATTGAAGACAAGCACATGGTAGGCGTTGTCGGAGGCGTCGCCCGGGGTGCCGAGGTCGCCGGAGAGGATGGTTTCGTTCGCGATGGGATCGCGCTCGCTGCGGGCGGTCTCGGTGCCGGCAAAGCCGCCGTAGATCCCGAGCCCGTCCTGCGCGCCGGTGATCTCGAATGTGGCGGTGCGGGCATCACCTGTGTCGAGCGACCGGCTGGGCGTGTAGGTGCCACCGGCGATCCAGACCTCGTTCTCGGGCCCGGTGCCGTCGAGGCCGTCTTGCAGACTCGCATGTGCGTTCGCCCACGACGTGCCGTTGCCGATGCCGCCAGAAACGGTGCCGTTGACGCGGACGATGAGTCGGTCCTCGGCTGTTTCTACAGGAACGTCTTCCGCGTAGGAGGGACCGCCTTCCAGCGTGCCATCCTCCAACCCGGCGTCGTCCAGCGCATTGCCCTCAAATCGGTAGTGCGCAACCAGACCCGCAGCGCCGTCCAGGTCATTCGCTTCCCCAAGCGCCGTGGAGAATCCAGCCTGAATCTCTGCTTGACTCCGGGCGACGTTCCAGATGCGTACCTCATCTACGCGACCCTCGAAAAAGTCGCTGGCGGTCGGGCCGGTGTCCCACTCCTGCCCGATCGAAAACAGACCGCTCGATTCCGGGCGCACGGGGGTGGTGAAGGTCGCTTCCTGGCGCCCGTTCACGTAGAACGTGCCCTGGTCGGCCCCATCGACCGTAACCGCCACGTGGTGCCACTGCCCGGCCGGAAAAGCGTTGCGGCTGGGGATGTAGCCGGTGTCGTCGTCGTAGTACTGAAACTGCTCGTTCCGGTAGAGGAGCAAGTTGCGGTTGTTGCCGGTGTCGGTGTGAAAGGTGAGAAGCCCTTGCTGCCCGGTGTCGCCGGTTGGCAAGACCCAGGCTTCGAGCGTGAAGGCGTCGCCTGATGCGATGGCATCGGACACGCCGTCGGCGGCCACGTAGTCGTCCGTGCCGTCAAGCGCGAGCGCCCGATCCGGGGTCGGAGCAATCTCGATGTTCACCGGAATGGTGTGGGACGCGCCCCCTGCTTCGTTGGTTGTGAACGTCAGGCTCCGCGTGTACGTCCCCATCGCCTTGCCCATCGCGTTGAAGCGCAAGGGAACATCTGCGCTTCCGCCTGGCGGGATACGCCCCTCATACGACGATACGCGAACGACATCGTAATTCTCGATCGCAATGGCACTGCCGTCTACGGGCAACGCGTTGATGTAGCTGTCGCCGAGAACGCCGATCCGGTACCCCGCATTGACGCCCTCGCGACCCGAGGGACTCTCAACGCCGACAGATGCGTTGGCGTCCGGGTCCTCAATGGTGTGATACTGGAAAAGGATGTCTCCATCAGGAGAAAGAATTGCCTGGAACGTGTATTGCCGCCCCGTGAAGAAATTCTCAATCTGGTGCCACTGCACGACCATGCGGCCGTCCTCGTCAACGTCGGTATAGATCTCCCCTGTCCGAGGAAAGTCGCCGACGGGCGGAAAACTTGATGACCAAAATGCAGCAAGAAAACCATGCTGACCAAAGCGGTTGGGAAGCAATTGCGGCTGGTAGAAATCGGTATCGTAAATCGATGAAGGAGGGTCTTCGAAGTACAGTATGCCATTGAATCCGATCGTAGCCGTACGGTACGTTTCGCCGTAAAACGGGAAGGAGAACGGCAGGTCTACCTCCCCATTGAGATCCACGCGGGTTGCCGTAGCGCTCTCGCTGATGTCGGTCCAATCGTAGACCGGGCCATTCGGGTCGCCGCTTCTCTTGACGTTCCCCAATGTGGATGCACGCCAGTGGAGTGCTCGTTCTCCGGGGTTTGTGATGGTGATGGTTTCCGTCACGGTGCCTCCGGGAGCAATGGTTCGCTCGACAGATTGCACGGACGCTGTGAATCGCGGCTGCGCGGTAGGCGACGCCCCTTTGAAGGAGGCAATGCGGGGCGTCGTCAGGTCAAGGACACTGACGTTATCTCGCAGGGCTGCGTCTCCCGTTGTCGTCCCACCATAGGCCCCATCTGGATCGGGCGTGGACCAGTATGGAACTCTCCCGCAGATACGACCGGGACAATCCGTGTCATTCAAGCCCATGACCGTCCGAAAGTCATTGTTGACGTCGGTTGTGCCATGCCCGAATGCGTACGGAAACAGATTCTGATCAGAATTAGGGTCGTGACGCGCCCCTTGCAGGTGCCCGATCTCATGGGCAAAGGTGTAGTTTCCCGTCGCGCAATCGTGCGCGATCATGGCGAAGGCATCTGCGGCTGTACGTGCTTCGATGACCGAGGCAAGTCCACAATAGCTATAGTTTGACGACGCAGCGCCGATGAGCTTGGCAATGTCTGCGCCGTGGGTCTCCCTCAGGTCATGGATCTCGTCGAAGGCTCCATCGCCGGGCGTCCGAAATTGCTCCAGTTCGACGAACATGTCGTCGGTGGAGTTTGTGGAGGTCTCATACAGATGCACCACTTCGATCCGCGTCTCGATGCCGCTGTTGGCATAGGATAGATTGGCCTCATCCACAGCGAGTTGCACGAGCGCCTGCATGTCTGCAACATCCGCATCCGCTTGCGGCGTGTACGCAACGATCACATCCAGCGTCTGGCTCGTTGAGGCGGGCTCGACCGACGCAGACGATATATCTGCGGGAAGAGAACCTCCAAGCGTCGAGGAGGGCGACGGCGTATCCGGAGAGCCGGTTGACGAGTCGCGGTGGGGCGCCTCAATGTCTTCGTGGAGTTGATCGTCGAACATGGACGGATGATCCCCCGGAAACTTTGCCTCGTCCACGCTGACCAGCGCGTGCAGGTCTCCAGTCAGCGGCTTGATGGAATACAGCTGCCCATCGCGACGGATCGACCCCGTCACCTGTCCGTTGCGAACGACCAGAACTGCGCTGTTGCGAAGGTCGGCCTGGCCGATCCACGTGTAGCTGTCCGCCCCGCGGCGTGTCATCGAGCGGCGCTCCAGGCGAATGTCAATGCTCTCTGTAAGGTTAAACCGCACGTGCGCCCTGCTCAACAGCTGATTGGGCTGAACGCGCACGAGCTGCACATTGGCGGAGGTTTCAGCCTCCAGCAACCGGGTGTGCAGCGACTGCTGCCGTTCAGACATGCTTTTTGCAGCAGCGGGACGAAAGAACCCATCCTCAGGGTCTTCGATGCCCGTTGAGTTATCAGTTTGAGCCCAGGCGTTTGAAACGCTGAAAGGAAGCAAAACGAGCAGCACGGACAGGGCAACCAGACTCAGGACAAATCGGCTCAAGGTAACCTGGCTCAGGCCCCCCTGGCCACGAAAGGATTTGCTACGAAAGGATTCGCCACGAAGGGGACGGAAGCGATGGGTTAGCGCAGATAGCAATGCGGGTATCGAGTTGATCATGTCCAGGTACGATAGTCGGGGGAACGAGGCCCAGTCCATAGCACAGGCCAAACGAGGTCGGGACGGCTTATGCCGGGCTCTTATGCTACAGGGCTCATGCTAAAACATGCTATAACGTACCAGTTTGACGGGACATATGCTTTCGTCTGCGTCCCAAATCTTTTACTATGCGTCCCAAATAGCCTATTATCGCCGTGTAGCGCCGCAGGGGCTGTTCGGTATGGTGACCCCACTTCATGCTGGAGGGCTGTACGTGTAGCCGCCCCGATGTCTCAGAACCAGTCGGTTTTGGAACGACCGCCCGCCTCCTTCGCCCCCCATCTAATGCGAATCAGGAGTTGAAGGCGAGCAGGAATATCGCGGCGGCGAAGCGTCCGAAGACATGCACCATCAGACCCCGGGTCGACCGGACCCTCGAAGTGGCCTGAATGCCGGTTTTTTCTTCAATCCAGCCGAAGAGGACTCGATCGGCTGGCGGATGCGGCTGACGAGCTCTGAGTAGAGCCGATCGGCC
>CAZBTM010000193.1:5566-5827 GCA_964494425.1 uncultured Rhodothermales bacterium | reverse complement strand
CCTTGTGGCAGAGTGCACGGTCCTGACATCCCCCATTCCCTCACGCTGTTCGGGCGTTTCCCCCTTCGCGAAGGGGAAATGTCGCGCAGCGACAAAAGGGGATGCCCAACCGGGAAGGACCATCGAAAAACCCGCACACTGCGTTAATTATACCTTCGCCGTGGACGCAAGCGGTCCCCGGCTGTGGGAAATCTCTGTAGGCGAGCAGTACAGCGGCTTATCTCACAACCTTACAACAGCGGCACGGCCCCCCGCCGTTCT
>CAZBTM010000193.1:0-5496 GCA_964494425.1 uncultured Rhodothermales bacterium | reverse complement strand
CGGACCCATGTGGTGAGTTATTCCCCGTATGCATTACGGCACAAGGCAGGGCATGCGGGGCCAGCACCAATGAACATCCTGCAAATCCACCTGCGTAGCTTGCGGAACGTCGACCTACCTGCTACGTTTGTCGATGGAAATTACTGATGACTCCCCTTATGCCTGCATCTGCGCCCCCTGACCGGCTCTTGTTGCTGTGGCATGCGCTGTCGACCCGACAGGGCTGCCGCCCTCCCCGTTTTGTTTACCTTTCCGTCATTGGCGGAAAGGTTTTTTTATGCGCTCAGGCCACGGAAGTCGCTTGGTTTCTCTTCGTTTCTCGTTGCCTCCAGCAATCCCTCCTTGGCTATGCCCTCCGAATCCCCTGCCACCCTTGCTCTCTCCGACGGAACAGTCGTGTCCGGTCGTGCCATTGGCCAGCGCGGCACCACGCGCGGCGAGCTATGCTTTAACACCAGCATGACCGGCTATCAGGAGATCCTTACGGATCCTTCCTACTACGGCCAGCTCGTGATGATGACCTACCCGCACATCGGCAACTACGGCACCACGCCTGCCGAAAACGAGTCGCATGCGCCCAAGGCGTCGGGGCTCATTGTACGCTCGTGCACCAACACGCCGAGCGGACCACGCGGCCGGTTGGCACTGGATGCGTATCTGGCACAGCATGGCGTGGTCGGTATTACCGATGTCGACACACGCGCCCTCGTCCGCCAGATTCGCACCGATGGCGTGCTGAACGCGGTCATCGACAGCACCGGTGCCGATGCCGACACGCTCGTGGCCCGCGCACGCAACTGCCCCAGCATGGCCGGTCGTGCCTACGCCCGCGAGGTGACCACCCAGTATGCCTACACCTACAACCGCGACAATGGCCCCACGATCGTAATCGTGGACTACGGCGCCAAACGCAGCCTGCTCGACGCGTTTGCCCAGCGCGGCTGCACGGTGCATGTGGTGCCTGCCGCTACGCCGCTCGACAAGCTGCGCTCGTATGCACCCGATGCGCTCTTCCTGTCGAACGGGCCCGGCGATCCGCGTGCCATGCCCGAGGCCATTGCCCACGCCCGCTCCGCACTCGAATCCAACCTCCCGGTGCTTGGCATCTGCCTCGGCCATCAGCTTATGGCGCTGGCGCAGGGCATGGATGTCTACAAGATGCGCGTGGGGCATCGTGGCGCCAATCAGCCGGTCAAGAATCTGATGACCGGACGCGTTGAGATTACCACGCAGAACCATGGATTCGCTGTGGATGCCGGTTCGCTGCCCGATCAGGGCGCGGTCGTTACGCATCGCAACCTGAACGACGACACGATCGAGGGCTTGCGGTATCCCCAACATAAGGCGTTCTCGCTGCAATACCATCCCGAGGCGTCGCCTGGGCCGCACGACAGCGATTATCTCTTCGACGCGTTCCTGGAGATGATCCCCGATCGCGCTTCTGCTCTCCGCACTGCCCGCCACGGTCTCGCCGTTGCGGGTTAATTTTTGGGATGCGACTGCGTTTTCCCTGCGACCGAACTCTGATTCTCTGACGACTGCCTCCGAATCCCCCCATGCCCAAACGTACAGACATCGACACGATCCTGCTCATTGGCTCCGGCCCCATCGTCATTGGCCAGGCGTGCGAGTTCGACTACTCTGGCAGCCAGGCCGCGCAGGCGCTCATGGACGAGGGCTACCGCGTGGTGCTGGTGAACTCAAACCCCGCCACCATCATGACCGATCCCATGATGGCCGACGAGGTGTATCTGCAGCCGCTCACGGTCGAATCCATTACGCGCATCGTTGAGAAGGAGCAGCCGGATGCCGTGCTGCCCACCATGGGCGGACAGACCGCGCTGAATCTGACCGAAGATGTGCAGAAGGCCGGCGTGTGGGCCGAGCACGGCGTGGAACTCATTGGCGTGGACCTGGACGCCGTACAGCGCACCGAAGACCGCCAGCGCTTCCGCGATCTGATGGAAGAGGTTGGCCTGGACCAGGGGCGCAGTCAGACCGCAAAAACAGTGGACGAGGCCGCCGCCGTAACCCGCGACCTGGGCGGACTGCCCGTGGTCATTCGTCCATCGTACACGCTGGGCGGCTCGGGCGGTGGCATTGTGCGCACCGAAGACGAATTTGAGCGCATGGTATCGCGCGGACTGGAGATGAGTCCGGTGCACCAGGTGCTCATCGAAGAGTGCCTGTTCGGGTGGAAGGAGTACGAGCTGGAGCTGCTGCGCGACGCCAACGAGAACGTCGTCATCATCTGCTCCATCGAGAACGTGAACCCGATGGGCGTGCACACGGGCGACTCGGTGACCGTGGCCCCGCAGCAGACCCTCACTGATCGGCAGTACCAGGCCATGCGCGACGCCGCGATCAAGGCGATGCGCTCCATTGGGACGTTTGCGGGGGGATGCAACATCCAGTTTGCGGTGGATCCGGAGACCGGGCGCATGATCGTGATTGAGATCAACCCCCGCGTGTCGCGCTCCTCGGCGCTGGCCTCCAAAGCAACAGGCTATCCCATCGCCAAGGTCGCGACGCGGCTGGCCGTGGGCTACACGCTCGACGAGCTGCCGAACGAGATCACTGGCACAAGCGCCTGCTTCGAGCCGTCGATCGACTACGTGGTCACGAAGATTCCGCGCTTCAACTTCGACAAGTTCGAGGGCGTCGACGAAGCGCTCACCACGCAGATGAAAGCCGTGGGCGAGGTGCTTGCGCTCGGACGCACCTTCCCCGAAAGCCTCCAAAAAGCATGGCAGAGCCTGGAGATTGGCTATCATGGCCTTGGCGCCGACCGGCCCATCCCCGACCGCGATACCGTGCGCGAACGCCTGGAGCAGCCGTACTGGGATCAGCTCCTGCACGTGCGCCATGCGCTCTACCATGACGCCTCGGTCGAAGAAATCCACGACGTGACCAAGATCGACCGGTGGTTCTTGCGCGCAATCGGGTCGATTGTCGACATGGAGCGGCAGATTGCCACGCATACGCTCGATACACTCCCGAACGACCTGCTGCGCGAGGCCAAGCGCTACGGGTTTTCGGATACACAGCTGGCCTTCTTGCTTGCCGGTGACCTCGACGACGACACCGTCCGTGCGCATCGCAAAAAAGCCGATATCACACCGTCGTTTCTGGTGGTGGACACCTGCGCGGGCGAGTTTCCTGCCGACACGCCGTACTACTACTCCAGCTACGACGCGGGCAACGAGCGCCCGTCTTCCGACCGCGACAAGGTGCTCATTCTGGGCAGCGGCCCGAACCGCATTGGGCAGGGCATCGAGTTCGACTACGCCTGCGTGCACGGCGTGCGTGCGGCGCAACAGATGGGCTACGAGGCACTCATGCTCAACTGCAACCCCGAGACCGTCTCGACCGACTTCAACGTGGCCGACGGCCTTTTCGTGGAGCCGGTCTACTGGGAGCACATCATGAACGTAATCGATCACGAGCAGCCCGCAGGCGTCATTGTGCAGTTGGGCGGGCAGACTGCGCTGAAGTACGCCGAGCGCTTCGCCGAACACGGCATCCGCGTGCTGGGTACCGACCCTGCCAGCATGGACCGCGCCGAAGATCGGGGGCACTTCTCCACACTCTTGCAGGAGCTCAACATCCCCTCGCCGCCGTACGGCATGGCACAGACCGTGGACAACGCCGTGCAGCGCGCGTCCGACATCGGCTACCCGGTGCTCATTCGTCCGAGCTACGTGCTGGGCGGGCAAGACATGCGCATTGCCCACACGCCCGCCGAGGTCCAGCAACACGTGGCCCGCATCCTGCAGCGCACGCCCGACAACGCGATTCTGCTTGACCGATTCCTGGAGGGTGGCATCGAGGTCGATGTCGACGCGATTTGCGACGGCACCGACGTGTGGATCAGCGGCATCCTGGAGCATGTGGAGCCGGCGGGGGTGCATTCGGGGGATTCGACGGCGGTGCTGCCCCCGCACAGTCTCCCCACAGACGTGCAGGACACCATTCGCGATTACGTAGAGCAGTTGGCCCGCGCGCTCAATGTTCGCGGTCTATTAAACGTACAGCTCGTGGTGCACAGCGATACCGTATACGTGATCGAAGCCAATCCGCGTGCCTCGCGCACCGTGCCGTTTGTGGCCAAAGCCACCGGTGCGCCCGTCGCAGCCATCGCCACACGCGTCATGCTGGGGGATACGCTCGCGAATCTGCGCAACGAAGGACTTCTCGATTCGCATCTGACCGGCTACGCGTTGAAGCGCCCCGTCTTCTCGTGGGACAAATTCCCCGAGGTGCGGCAAGAAGTCGGCCCCGAAATGCGCTCTACGGGTGAGGCCATCGTCTTCACCGACGAGATGCAGGACGAGCACCTCGCCCAACCGTATCCGATGCGGGCGGTGGGAGTTGGGGCGGTGTGAGGGGGGCTTTCGGAGGCATGAAGGTCGAATCGAAAGTCGGTTCTGCGTTGAGCAGCGGACATGCCCAGATATGTCTCAAAGCAACAGTGCTCCTCGGAAGTCACATCCACGGTTGCTTCTTTCTAAGTAGAGCAGCGAAAGAACATTACGGGTTGCCGGCGATGGAAAGTTTTGCGCCGCTACCGATGAATGGAGCCACAGTCTCATGTCTCACCGAACGATACGTCAACCGTCGGACGAAGAGCGGTCCGAATTAAAACGCATCAAACGCGAGGAGGTCGGTCGCGTGGCGATGCGGGCGCATATGATGCTGTTATCTGATCGCGGTCTCTCGGCCTTCGACATCGCCGATCTACATGACGTGACGCACCCAACCGTCTACAAGTGGATGGATCGCTTCGATGAGGAAGGCCCCGAAGGCCTGTTTGACCGGGAGCGCGAGGGCCGCCCGCGCAAGATCGACGACGAGGTCGAATGCGAGATCGAGAAGCTACTCCAGACGGATCCGACCGAGGAGGGCGAGAATGCCTCGCGTTGGACAACGCCACGCATCGCGGAGTATCTGGAGCGGGAACTTGGCGTTGATGTTCACCCGGAGACGGTGCGAGAGGCGCTGAAGCGTTTGGAGTACAGCTGGACCCGGCCCCGGCGGAGCCTCCGCAAAGGCCCCGATTACGAGGAGCGTCTAGCCGAGCTCGCCGAGCGGATCGGACGGGTGGGTCCAGAGACCACCGTGCTCTTCGCCGACGAGACGGAGGTGAAACGCTTCCCTCCGCTGCGGCGCATGTGGCAACCGGTCGGGGAGCAGCGGGCGGTCTGGGTACCGGAGCAAAACGGCGACTTTGCCCTCTACGGGGCGCTAGATATCTGCACTGGAGAGACTTACACCGAGGCATTCGACCGCGAGGTCTCCGATCATACGATCGAGTTTTTGAAACAGGTCCGGTCGCAAACGACCGGGAAGGTGCTCCTCATCTGGGATCAGGCCTCGTGGCACACCTCGAAGCAGGTCCAGGACTTCATCGAGGACCTGGGTCGCTTCGAGACGCTTCGGCTGCCGAAGCGGGCCCCGGAAGCGAACCCGATGGAGGACCTCTGGCGCGAACTCAAA
>CAZBTM010000192.1:3916-5853 GCA_964494425.1 uncultured Rhodothermales bacterium | reverse complement strand
AGTGTGGTGGCGGTGCGCGAGGGCAACACACCGCTTCGCATCCGCGATGTAGCCCGTGTGTCGATGGGTCCGGCGCAGCGGCGCGGCATGCTCGACAAGGGCGGCACCGAAGCCGTAGGCGGCGTGGCGGTGGCCCGCTATGGCGAGAACCCGCTGGAGGTGATCGAGAACGTCAAATCCAAGATTGCAGAGATCGCGCCCGGCCTGCCGTCAAAAACGCTGTCCGACGGCACCGAGTCGCAGGTACACGTGGTGCCGTTCTACGACCGTGCGGGACTGATCTACGAAACGCTGGGCACGCTCGAAGAAGCGCTCTCGCTGCAGATTCTGATCACCATCATCGTGATTATGATCATGGTGATGCATCTGCGCTCCTCGTTTATCGTGTCGGCGCTCTTGCCGGTGGCGGTGCTCGTGGCGTTCATCCTGATGCGCTACGTAGGCGTGGATGCCAACGTTGTGGCGCTGGCGGGCATTGCCATCTCCATCGGGACGGTCGTGGATATGGGCATCATCATGACCGAGAACATGCTCACGCATCTCGACGAGGCCCATCCCAACAAATCGCGCCGCGACGTGATCTTTGAGGCCGCGAGCGAGGTGAGTCCCGCCGTTATTACTGCGCTGGCTACCACCATCGTCAGCTTTTTGCCCGTGTTCATGCTGCAGGCGGAGGAGGGGCGCCTGTTCGGTCCGCTGGCGTGGACGAAGACCTTTGTGCTGCTGGCGGCGCTCGTCATCACGCTGGCGCTCATTCCGCCGTTTGCGCACTGGCTCTTTACGCGCACCGTGGGCCGCCAATGGGTCCGCACCGTGGGCAACGGCGCACTTGTAGTGGGCGGGGCCGTGCTGTGGTTTTGGATGGCGTGGGCCGGATTCGTACTGGTGGGATTGGGCGCCCTCGGGCTGGCGGTGCGCTTTGCCGACCGGCAATCCCGGGTGGATCCGCAGCGCCTGCGCACCATGCAGCCATACCTCGCGGTTGGCATCATCGTGCTCGGGCTCGGATGGCTTCTGGCGGATGTATGGCTTCCGCTCGGTCCGGATAATCCACGCATCGCGAACCTGCTCTTTGTGGTGGGCGCTGTGGGCGGTGTGCTGGGCGTGTTTCTGCTCTTCCAGCGCTACTACGAGCGCATGATGCGCGTTTTCATCGCCCGCAAAGCCCTGTTTCTGGTCGTCCCGCTGCTCCTGCTCGTGGCCGCTGTCTTCAGCGCGCAGACGCTCAACCGCGAGTTTATGCCCACGCTCGACGAGGGCTCGTTCCTGCTGATGCCTACCGCCATGCCGCACGCCGGCACCGAAGAAGCCATCGACCAGATGCGTACCATGGACATGCGCGTGAGCAGCATCCCCGAAGTTGATATGGTCGTGGGCAAGGCTGGACGCGCCGAGTCGCCCCTCGACCCCGCACCCCTCTCCATGTTCGAGACGGTCATCCAGTACAAAAGCGAGTCCCGCACCGACGCATCGGGGCAGCGCCTCCGGTTTCAGGTCGATGACACGGGCGACTTCGTGCGCGACGACACCGGCGCGCTCATCCCCGACCCTAACGGACGCTACTACCGGCAGTGGCGCGACGACATCCGGTCGAAAGACGACATCTGGGCAGAGATCGTGCAGGCCGCCGACCTGCCGGGGCTGACCTCGGCCCCGCGCCTGCAGCCCATCGAAACGCGTCTCACCATGCTACAAACCGGCATGCGCGCGCCCATCGGATTTCAGGTGTTCGGTCCCGACCTCGACACGATCGACGACGTCTCCGTCGCCCTCGAAGATGTGATCCGCAGCGCCGACGGCGTCCGCTCAGGATCCGTCTTTGCGGATCGCGTGGCCGGCAAGCCGTATCTGGAGCTGGACATTGACCGGCAAGCCATCGCCCGCCACGGCCTCACCATTGACGATGTACAGGAGGACATCCGCATCGCCATTGGCGG
>CAZBTM010000192.1:3128-3906 GCA_964494425.1 uncultured Rhodothermales bacterium | reverse complement strand
CCCGCCACGGCATTCACGTTCGTCAGGTGCAGAACGTCATCGAGGTCGCCATCGGAGGTAAACCCGTCACCACCACCGTCGAGGGGCGCGAGCGCTACCCGGTGCGGGTGCGCTACGCCCGCGAGGCCCGCAGCACGCCCGAGCAGATCGAGCGCATCCTCGTGCCCACGCCCACCGGCGCGCAGATTCCGCTGGGCCAGCTGGTGGAGCTGGCGTACGTCGAGGGCCCCATGACCATCCGCAGCGAAGACACTTTCCTCGTCAACTACGTGACGTTCGACGCCGCCGATGGGGCCTCCAGTGTTGAAGCTGCCACCAACGCACGCGCTGCCGTCGAGACTGCCATCGAACGCGGGGACCTGGAGATCCCTGCGGGTGTGACGTACCGCCTGGCAGGCGAGTTTGAGGACCAGCAGCGCGCTACCAATCGGCTTGCGCTCATCGTGCCCATTACGCTGCTGCTGATCTTCTTGCTCATCTACTTCCAGTTTCGGTCTACAACGACCGCGTTTATCATCCTATCGGGCATCGTGCTGGCGTGGAGCGGCGGGTTTGTGCTGCTTGGGCTCTACGGGCAGAGCTGGTTCCTGAACGTCAGTGTGCTCGGCACCAACCTGCAAGCGCTCTTTCAGGTCGACCCGATTAACCTGAGCGTGGCCGTGTGGGTCGGCTTTCTGGCGCTCTTCGGCATTGCCGTGGATAACAGCGTGGTGCTGGCCACCTATCTGCAGCAGCTCTTTGAGCGCAAGGCCCCGCAGTCGGTCGCGGCCATCCGCAC
>CAZBTM010000192.1:1339-3118 GCA_964494425.1 uncultured Rhodothermales bacterium | reverse complement strand
GCTACTGCCCATCTTGACGACCCCCGGCAAAGGCGGCGCGATTATGGTGCCCATGGCCGTGCCCATCTTTGGCGGCATGCTCGTACAGGTGCTCTCGCTCTTCCTCGTGCCTGTGCTCTACGCGCTCTGGAAAGAGTGGACGATAGACCCAACCGCCGCATGATGCCCCACGCGCATTTTCCACAGGCCTTCCACCGCTATCATTACAGCTCATGCTTTCCACGACGAAGCGACGCACAAACAGCAGCAATTTTCTTACTACGGAGCCCCACGGCCTTGAAGCGTCGGGCGGCGCGAATCGTCGAGACCAAGACGCAAAAAGACAATCCATCTCGAAGGTTGCGCTTCTCCTCTCGATCATAGCGCTGTGCCTTACGGTTGGAATGCCCACGGTTGCCACTGCCCAGGACCTTCCCTACAACGACCTGCTCACCGAGCCCGCGCCCGACGCCCTAACTCCGCTCGACAGCTACTTTCAGGAAGCCGTGGCCAACAACGCCGAACTGCAGGCCCAGTACCAGGAGGTCTTCGCGCAGTCCAACGTTGGTGCGCAAGTCGGCGCCTTGCCGGATCCCGAGATCAACCTCGCCTTCTTCGCGAATCCGCCCGATCAGGAAGGCAGCTTGCCCGGACGCCTGTCGGGGTCAGTGATGCAGATGACCCCGTGGTTTGGCACCCGCAGCGCCCGCCGTAGCGCCGCCGATGCCCGCACCCGCGCCCTGCAGCAGCGCCTGGAGCAGCGCGCCCTCAACCTGATGCGCGACGTGCAGGCCACGTACGTATCATACTATCGCACGCAGCGTGCGGTGGAGCTCACCCAGCGCAACCTGGAGCTGCTCGAATCGCTCGTCCCCACGGTCGAGGCGCGCTACGAAACAGCGCAGGCCCGCAGTGGACAGGTCGATCTGCTTCGCATCGAGATGGAGCGCGACAAATTGCGCACCCGCCTTGCATCTCTCCGCGAGGCCCGCCGTCCGCTCCGCGCCCGCTTCAACGAGCTCCTTAATCGGGCCGAAGACGCCGCCATCGACCTGCCCGAGGGACTGCCCGACATGCCGCTCATGCTGGCCGGACAACAGGTTCAGGCGGATGCCGAGGCCATCGCCAACCTGCTCATCTCGCGCAACCCCGGATTGCAATCCTTCGAGGCGCAGCTCCGGGCGGCCGAGCACACCGAGCGCGCCGCCCGCCTCGACGGATGGCCGCAGTTCGGACTGGGCGTGCAGGTCATGGGGCGCGACTTTATGCAGATGCGCACCATGCAGCGCATGAACGAGGGCGTCGCGCTCATGGCCACTATGCAGGTGCCGCTCTTTCGCGGCGCCTACCGCGCCCAGCAGCGCGAGGCCACCGCTCAGCGACGCGCCACCCGGTACCGGCAGACGCAGCAGGAAAACGAACTGCGCACCACCATCGAAACGCACGTGCAGACCTACCGCGATGCCACGCGCCGCATCGAGCTGCACCGCGAGCGTCTGCTGCCCCGTGCCGCGCAAGCGCTCAACATCCTGCGCGAAGACTACCAGGCGGGCGGCTCCGACATCGACGAGGTGATTCGCATGCAGCGCCAGATGCTCGACTATGCTATTGCCCTCATCGAAGCCCAGGCCGACCAGCACACCGCCCGCGCCCGCCTCGAAGCACTCGCCCCCATGCCCAACCGCCCCACGCCCGACTTCGCCCCATAGGATTCTGCTCCGTAGGATTCCGCCCACAGCCCGTACGGGCACGCCGCCGGCGTGCCCCTGCCCACGCACGCATCCCTTACCCCCATGCCCA
>CAZBTM010000192.1:590-1329 GCA_964494425.1 uncultured Rhodothermales bacterium | reverse complement strand
GCTCCTGATCCCGGGCTAAGGAAACCCATAGCCGGGTACCCTGTGCCGACCACTGTCGGTACCGCTTGCGTCCCCGGCGCCCTGTGAGGCGAATGCTATCGAAACTGATCCCAGTCCCGGGCTACAAGTTGCTAAACACGTACCACGCCGCTGGCGTGCCCCAACGCGCTCTCTGACTACTGATCCGACACCATGCCTACAACAAGAAACATCCTCATCGGCACCGCCCTCCTGGCCACCGGACTGCTGCTGGGTGCCCTGCTCTTTGGCGGCTCCGCAGCGCCCGATGCATCCAGTACCGCCTCTAATGACACAGACACGACCTCCGCATCCACCCAGCCCGACACCTGGACGTGCTCCATGCACCCGGCGGTGCGACAGGATGAGCCCGGCAGCTGTCCCATCTGTGGGATGGACCTGATCCGCGCCAACCAGCCTGCTTCGGGCAGCGACGCCTCGGGCAACGACCCGTACCGCATGGTGATGACTGACGCCGCCGTGCAGCGCGCGCAGGTGCAAACGACCGAAGCGGTGCGTGGTACGCCCATCCGCGAAATCACCCTCTCCGGGCGGCTCGCGGTTGATGAGCGCCGCTTCACCACCGTCACCGCGCATGTCGACGGGCGCATTCGCGAGCTTATGGTGGACTTTACGGGCGCGTCCATCCGCGAAGGCGAGCGGGTGATGGTCTACTACTTCGAGGCCCACGATCCGGCGCAGGTGAAGATTCCGGATGAAA
>CAZBTM010000192.1:0-468 GCA_964494425.1 uncultured Rhodothermales bacterium | reverse complement strand
TGTCGCCGGTATCGGGCACCGTCATGGACCGCCGTGTATCTCGCGAGCAGCATGTGCAGGAAGGCGCTATCCTCTATGAGGTGGCCGACCTGAGCACGCTCTGGGTGGTGTTTGAGGCGTATGAGGAGGACCTACCCTGGCTGCGCGAGGGGCAGACCGTCACCTTTTCGATGCGGGGCAACGCCGGCCGTACGCAGGAGGCCACGATCAGCTACATCGACCCCATGGTGGATCCGCAGACCCGTACCGCTCGCGTGCGTGCTGAGCTGTCGAATCCCAACGGACGCCTCAAGCCTGACATGCTCGTGCGCGGCACCGTGCAGAGTCCGATGGATGACGAGGCGCTGCTTGTGCCCGACAGCGCGGTGCTGTGGACGGGCCCGCGCTCGCTGGTGTACGTACAGGATCGCTCATCCAACGCTCCCCGCTTTGAGGCGCGCGAAGTGACGCTGGGTCTGCGCGTGGGCG
>CAZBTM010000191.1:2119-5858 GCA_964494425.1 uncultured Rhodothermales bacterium | reverse complement strand
CGCGACAGCTCCCCTCTCCAGGGGAGCAGGTGGAAGCGGCGTGCTTTCGTTTGTCTCCCCCTTCAGCTGAAGGGGGATTAAGGGGGATGTGTGGTGCTGCCAAACGGCTCGGTCCCGTCCTTGTGCAAGAAACCACGACAATCGGGACCAAGTGCGTAACTCCTAATAGTATTGTTCTATATCGTGCCTGCGCCCCAGCAGGCTGTTGCCGATGTCCACTGACTCCTCCCCACGTCTTGTTGCTCGGCGCCTCCGCGCGTACGGTGTGCATGTGCTCACCGCCAGCGGCGTGGTGCTGGCCCTGCTCAGCATCGGCGAGCTGTTCAGCAGCCAGCCCGATCTGCGCTGGGTGTTCGGCTACCTGGGTGCGGCCATCATCATCGACGCGGTCGACGGCTCGCTGGCGCGCGAATGGGATGTGCTCACCTACGCCGCGAGCACCGAGGGCCACACGCTCGACGACCTGGTCGACTACCTCACGTTCACGTTCATCCCACTCGTGGTCGTGTGGCAGATGGACTGGCTCGTGGGCCCTACCACGCTCTGGATTGCCGCCGCGCTCATGGCCAGTCTGTTCGGCTTCTCGCACGCCGATGCCAAGCAAACCGAAACCGGCTTCTTCCGCGGCTTCCCGTCGTACTGGAATCTGGTCGCCTACCACATCGGACTCATCGTCACGGCATTCCCTGAGCACGGTCCGCTACTCATGACTGGGCTCGTCATCATGCTGGCGATTCTCACGGTGGTGCCCATCCAGGTGCTCTACCCCACGCGCACGCCTCGACCGTGGCGCAGGCCCGTGCTGTGGGGCGCGGTGGTCTGGGCTCTTCTCCTGGCCGCCATGCTTCCCACCTATCCCTACATGCCCGCCTGGGGCGATCCGTGGCTGCTGCCCCTGTCGCTGCTCTATCCGCTCTTCTACGCCGTGCTGTCGTACGTGGCAGCGTATCGATAAGAGGAGGGGTTACGCTCCGCAGATCCGTTTAGTCGCGGAAGTCCTCATAGTAGAGTTTGAATTCGCCAGCGGTGACATGCACCGTATCCGGGAGACGGTACAGGTGTTCAAACTCATCTCGTTCGTAGTCGCGCCGGGCAAAACTCCCCTGCCAGGTGCCTTCAATTACTCCGCGTTCTTCGTCATAGCGCGTGATGGTGACTTGATTCGTGGAGTCGGGGATAGGATCGTGAAAAGAGATCGTCACATCGTGGTCGAGTGCATAGATCCGTCCCCCATATTCGCGGGAACGACCATTAGACGTTTCGCGCTCATGAGGGTTGAGCGAGTAGGTCCCCTCTCCCTCGAAGGGGATTGTTAGGGTTAGCTTTTGAATGTAGTGTATCTCTGCAACCTCTTGCTGCTCAAACGTGATGTTGAGATGTTCTTCAAAAGGAAACCCTCCCCTTATCCTTTTTCCGCTTCAGGCGATACTGTAGGCCATTCCTCGCCGTTGATCTTAAAAGTATACTCGTTTTCGGGTTCATCTTCTTCTTTTGGTTCGTCATTTGATGAGTCAAGGAAGTTACATCCGCCCAAAACGACCAAAACGACCAAAAGGCATACGCCCCAAATAAATATTGGGATATAAAAATTTGTATTCTTAATGCTAAACATATTTACTGAGCCTATTTCAACATAAATATCGAAAGCAGAAAAGAGAAGGCACCTTACTCACAGTCCGAGTAAGGTGCCTCTCTCAATGTTCGATTACTTCACCACCGTTATCGTCATAGTGTCAGAGTGCTCTTCAGTACTGAGACAGGCGGCGTCAATTTTACTGACCGTTACCAAAAACACGGCAAAACGTGCTTCATGCAAAGAGTATTTGTGACAATTGAGTTAAGATGCATTGTGACTTGTCGTGAGATGAATATGTAAAGCTGTGTGCTCTTTCTTGACCGTCAGCTTGTGTGCCGGATGCGAATGATCCCAATATAGAAACGCCCCCCGCAACGAAACGCCCCGTCCTCACATCACGTGGGAGCGGGGCTTTTTTGATGGCTGCACGAGGCCGTTCTGCTTTATGTGATGACGCGACTCACTCGGTCTGATATTTCATCGTCAAGGTGCCAAGCAAGGAATCGCATATCTGTAGGCATCCCTGTTGCACCGATGGCACGGAAGGCACGGAGTGTGCGGCCCCACCCTATCGTTTTTGTGTAGATTCTTTGTATTCTTTTATAGCAATGTAGTGTTCATCCCAAAACCGCGCTTAAACACAATGGGGCCAGGTTTGGGCGGATACGTATCTCGGAACAACATACCAACGGATTATATATACCGGACTGCAAACTTGTAATAACAACAGGCTAACCGCCAACGACTCATGATAGAGATGCTCTCACAGACCTGGCCCTGGTACGTGGCGGGGCCGCTTATTGGACTCATTGTACCCGCGCTGCTTGTTGCGGGCGGACGCATGTTTGGCATCTCGGCGAACCTCCGCCATGCCTGCGCTGCTACCATTCCGGGGCGCGTCGAGTTCTTTCAGTACGACTGGAAGAAATCCGGTCTCTGGAATATCGTATTCGCGGTTGGGATTGTACTCGGCGGCGTCATTGCCACCACGGTGCTCGCCCATCCGGATCCGGAAATCGGGATCTCGGCTGGGGCCCGTGCCCAGCTTGAAGGCTTAGGCATTACCGACTTCACGGGACTGCTGCCCAGCGATCTCTTCTCGTGGAGCGGACTCGCGTCGCTGCCGGGGTTTCTTATGATTGTCGTGGGCGGCTTCCTCGTCGGCTTTGGGGCGCGCTATGCGGGCGGATGCACCTCGGGCCACGCCATCAGCGGGCTCGCTGACTTGCAGGGGCCGTCGCTCATTGCGGTGATTGGCTTTTTCATCGGCGGTCTGTTCGTGACGCACCTGATTCTGCCGCTCATTCTGTAGCCCCTGCTGTAGCTGCACTGCGCCTTTTCGCCCTTGTGTACCAACGGTCTGTGATTCATTATGTCTACTACTACCCAACAACCCGAACACGCCGAAGCCAATCTCACCGTCGGCGGCCTCTTTGGCTACATGACGCTGGGCATGCTCTTCGGCATCATCTTCGTGCAGAGCGAAGTCGTATCCTGGTTTCGCATTCAGGAGATGTTTCGCTTTGAGTCGTTCCACATGTACGGCATCATCGGCAGCGCGGTCGTCGTGGCCATGATCGGCGTGCAAGCCATCAAGTACTTCGACATTCGCACACTCGATGGCGAGCCCATCCGCATCAACCCCAAGCAGTGGACGAGTTATCGCTACTGGGTGGGCGGCATCATGTTTGGGCTTGGGTGGGCGCTCCTGGGTGCATGCCCCGGCCCCATCTTCGCCCTCATTGGCGGCGGCTACTCCGTGATGATCGTGGCCCTGCTGAGCGCCATTGCTGGAACCTGGGTGTACGGCGCGCTGCGTCCGCACCTGCCGCATTAACCTCGAATGGGCTGTCCCCTGCGCATCCCCAAACGTAGTATAGCACGACGCAGCACGCGGTGCTGACGACACGCTGTTTCTTTGCTCACTAACCGATACAGAATACCATGCTATTCCGACAAGTATTCGACCCGAAACTCGCACAGTACGCCTACCTTATTGGCTGCCAGCAGACCGGCGAAGCGCTCCTGATTGATCCGGAGCGCGACATCGACCAGTACCTGGAGCTGGCCGAAGAGGAGGGCGTCGAAATTGTGGCCGTCGCCGGCCGTCCTGATTGGTTCACACCTAATGTTGGTCTCGATGGATGGCGCGTCAAGGGGGGT
>CAZBTM010000191.1:421-2109 GCA_964494425.1 uncultured Rhodothermales bacterium | reverse complement strand
CGAAACCCACATCCACGCCGACTTCCTGTCGGGGGCCCGCGAATTCGCCGAGCGCTTCGACACCACGCTCTACCTCTCCGACGAAGGCACCGCGGACTGGAAGTACGAGTGGGTCAAGGCACCGAAGCAGAGCGGCGGATCTTACGACGCGAAGCTCCTGAAGGACGGCGACACCTTCACCATCGGTAACATTGAGGTGGAGGCGGTGCACACGCCCGGCCACACGCCCGAGCACATGTCGTTCATGGTTACCGACAAGGGCGGCGGTGCCACCGAGCCCATGGGCATTGTGACCGGCGACTTTGCCTTTGTGAACGACCTGGGCCGTCCCGACCTGCTCGAATCCGCTGCCAAAGTCGAGGGCGTGATGGAGCCGTCGGCGCGCGAGCTCTACCGTTCGGTGCAGCGCTTCCTCGACATGCCCGACTACCTGCAAGTATGGCCCGCCCACGGCGCCGGATCCACCTGCGGCAAAGCCCTGGGGGCTGTCCCGCAAACCACGATCGGCTACGAGCGCAAGTACAACCCAATGGTGGGCGCTGCCCTCGACGGCGAAGACCGCTTCGTGGAGGCGATCCTCGACGGACAGCCCGAGCCGCAGCTCTACTTTGCGCGCATGAAGCGCGACAACAAGCTCGGTGCACCGGTGCTCGGCCAACTGCCGCAGCCGAGGAAGCTGACGGTGCAAGAACTGAAGGCCCACGCCGAAAACGATGAGTCGCTCCTTGTGGATACGCGAATGGATCGCTCCGCCTTCATGGAGGCGCACATTCCCGGCGCGCTCTACGCGCCGATGAACACCTCCTTCAACACGGTTATCGGCTCGCTCGTCGAAGACGAAACCACACCGATCGTGCTGCTCATCGACGAAGACGATGTCGACGAAGCGGTGCGCGATCTGGTGCGCATCGGATACGACAACCCGGTGGCCTTCGCCTCGCTCGAAACGCTGCAGCGGTATCTGGCGGATGCAGAGACGGCCTCCATCGAAGAAATTGACTTCGCAGAACTGGAGCAGCGCCGCCACGCCGACAATACGGCGGTGGTCGACGTACGCTTCCGCTCGGAGTACGATGCGGGGCACGTTGACGGCGCGCACAACGCCTCCTACACGCGTCTGCCGGAGTACGAAGCCGACCTGCCGACCGATGAAACGCTGATTGTGCACTGCGGCAGTGGTGCGCGGGCGGCGGCAGCCTCGGCCTACCTGCAGCGCAGCGGACGCTCCGTGGTCTACGTGAATGGCAACTTCTCGGACTACGAGGCGCCTGTCAGCTCGGGCAATGCCGTTGCTGCGTAACCCACGCGTTTTGTGTCCTCGCCTCCGAGAGCGGTCCGCCAGTACGCGGGCCGCTCTCGCAGTATGTACCCTGTTTTTCCACCCGTAGGCTCTTCGTACTATGCTCGCTCGCCTTCGCGATGCCCTTCCATTACTGGACCAGCTCACGCAATACTCTGCCGATCATCTAAAGAGCGACCTGTCGGCAGGGATTACCGTCGGTGTCATGCTCATTCCGCAGGGCATGGCGTACGCACTCATTGCGGGGTTGCCGCCCATTTACGGGCTGTATGCGGCGCTCATCCCGCTGCTCGGGTATGCCATCTTCGGCACATCGCGGCAGTTGGCGGTGGGGCCGGTGGCCATTGTGTCGCTGCTCGTAGCGGCGAGTGTAGCTCCGATGGCTGAC
>CAZBTM010000191.1:0-400 GCA_964494425.1 uncultured Rhodothermales bacterium | reverse complement strand
TCGGTACATCATGCTTACGCTTGTGCTCACCATTATGGTGGGCGTGCTGCAGCTGGCCATGGGGCTGCTCCGATTTGGCTTCCTGGTCAACTTCCTGTCGCATCCCGTACTGAGCGGATTCACCTCGGCAGCGGCCCTGGTAATTGGATTTAGTCAGCTCAAGCACCTGTTGGGCGTTGATATTGAGCGCTCCAACTACATCCATGAGATTCTGTGGTCGGCGGCGCAGCAGTGGGATGCTATCCATATGCCCACGGTTGCACTGGGCGTGGCAGGCATTATCATTCTGATTCTGCTCAAGCGCTCGTCGAAGGCCATTCCCGGAGCGCTCGTGGTGGTGGTGCTGGGAACGGGCGCCATCTGGCTGTTCAGCGGCAACCAAGCAGGCGTCCCCATTGTG
>CAZBTM010000190.1:0-5896 GCA_964494425.1 uncultured Rhodothermales bacterium | reverse complement strand
CCGTATGCGTAGAGATGTCGACAGCCCCGCTCATGCCCGGACGGATGACCGGGGCGGGTTCGGTGGGCGTGCCATCTTCGGCACTGGCAATGCCGCCCTCGGGCCCGGTCATCACGGTGCCGGCATTTTCGTTATGCGCGTCGAGCAGCCGAATCTTGACCGGGAAGTTGGTAACCTGCTCCTGCGTGCCTTCGCCGCTTACACGGGCCGAGTTTGCAATTTCGGTGACGGTGCCCCGGAAGGAGCGATCCGGATACGCATCCACCTCAACGCGGGCGGTATCGCCCAGGCTTACGTTTACGACGTCGTTCTCATTGATGTCGACCTCCATCTCCATCTGCTCCAGCCGCGCAATGCGCATCATCTCGGTTCCGGCCATCTGCGACGTTCCTACCACGCGCTCGCCAAGCTCTACATCCAGCTTGCTCACGGTGCCGCTCATGGGCGCGTAGATCGTCGTTTTCTGGAGCTGTTCACGCGCATCGCGGAGGCTGGCCATGGCGCTCTGTACCTGAAAGCGCGCCGCCTGCAGCCGGGCTACAGCCTGTTTATAGGCGGATTCGGATGCCTGGTATTCGCTTTCGGGGATGACCTCGCGCTCAAACAGGCGCTGCTGGCGCTCAAACTCCAGTCGCGTCTGCAGCGAGTCGGCCTCGCGCTCGGACAGGCTGGCCTGGGCTCGGTTCAGTTCGGCCCGAGTGCGCTCCAACTGGGCCTCGTAGGTATCGGGGCGCAGGCGCAAGAGCACGTCGCCCTCCTGCACATCGGCGCCCTCGCGCACGTTCAGTTCCACAATCTCGCCCGACACGTCCGGACTGATGGTGACCTCTACTTCGGGTTGGGCGCGCCCAAAGGCCGTAACCACTTGCGTAATGGTGCGGGCTTCTGCGGCTTCCGCTTGGACCGCTACGCCTTCGCCCTCGGCTCCAAACCAGCCCATAAACCGCCCTGCGGTGCCAAGAATGATAAGCACGATGAGGACTCCGCCAGCAATGTATAATGTGCGACGCATTGTATAGAACAGATGTTAAGGAAAAGAAAAGAGGGTGTGGCGCTACTCAGCGAGCGGGGCATCGGGGCTAAGCGTGCCCATCTGGTAGGCAATCCGCTTTTGCTGGAAGGCGACGTCGAACTCGGCCTGTACTTTGGCGCTGGCCGCATCGGTAAAGTCGCGCGTGGCCTGCGACAGCTCGACGATCGAGGCGCTGCCCAGGTTATAGCGCTCTTGCGCTGCGTTGCGCAAGCGGCGGGCCGACTCCAACCGCGACTCGGCGGCCTCCAGCTGCTTCTGCGCGTTGCGGTAGTCGAGGATCGCCTGGCGCACCTGCAGAGCCACCGCCTGGCGCTGATCTTGCAGGGCGTACTCGGCTTCGCGCACATTGGCACGGGCCTGGGCGGTCTGCGTGCGGCGCTGCAAGCGGTCAAAGATCGGGAAAGACAGCGAGACCCCAATGTTGCCGCCCCGGCGCGAGTCGAGCACATCAAAGAACGAAGGATCGGTGTTGCCCGGCAGAGCACCTACCGTGCTCGACCAGTTCGACCCGTAGCCCATGTTCACCGAGAGCGACGGCCAGTAGTTGGACTGGGCGATGCGCACCCCCGCTTCCGAGGCGCGTACGTTAGCCTCCTGTGCTCGCAGATCCACGCGGCGGTCGAAGGCATTGTCGAGCATCTCCGAGATCGCGTACTCACGCATCTGAAGCGCCTCCGCATCCACATCCGGCGCGTCAAAGGTGTACGTGCCAAACGGATCAAGCTGCAGCGTCTGGATGAGACGCGTGTTGTTGACCTCGACCTCGCGCTGGGCTTGCAAGAGCTGCTGCTCGGCCTGCGCCAGGTCGGCCTCGGCCTGGAACAGATCGGAGGTAGGCCGCGCGCCCGCATCCACAAACTCGCGAATCTGCTCCAGCTGCTGCTCCTGAAACTCGACCTCGCCCCGGCGTACGTCTACCTCTTGTTTGCTTTGCGACAGCGCAATGAACTGCTCCATCACGGTAAACACCACATCCTGGCGTGTGCGCTCCAGGTTCAGCTCGCTGGCCTCGCCCTGCCGGTTCGCCTCCCGCAGCGATGCGATGTTGTTGAACCCGTCGAACACCGTGATGCTGGAGTTGGCGTTGACCCGGAAGATGTCCGTAGTCTGGTTCACAATCGCTCCCTCCTCCTGGCTAAAGCTGCGCCCGAATTGGCGCGTGGTGCTGGTGGAAAGGTTCAGGTTCGGCCCAAAGTCGAACTGCCGCTGCCGGATTGTGGCGTCCTGGCGCTGCACATCGTTGATAGCGCGCTGCAGATCGGTGTTCTGGTCGAGCGCAATGGTGACGGCCTCATCGAATGTGATCGTTTCGCCTGATTGGGCCTGCGCCCCAACGGGGGCAAGACTTACAAACAGAGTCAAAATACAGAAAGGGAGCAACAACCGGCGCATAGAGTCGGCATGTAGGATGAACAGGAGCGAATCACCGAGGACACGGGCATTGCGCAGCGTGCTCTTGTAACACGGCGCACGACTTGTCCTCAATGCACCCGCTCTACGACCCGGCGCGCTGCAATGTTACAGCATAGGTTATGAGCGGTCGCCTGGGCTGCACCAAGTTCGCGTGGAGCGTGGTCGGCGTCCCCTTCCACATCCGCGACTCCCCCATACGCCCAGCCCCTGTACGCACCGTACTGGAACATCAGAAATGCCGGTGGCTTACTGAACCTGTAGTAACAAGTGTATTAAATTGTCCTGCTATAGTGGCCCCTACACAGCGCAAGTCAGAAGCGCCCATTGTCGCCGGAACGTTTCTACTGGCTCTCATCGCCCTTCTATTTGTGGGGATGCGCCCGTGCGTGGCGGCTCCTGGTGCTTCTGTCCCAAGCGTCGCAGAAGCCGCACCGCTACATTGTGCATCGTTCGGGACAGACGCGTACGCGCACTCCTCTTCGCTGCTCACGGCGCGTCCTTCGGGCCCGCGCATCTCTGCAGATGAATCGGATGCGCCCGAGCATCTACCCGTATCAGGACCTCGTATCCCTCAAGCGGTGTGTTCCGGTTCGTTCCTACAGGACACGGCTTCCTACACCGTCTCCCCTCTTTCTACGTTGCACCTTGGCAGTATCGTGCTGCTCTTGTAGTTGAGCACATGCCCTCAGCATCGGCCTTGCCGGTCTACGCCTGCGTTAGATGGTAGATGGATGCGAATGCTGTTCGCATCTCCTGTATATCTGTCGCAGAGCCAGCCGGGTCGTCATCTTATCTATTGTGCTCCCCAACGTTACCGTATTATGTATCGCGTTCTCACTACGCTTTCCATCTCCACTGTCATTGTTCTGTGTTCGTTTGGACACGCGGCCCCGCCCGCAGGGGCGCAATCGCCCTCACCAACGACCGCTGCCACCGGAACGGCTGCTCCAGAAACGCCGCCCGGAATTGTGCTTCTGGTGCGCCGTACGCAGCATATCCGAGCGGCCATTCAAACCGCCAACGACCTGGCAGACACCGAGCCCCTCCGCAACACGCCAGTTGAAATTGTCGTGTGCGGGCAAGCCGTCAACACCCTGCAAGGCGGATCGGACCTGTCAGCACGTATCGTAGATGCCACAAGCAAGCGTGTGCAGTTTATCGCATGTGGAATGTCGATCGAAAATCATGGTATCGACCCCAACACGCTTCCCGATGCCATCGATACCGTTCCCAATGGCCTGGTGCACGCGCTGGAACGCCAGGCGCGTGGCTATCTGTCTGTTGAGCTGTAGCACGTAAGCTATAGTACAAAGCCGGGCCGCTTTAGCCGCTCCGGTACTTGCCTTTCTATTTATTGCCAATTGCCTCAGAGACATGCCGACCTCCCGCTCCGCACACTCCGCCTCCGTTTCGTCGCCCTCGACTTCACTACGCCCCGGTCCCACCGCGATATTCCGTGCTCTGCTGAGCCTGATCTTTCTCGTAGCTGGTATGGGGCATGTGCTACAGCCCGAGCAGGTTGCTTCGCGACTGCTTGATGCTAAACTGGGCTTTCTGGCTACCGCCATTGCACCTGCCGAGGTGCTGGTGCTACTTTCGGGCATTGCCCTGATTGGTGGCAGCCTGGCCCTGCTAACCGGCTTCCAGACCCGCCTTGCCGCTATGGGACTCATCGTGGTGCTCATCCCCATTACCCTCACTATTCAAGTGGGCCGCCCAACACTGGGGCCGCTCTTCAAAAACATCGCGATCCTGGGGGGCCTGCTGTTTTTTGTGACGCATGGCAGCAGTGCATATAGCATCGATGCGTATGTTCGCCGCCGCAAAGACGAGGCGGGAAGGACAAATGGATGATATGATACGGGGCAGTGCATAGACGCTACGTGATCACTCCCCTGGTAAAAAATCTTGCCTGGGGCAAGCGGCACAGAACGCACCGCTTCGGTGCAAATGTGTCTGCCGGTACTTGCTGGGTTGCACTTCTGTGGCGCCCGTGCCCGGCTGTATTCCCCTCCTGACTTGGACGTGTTGCTGCAGCGATATGGAAAGCGGGCGCTGTACCAAGATAACCGCCCGCTTCTTGCATCGATAGACGACGCCCCACCTGAGGTGCACGCGATTGCTGACCTGCTTACGCGTTACGGATGCGGACTGGAACAGGAGATCTTGATCAGCAGACATGAAGGTGTGTGATCCCTACACATCTTGCGTTTGCTCCTTTACGTTGCTCTGGCAGTACTACACAGCCAGGAAGACAGACAAGATATGAAAAAGCGGAGGGGGAGGGATTCGAACCCCCGAGACCCGCGAGGGCCTGCTGGTTTTCAAGACCAGTGCATTCAACCAGGCTCTGCCACCCCTCCGTTGGCGCAGCATGCAGTGTGCAAAGTCGCATGGTATACTCTACCAAACACACCGCCCTAAGGCAAGATCCAGTGCCATCGTTGGGCGAGTTTTCATGAGCGTGACGCACTGCCCGAACCCGCACCCAGCGCCCGGCATACGCATCCTTGCTGATGTATCAACCCGTCGCTACCCGCTATGCCTACCGATTCTGCCGCTCTCGTGCTCTTCTCCGGAGGTCAGGACTCGACCACCTGCCTGTTCTGGGCGCTCCAGCGCTTTGATCAGGTGCAGGCCCTGGGCTTTACCTACGGACAAAAACACGCGGTGGAGGTGGAGCAGGCCCGGAAGATTGCCACAAAGGCCGGCGTTTCCTACGACTGCATTGACCTGACCGGCGCGCTGGAAGGCTCGGCCCTGACCGAGCACGAGAAGGACATCAACGCGCCGCACGCCCAGAACGAGGACCTGCCCGCCAGCTTCGTGCCTGGACGCAATGCGCTCTTTTTGAGCACCGCGGCCAGTTATGCGTACAACCGGGGCATCACGCAGCTTGTAGGCGGAATGTGCCAGACCGACTACTCCGGCTACCCCGACTGCCGCCGCACCTTTATCAGCGCGATGCAGACGAGCCTCTCGCTGGCCATGGACGCGGACCTGCAGATCCACACCCCACTAATGGACCTGACGAAGGCCGAGACCTGGAAACTGGCCGCTGACCTTGGCACCGTTGCCGGATGCGATGTGCTGGAGACTGTGCGCGTCATGAGCCACACTGATTACAACGGCGACCGCAGCCACCTCAACGAGTGGGGCTATGGCCAGCTCGACAACCCCGCCTCCAAACTGCGCGCTAAAGGCTATGAGGAGGCGAAGGAGAAGGGCTGGGTGTAGCGGGTCTGCCGAATGCTAAGGCGATGCGTTTCAGAGAGAAAGTTAGCGAAATAGAAGGTGGAGAATAGAAATATGTGTAGCGGTTCAATGCTAAGTGATAGAAGGAATGGGCCTGTAGCCGGAGACTGGGAGCGCCCCCAGCGCGGACGTCTCCGGCAGAGGCGAACGGGGGGCCGTTCGCCTGAGGTAATGTTTTTTATCAGAAGAGCTATC
>CAZBTM010000189.1:4753-5905 GCA_964494425.1 uncultured Rhodothermales bacterium | reverse complement strand
AGCAAGGCCTCGATGCGACGCGCCAGGTGGTGCGCGACTTTGTAGAGGGAGGCGTTACCGAAGACGAACTCGACGCCAAAAAGACCACGATTACCGGATCCTACAAAGTGGGGCTGGCCACCACCAAGCGCGTCGCGCAGTCGCTCCTGACCAATGCCGAGCGCGGCTTTCCGGTGAGCTACCTGGACGAATTCCCCGAGCGCATCCAGGCCGTGACGCTTGAGGAGGTCAACGATGCCATCCAGACGCACTTCGACCCCGGTGCGCTGCATACCGCCATGGCGGGGAGCGTGCCTGCGTCGGTCGATGAGGCGGCGGCGTAGGTTTGCATGCAGTGACACGTTTGTATACTACCGACCGATGGGGGCCGCATGTATTGCATGGGCCCCCTACCCATGGGACCGTACGACATGGATCCGTACGAAACGCGACTGGATGTGGTGCGGGACTGAGCAGCAGACGTAGTTTAGAACGATACAACATTGCGCAAACGTCTTATGTGTGCCGCCGTACTGCTTCAAGCAGCAGTTATGGCACACTGTCTCGCCCAAATACCCTCTCTGGTCTCTAAACACTGCTCAAGTGAAGGTTAAACAGCAATTCATTGAGAGCGCCTGTTCTTGTGTAGACAAAGTCTAAATTAGCTCTTACGTTAGAGATGTGCTTTCCGGGGCGCACGCCTCGGACGGCACCCTAACTCTGCTTTTTATTGCACTACTGACGTACAAGCATGCCAACGTCCTCAACGATTCTACCGCGGCGCATTTCTCTGCTCGCGGGTCTATTCGCTTTCTGCATCGCTTTTGTCCTGACCGGGTGCGACGACTCCAGCGTCGGTATGGACGACGGGGAAGAGACGATCGAAGCCCCCGAAACCTACACCTTTATGCGTGATGGCGAGTCCTCTGTCTCCTATTCGGGTCAGACGGATCGCCTCAACATGGTCGCCGAGATGAAGTCGTACCTCGGCCAGGCGGATGCCGGAGAGGAAATCTCCGAAGACGTCTTGCTCGCTATGTTCACGAACGAAGGCGGCGATGGCGGCGGCAACTTCTCCTTTACCTCGGACCGTCAACTGCGCAACAAGACCTTCGCCCCCGATCGCGACGCCGACCTGTTTGAAGGCTTCTTTGCCGAGGCCGCAGCAGCCAG
>CAZBTM010000189.1:4364-4743 GCA_964494425.1 uncultured Rhodothermales bacterium | reverse complement strand
CGGACGTGTTCCGCGCTCGTGTCAAGCCTTCGAAAGACTGAGCGGTGACTGGCCAGACCGGTCCGGGAGCACCGCGTGGACAGGCCCCGCCGCAAGCGTGCGCCCAGCCAGCGAGAACGGAGCCCAGGGCATCACGGCGACCGACGGCACCGCTGGACTCCTTGAACGAGGAAGTGGAAGCACGATCCTCGTGGATGAGAATGGCCGTGAGTTCACGCAGCTCGTCGAGAAGGGCCTGATGGGCGCAGTCTTCTATCACCAGATCTTCAATGTCTACCTGACCGATGACCGCATCGGCCCGAACGTCGAGAACGATGAGCTGGAAGAAGGCGAGAACTACACCGCGATGGAGCACCACTGGGACGAAGCCTTTGGGTAC
>CAZBTM010000189.1:0-4354 GCA_964494425.1 uncultured Rhodothermales bacterium | reverse complement strand
TTGCGTCGGGCTGGTCGGAAGATACCGACGGCGGCCTGAGCTACTGGGCCAACTACGCCAACACCGTCGACCAGCAAGTGGAAGGCACCAACGACGCCATGATGGAGGCCTTCATCAACGGGCGTACGGCCATCGTGAACGGCAACACGGAGGCGAAGAACGCAGCCCGCGACGCCCTCTACGAAGAGCTTGAGCTGATTACCGCCGGTACCGCCGTGCACTACATCAACAGCACGCAATCTGCGCTGGATGCAGGCGAGACGGGCGACGCGTTCCACGCGCTGTCGGAGGCCTGGGCGTTTGTGAACGCGATTAAGTACAGCCCGAATCGCAACCTGACGATTGAAGAGATCGAAGCCATCAAGGGCGAGCAGTTTGGCGCGAACGGTAACTTCTGGAACGTCACGCCGGCTGGCCTGAACGAAGCAAAGGCGACACTGGTAGAGGCGTATCCGGAGCTTGAGCCGGTGCAGGACGCTATCTAAAACTGAGATGCGCTATGCGTGGCAGGGTGAGTGCCCCTCGCTCTGCCGCCATGGCCGCTCTGATCCATTCCGCAGTATCGCGCGTCGCTGTCTGCTACGATGCAGGCCGTGACACGCCTCATTCTGACCCCCACTCTTCCTATGACAGACGTACTTTCAAGAGCGCGCTGGCTTTCCGTTGCCCTGGCTGCTATCGTAGCCATGGTTACCGTGGCTGCGTGTGACAGCGTTGGGTCCTCCGATTCAGACGATGAGTCGGACTTCGACCGCATGGCGCTGCTACAGAACTACGGAAGCAACATCATTCTGCCATCTTACGAAACCCTGGCAGCGGATGTGGCCGACTTGAACGCCTCGGCAGAAGCATTTGTAGCAACCCCGTCGCAAGAAACCCTGGCGGATGTACGGGCCGACCTCAAAGCCGCGCGGATGGCCTGGCAGGCTGCGAGCCTCTACCAGTTCGGTCCGGCTGAGTCGCTCACGTTGCGTAGCGCGCTCAACACGTATCCGACCGATACAGAACTCGTCGACAGCAACATTGCATCAGGCGAGTACACGTTCGGCTCCGTCAGCGACCAAGCCGCTGGCGGTTTCCCGGCGCTTGGCTACCTGCTGCATGACACAGGTGCGACCGATGCAGAGATCGTGGCCGCGTACACGAGCGAAGCGAATGCCGAAAGCCGCGGCACGTATCTGCTGGAAAATGTCAACTTCATTCAGGAGAACGTAGACCAAGTTGTTACCGAGTGGTCGCCTGACGGAGAAGACTACCTCGGCATGTTCACAAGCGAAGCCAACGCCGGAACGGATGTGGGCAGCTCGCTGGGCATGCTCATTAATGCCTACGTGAAGCATTACGAGCGCTTCCTGCGTGACGGAAAGATCGGTATTCCAGCCGGCGTGCGAAGCGCAGGTGTGCCGCGCCCGTCCTCTACCGAGGCGGCCCACAGCGGCTACTCGCTCGAACTGGCCCTTGCTAACATGCAGGCTTTCAAGCGTCTGTATCTCGGCGAAACCGTGGAGGGCCAGGATGGCCCAGGCATCGACGATAATCTGGAAGCGCGTGGCGCAGGCGAACTGGACACTGACATCATGAGTGCGCTCGACGCAACCATCAGTGCCCTGCAGGACCTGAATGATCCGCTGGCGAATCAGATCGAAACGAACAACGAGCCGGTGCTCACGGCTTTTCAGGAGATGCAGAGCGTGGTCGCATTGATGAAGGCGGATATGACGTCTGTGTTGGGCATTACCATCACCTTCCAGGATAACGACGGCGACTGATCGCGCGCCCCGTTGGGTCCTTCTTCAAGCTGTTTGCCGTAACGCGCTATGTGGAAGAAATACGTCACTGGCTCCACCTCCGTTGCCCCACTGGCGGTGTTTCGGGCGCTCTTCGGCTTCATCATGGCCGTGAGCATCGTCCGGTTCGCCGCCAACGGGTGGATCCACGAGCTGTACGTGCAGCCGTCGTATTACTTCACGTTCTACGGCTTTGAGTGGGTGCAGCCGCTGGGCGCTACGGGGATGTACGCGCTCTTCGCCATCATCGGCCTCTCCGCGCTCGCACTGATGCTGGGGTGGCGCTACCGGATTGCGGCGGTGCTGTTTTTCTTGTCGTTCACGTACGTGGAACTGATCGACAAGACGAACTACCTGAACCACTACTACTTCGTCAGCATCATCAGCTTCCTGCTGATCTGGGTCCCGGCAAACCGCCGCTTCTCGCTCGATGCATGGCGCGACGCCAGCGTGCGTGCCGATCTGGTACCGGCGTGGACGGTGAACATCTTCAAGCTGCAGCTGGGTCTGGTATACGTCTACGCCGGTCTTGCGAAGCTGCATCCCGACTGGCTTTTGGACGCCATGCCGCTCCGGCTCTGGCTCCCGGCGCACGGGCACTGGCCGGTCATCGGGCCGCTCTTGGAGATGCCGGAAACAGCGTATCTGTTTAGCTGGGGCGGGGCCCTCTACGATCTGACCATCGTGGGCTTTCTGCTGTGGAAGCGCACGCGTCCGCTGGCTTATGTGGCGGTGATCGGCTTCCACCTGGCGACAGCGCTGCTCTTTCAGATCGGGATGTTTCCCTACATCATGATCTTGAGCACGCTGATCTACTTCTCGCCGTCCTTCCACAACACGGTCATCCGCGGGGCGAAGCAGACTTGGCGCTGGATCACCCGGTCGGCCCCGCGCGAAATGGCAGGGATCGGATCATCGGGCGGGCTCACGCGCTATCGGTTCTCAAAACCGGCCTCGTGGGCGCTGGGCGGGATGCTGGGCGTGTACTTCCTATTGCAGGTTCTCGTGCCGCTGCGCTTTATGGCGTATCCGGGCAATCTCTTCTGGACCGAGCAAGGCTACCGCTTCTCATGGCGGGTGATGCTGATGGAGAAAACCGGCCATGCGGTCTTCCACGTACACGACCCAGACACCGGACGCCAGTGGCAGGTAGGCAACTGGGAGCATCTGACGCCCAACCAGGAGAAGATGATGTCCACCCAGCCCGACATGATCTTGCAGTTTGCGCATTACCTCGAAGACACCTACCAGGAGCAGGGCCTTGGCGACGTCGAGATCACCGTTGAGGCGCACGTTACCCTCAATGGCCGCCGGGGCACACTGTTGGTAGACCCCGATGTGGATCTAACCGAGATCGAGCCCGGCTTCCACCACAAAGACTGGCTCCGCCCCTTCCCCGGCAACGATCAGCGCTGGATCGGGGGACGTTGACGACGTGACGCGCTATGCCTGATCGGGGGCATCCCTGCACGTTGATCCGCTCCCGTATGTCTCATTTGTAGTACTTTTGCATTGTCCGCTCCTCGAATGATCCCCCCAATTCGCTGCACCCTCGTCGTCGTTCTGGCTTGTATGCTGGGAATGCTGCAGTCCCCGGTTGTGGCGCAATCCTTCTCGATTTCGGGCACTGTAACCGATGAATCCGGAGCGCCCGTGCCTGGGGCGATCGTCTTTGCGGCAGATGCGGCAGAAACAGGACCGGCCGCCGACAGCCTCTTCACCGTAACGGATGCCCGCACCCAGACGACCGGCTCGAATGGCCGCTACGCGATTGAAGGCCTCGAAGCGGGCCGCTACGTCGTGCGTGCGTTCTTCGCTGGCAAGCAACTGGCCACCCAGCAGGTTGCCGTCACAGACGAGGATGAGCGAGTCGACTTCACGCTCACCATTCTGGAAGACGAGCTTGACGAGGTGACTGTCCGCGACGAAAGCAGTGATGCGTTTGGGATGACGCGGCTCCGCGCCGTAGATACCGAGGGCGCGGCCATCTACGAGGCCAAGAAGAACGAAGTGGTGCTTGTGGATGAGATGGCAGCGAACCTGGCCACGGGCAACAGTCGGCAGATCTACAGCAAAGTAGCGGGCCTCAACATCTGGCAGAGCGATGCCGCAGGCGTACAGCTGGGCCTGGGCGGGCGCGGACTCAGTCCGAATCGCAACTCCAACTTCAATACGCGCCAGAACGGCTACGACATTGCCGCCGATGCGCTGGGCTATCCAGAAAGCTACTACACGCCGCCTCCACAGGCCCTGGAGCGCGTTGAGATTGTGCGCGGGGCCTCCTCGCTGCAGTACGGCACGCAGTTTGGCGGACTCGTCAATTTTGTCTTCAAGAACGGTCCTGAAGACGAACCAGCGCAACTCGCCACGACGCAATCGGCGGGCTCCTTTGGGCTGCTCAACTCATTTAACAGCGTAGGCGGCACGGCCGGACCCGCGCAGTACTACGGCTACTACCAGTACAAGCGCTCCGACGGCTGGCGGCCCAATGCCAACCTGCAGCAGCATCAGGCGCATGCGTCGGTTGATTTCGAGGTAACCGACAAGCTCACCATCCGTCCCGAGTA
>CAZBTM010000188.1:0-5907 GCA_964494425.1 uncultured Rhodothermales bacterium | reverse complement strand
CGGGGCGCCGGTCGAGCCGGAGTCATCCTTCTTGCAGGCCGGAACCGCGCACAGTGCGAAGGCGCCCGCGAGGCCGCCGAGAAACGCCCTGCGCGCCCTGGCTTCCGCCCAGCACCAGCACCGATCTCGAAGTCGAGTTTGACGATACGAACAGTACGGTCTCTGCAGGCGACATTGGCTTTCCGAGTTCAGGATCAGAAACCGTCACTATAGCTGCAAACGCTGCGAATCCGACTCGCGAAACCGTAGCCATGCTCGACCTTTCGGATCCAGCGATCGTCACCGGCGAAGGCACCGCCACCTTCACGCTGACGTCTCCTGACGTTGACGTAAGCACTTCCACGCTCACCCTCACCCTGCTCGATCCGGATGCGCCCGACATCCTCGTCACCGAGTTCATGGCTGCGCCCAGCGTAAACGACAGTGACGGCGAGTGGGTCGAACTCTACAACACCACCGATAGCGACATTGATTTAACGGGATGGCAGATTGATACGCCGGGGACCACGCCCAATGATATTGGCGCAGTCACCATTCCCGCACGCGGCTTCGCGGTGCTCTGTAGCACCACCGATGCATCACAAAACGGCGGCGTGCGCTGTGACACCGAGGCCCCCCTCGGCCTCACCAATGGCGGCGGAACCATTGAGGTAATCGACAACACCAGTATGTCGATTACTGCGGTCGATTATGGAAGCGGTAATTTGAATGTTGACGCAGGCAAATCGAATGTGTTCACGGGTACGGCGCAGAACAACGACGCCGCCCGCTGGACCGTGGCGGATCGGCGCGAGAAGGGGTTTCTCTTTGCCCGCAGCAACCCCGATCGCACCGACCTGGGCAGTCCCGGACAGAACGGCCCGGAGCAGCAGCTTCAGCCCACCGCAACCATTGCAGGCAACTCGGGCTGGCGCATGCTGGCCCCACCGGTGCAGGACCTGACCGTAGCCGATTTGGCTGACCAGAACATGGTGCAGGGCGTGTCTGATCTTCCACTGGGCGGAGACGCCAACCTGTACACGTGGCAATCGACCGGGTGGACACCTGCAGCCTCGAGGAGCGAGGCGCTGCCTGAAGGCAAAGGATTCATCTGGTACATGTGGGAGACCTCCGCGCCCGTGAGCGCCTACAGTCCGTTTCCCTTTGCGCTGGATGCGGAAGGTCTCGCGCCCGACACCGATGTGAGCGTCAACGTAGACGACGGCGGCACCTTCGAGGGCACCGAGTTCCACCTGCTCGGCAACCCGTATCCATACACGTTCGACCTGGGCGCGCTGGATCTGGAAGCGCAAGGCTTTAGCACCACCGTGCAGGTGTGGGATCCGAGTGCCAATGGCGGTACAGGCTCGTACACCCCGCGCACTCAGGGCACGCCCGGACGCGATAGGGTGGCGCCGTGGCAGGGATTCTTTGTGGAGGGGATGAGCAGCTCGGCATCCACCTTAACGTTTACCGCCGACGGACGCCGCATCGAACCGCAGCAACCGCTGGCTCAGCCGCCCAGCGCGCAGGCACGCATTGCGCTTGCCATTGACGGACGCGACGCCGAAGGCCGCCTGCAGACGTCCGATGAAGCGCTCGAAGTGGTGCTGCATCCCGACGCCACCACCGGCTACGACGTACACAGCGCGCAGAAACTGACGCCGATGACCGGCACGTACGTCACGCTGGCCGCTCAGGGCACGCGTAACGGACAGCCTACGCGTCAGGCGCGCTACTCGCTGCCCAACGACATCGTCGATCCGGTTTCGATTCCGCTTGTGGTCGATCACGCCAACGCCGCCGCCATCGAAACGGTGCAGATCCGCTGGCCCGTACTCGACGGATTCCCCGATTCCTGGTCGGTGACACTGCTCGACACCGCCACCGACACCGAGGTTGACCTACAAGCCGACAACGTGTACACGGCAGATGCGCTGCTTCAGTCTACGGCCCAAGAAACCGCCTCGACCCGTTCGGGCCTTGTTCTTCCCGAGGCTATTGCGCTGGATGCCGTGGCACCGTCGCTTAGCGAGCCTACGGCGCATGCAGAATCGGGCGCGGGTCCGCGGTTCCGGCTTCGCATCGAGCCTGATAGCGAGCCACTTCCCGTAGAGCTAACCGACTTCGCAGTCCAGACGTCGGGGGAGACGGCTACCGTGCAGTGGAGCACCCAATCCGAAACCAATAATGCGGGATTCGAAGTGCAGCATCAAGGGCCGCAGGCAGGCGCATTTACAGCACTGGGATTCGTAGACGGCCACGGCACCACCGATACGCCCCAGTCCTACACGTTCCAGACCAACGCGTTGGCTCCGGGCACGCATCGCTTCCGCCTGGCGCAGCAAGATACCGATGGCACGGCGACCCGTACCGAGCCAACGGAGGTCACCGTGCAGTTACACGATGCAGCACAGGTACAGGTGTATCCGGTGCCCGTGCGATCGGAGGCTACGGTCCAGTTTGCGGTGGATACAGCGCAGCACGTACGGGTTGAGGTGTACAACATGCTTGGTCAGCGCGTGCGCACCTTGCACGAAGGGCCGGTGGATGCCCATGAGCAGCAGACGCTCCAATGGCCCGGTCGCGGCTTGGCCAGCGGACTCTACATCGTGCGGCTGCGGGGCGAGCATGTGCAAAAAACGCAGCGTGTTACGGTTGTGCGGTAAGCATTGCCTGAAAGCGCGCGGACACATTAAATGTGCTACAGTAGAGGAAACAACAGGGCTAAAAAAGAAGCGGTCCGCACTGCATAGTAGCAGGCGGACCGCTTTCGGCTGAAGAGGTGAGCGTGGTCAACGTGTGTTAAAACGCACCGTCGAAGTCCTCGTAATAGTCATCATCGTAGAGGTAATCGTCGTCTTCATCGTTGAAGTCGTCGAAATCATCCTCCAGGTCATCGATCAGGTCGTCCTCATCGTAGTAGCCATCATCGAGGAGTTCATCGTCGAGGGCGGAGTACGCAAACGGGTCGTCGAACCGCCGCATGATGTCGTCGGTCGCGTCGTAGAGGGTATCTTCTTCGTAAAACATAGCAGGTCATGGTGTCTGTTGGCGAAGCCACAAGCGGATGCGGGACGCCGCACGCGCATCAGAAATATCGTGGGTTCAGTGTGTCCGGTCGACGCGCGATGCAGCTACAGGTTTCCCTTTCGAGCGACGACCGCCAATTTCACAAAACCTACGCAGAGCGGCGTATCACGATCATTCTTTTGCTAACGTAGAAGCACCAGGGCGAAAGAAAGTACGTCATATCAGCATGTGGATATGCGCTTTTGGTACGTGTTTGCATACACTCTGTGCATACATCATTCGATTAGCGTGCGTAGACGGTGCTCAGCCGACCTGGAACGGGACATACATGTCACGAGCAAAATACGCATTAAGGCAGCAACGGGATGTAAGGGGGGAGGAATCTATGCGTTACGCGGCTCGTTGGGAATACGCTAACTCTTTTGCAACAACCCGCTCCTGATATGGCCGCAGAACAGCACAGCGCATATCCAGAACCATCCGACTTCAAAGTGATGCGCCCGTCGTATCACGAGAAAGATGACGGCTACGTCGTCGCCACCATATCGATCTCGCCGTTCACCGTGAAGGGCGAGAGTATGACCAAGGCAGGCGCCCGGCGCGCTGCGATTTACGAAGCCGAGAAGACGTACCACTCGTATCACCCATCGTACACGATCGACAACCCGTATCCGGAGCACTTTGTGGATGGGGAGGAGGCCACCTGGCACCGCGTACCGCCATTTCAGCGCACCACGTACGGCGACTACCGCTTTATCGACGCGCAGGGCGAGGAAGAGTACGCCGACATTGAGATGATGCTCATGTGGGACGTGCGCCCTGAAAAAGAGCTGGATCCAGAAGAGGCGTAGCCCCCACTCTGCCTGCACATTCGGGCCCCTGCGAGCCACTCGGCTGCATCACGTTAAAGCACGCAGCACACGATTCAGCGTCGACTTCGGCATGAAGCCGACGTGTTTGTATCGGATGTCGCCATTGGTGTCGATTACGTAGGTGCGCGGGACGGCTTCGCCCGGAAAGTGCTGGTACGCCAGGGGCCCAGAGGCAATCTGCGGATAGTTGAGCCCCTGCTCCTCAGCAAACGGCTTCACCACACGCGCCCCTTGCTGGTCGGTGGCCAGTCCTACGAATTGCACCTCGCTGCCCCACTCGTTCTGCAGTTCTACAAAACCGGGCAGTTCTACGCGGCACGGCGGGCACCAGGTGGCCCATACATTTACGACCATCACCTGTCCGGCATGGTCGGCCGTGCGAAACATGGCGCCATCAATGGTCTCGTGCGCGAAGGTCGGCGCAGCATTGCCGGGCGGTTCCAGGTCGATGGTCGGTGGCCAGAATCGGAATACAATGTAGAGCACCACGCCTACGAGCACCGGCCAGTGCCAGTACAAACGCACGGCCTTACCGATGCGCGTCCAGGTTGTTGGGGATTGGGGGGACTCCGAGTCGGTGGAGGATAACATGAGCATTAGGCACACGAAAGCAGAAGGGGCATAGCAACGGGGCGATCGTTCTGTGTAGGCGCATCGCCTGTCACGTATCGTCGGACAGGGTTTTCGGGGCGGGCGAGCGCGCATACACGTCGAACACTGTACGATCGTCGGGGAGGATCAGGGCGAGGACGACCTCGCGCGTAGGGTCGTACGTGGTGGTGAGGTGATGGAGCATCTTCATTGCGCTGGCTCTGATCTCGTCGTCTGTGCCCTGAAAGGTGAGATAGCGCAATGGGGCTGTGCCACCGTCCTCGGCATCCCCCGACTGCGGCGTGGGAAAGACGACTGCTCCTCGTCCGCGCTGCTGGTACTGCCGCCACCCTTGCCGTGCTATCGTCTGCCAGTGCGTTTCAGCAATATGATTGAGCAGGGCACCCGGGTTGGGGGCATCGGATATCTTGGACTCCATAACAGCAGCTATTATCGCACAGCGTAGTGAGGAGTAATACGAATGAGGGCGCGCATGGTTGACTCGCCCTTATGCATTTTGCTCTGACGATGCGTTAGTCCCCCGACGCTTCCCCGCGAGCGACCCAGCTTCTACAAAGATGTATTTGATTTCGGGGTGGGCGGTGCGCACCGCATCCTCAAGCGCATCGATAGTACGAGAAATATCGGCCGTGGTACGGTCTGCTTCAAAGTTGACCTCCATATTCAGCACCAGGTTGTACGGGCCCATGTGCAGCGTAAGGACGCGGCCCAACCCGGCTACGCCCGACTGTTCGTTAGCAATGGCGCGCACGCTTGCTTGCACATCAGGGTGTGCGGCCTCCCCTACAAGCAGTTTTTTGCTCTCCCACGCCAGAAATGCGGCCACCGAAAACAGAATCAGCCCAATTGCCATTGATGCGATGCCGTCTCTGCCGCCTCTTTATTCTTGCTCGAGCCGTTTCGCCCAAGGCGCGATATGTCGCCGCTCGCGGGGATTATCGACCTGATTGCGCGTCGGGCTGAAGAACAATCCGGGCGCATGCAAGAGCTTGCTGTACGGGAAGATAATCATCAGCAGCGCGACCAGCAGCAGATGCAGCAGCAACACGGGATCGGCCGGCAGGGTCACAACCTGCAAGTTGTAGAGCCCGGCAAAAAATTCTTTAACCCGAATAATGTCGGTATGCAGCACAAAGCGCATCATTAGTCCGGACGACCCGATGGCCACCAGCAGCGCGAGAATCAGATGATCGGAGCGCGAGGAAATGTAGCGCACGCGGTCTACGAAAAAGCGCCGCGCCCAGAGGCCTGCTCGGTTCGGCACGATGAAAAGGGCCCGCCCGCCGGGACCGAGGACACGCCAGCACTCTTCCAGCAGGTCGGAGGGACGTTCGGACGTCTCCAGCCCGTGCAGCAGAACCAGCTTGTCCACATGGCCGGTCTCGAGCGGCCATTGGGTCTCGTGGGTCAG
>CAZBTM010000187.1:0-5936 GCA_964494425.1 uncultured Rhodothermales bacterium | reverse complement strand
AAAAGACACTGGTCGCCTGTTCCATCGCCTGGTCAATAGCATACATAATACCATCACGCTCCCGAAGCTCAATATCATCTCCATGCTCGTCCAGTACAGTAAAGATCACCTCTTTGAGCAGGCGATATTCTTTAAGCACCTGGATGAGAGAATAATCTGTTTCATGGGCACGCTCCTTACCGTGCGTCTCACTACGGTAGACTACATTACGAGCATCATCTGACTTTAGGGCGTCTACCAGGGCATCCAGTAAATCGGGTACATTATTTTTAATAATTGGCACCTCGTGTTTACGAGCTTCAGGAATTTTGGCTTTTACTTTTTGTATCCACCGATCCAGGATGGATTGTTTATTTTGGGCAATTACTTGGTGGGCTATCATTGTGGCTGTAAGTCAATTTTGGTAAAATGCACGTTTCTGATTTTCAGAAAATTGTCGTGAAATCTTTCGTTAGCATCTGTGGCGTTCATTCCAAGTTAAGTATTTTATGTCAGGAATACCATTAGTATCTATATGCGAACCCAGCTTGCTTATTCTTTCATTTCAAAGACTACCAAAAGTTGAGTAAATTCACACAAAAAAGTAAAAACTGACCTTATAGCATATTTATTCGCGTCATCTTCTCCCACAGTACATCGCTTCCCTGTTTAAAACAGTTTTAGCCAGGATATCAGAACAATTGGGATGTTCATTTTTTTTATGACTGACAACTGATTTTTTCATCATTAAAAAGGTTGTTCAAGTCACCTAATTTTTTTGACTTTTATCTAAACAAACATGCTAGACTTCATCATTGCCGGGCTGGGCATATTTTTCATTGCGTTTAGCCTTTATGATTTTGTTCTGACTACCTTTCTCCCTTCAGGTCAGGGCCCGCTTACCGCATTTGTCAACCATGTTACTTTTCAGATATTGTTTGCTATAGCTGGAAAAAACGGACGAAGTCCGGTTCTCAAATATGCCGGCCTTAGTATCATTCTGATGGTTCTGTTCGTCTGGATACTGCTGCTCTGGCTGGGTGTAGCGCTGCTGTTTATCAGTGATCAATACTCTGTCCTGAACGGGCAGGACAAGCTACCGGCCGACATCTGGGAAAAGGTTTATTACACTGGTTATGCGCTCTCTACACTGGGCATTGGCGATTTTGTAGCGGGAAGTGACGGATGGAGGGTGCTAACCTCCCTGGCCGCTTTTATCGGGCTGATCACTACCACCATGTCTATTACCTTCCTGGTGCCGGTTGTTTCCAATGCCGGTCAGAAACGCAGCCTGGGTAGGCAGATTGAGAGCCTGGGAGGAAGTCCGGAGCAGATCGTGATCAACAGTTTTGATGGCAAGGACTTCAGCAGCATCAGCAGCCACCTGAACAGTATATCATCTTTGATATTTACCTATGCTCAAAATCACCTTACCTATCCCGTGTTGCACCACATGCACAATATCAATCCGGACGAAAATATCGTCCTCAAGCTAACCGCCCTGGATGAAGCACTGAATATTTTCATGCTGCATATTCCGGAGCATATGCGACCCAGTTTTCTGGACCTTTATATAACGCGACGTGCACTTTCTTCCTACCTGGATACCATCCGCTACATGGGAACCGATACTGAGGCACCGCCTTTGCCCAGGCTGGAAGAAATCAGCCGGGAGAGTGGTCTTGAAATGGTGAATAAGGAACAGGGTGAGCTCAAAGATTTGTACAGCCGGCTCGAGGAAAGGAGAAAACTCTGGCACGTAAACCTGCAGAGTGATGGATGGCAGTGGGATGATCTGCGCGTAGGGGATAACGAAAATGAACTGGATTTAGATTTTTCAAAACTTTACTATCATGCCTAACTGGATTTCTGACCACCCGATCGTACTGCTGGAAGTCGTGATCACGGCAGCGATTTTTTACCTTGTCACCTTAGTCTCCAGCAAAGTTGCCGGTATCCGGAGCTTTACCAAGGCTTCCGGTTTTGATTTCATCATTACCCTTTCTATCGGTGCTCTGCTGGCAACTACCGTGATTAATAAAAACATTTCCATCCTGGAAGGCACCGTAAGCATTGTATCACTTTACGCACTACAGATGCTGGTAGCCTACGCCCGCCGTCACTGGGATTTTGTCAACCGCTATATTGACAACCAGCCTATCCTACTGATGGAGCACGGGAAGTATCTGGAGAAAAATATGAAGAGGGTAAGAATCACCCACCAGGAGGTAAGATCCAAACTAAGAGGCCAGAATATTACCACTTATACGCAAATACGGGCCGTAGTACTGGAGCCTTCCGGGTCGCTCTCGGTTATCAGACACGACCCGGAAAACCCACTGGATCCGCTGCTGTTGGATGATGTCAGAGCTTAGTTCAGGGGAGCCTTCCTGCCCAGCGGATGGCATTTTCCAGCATCTGCAGATGTTCGGCTTCTTCAAAAGATTCGCCGGTATGGCCCATGGCTGAGTAAAATACTCGGCTGTTCCCCTTTTCCTTGTACCAGGCGATGGGGTGATCCTCACCCATGCCCCAGTCTTTGTCTTTGATCAGGAAAGACAGGTTACCACTGGTGACAATATTGGCCTCGTCCAGGGTGTAAAGAACCGTAAAGTCTTTGTCCCTGGGGTTGTTGTAAAACATATACCACTCATCGGCCCGCTGCCATTCCTGCGGCAGATTCTCAGCAAGGAGGGCATGGGCACTATCCAACTCCAGGTAGAGGCTGGAGGGCTGGATCTGTGGGTTGAGCGGGTGGTGGGAGAAGTTGGCACCGATCACTTCCTGTTCGTACCATTCCCAGTGATGGGAGGCATCGCCCGCGGCATGTACGCCTACAAATCCGCCACCATTTTCTATGTATGTCCGAAAAGCCTGCCGCTGCTCCTCAGTCAGTACCTGCCCGCTCACGTTGTTCCAGACTACTGCCTTAAATTTTGAAAGATAGTCCGGATTGAAAGTGGCCCCATTGTCAGTGATTAAAAGGTCCCAGCCGTTTTCCTCGGCCATTTTCTGATAAGCGGGTAGTGAGGCTTCAATGGCTGCACCATGGCGAAATCCATTGGTTTTAGAGAAGATCAGTACGGCGTTTTCGCCCAGGCCAGCCGGGAGTTCAGGCGCTTCGCTTTCGTAGAAATTAATACCATGCTTGGCTTTGTAGTAGATAAATGCCCCAAAGCCTACAAATCCGACTACCAGCACCAGCACGGTAATGCCGGTAATCTTCAGAATTTTTTTGATGCTCATTTATATTGCGTTTTTACTTTTGAATTCAAGCCAGTTGACGACGGTCACCAGCACATCATCCGCTTTCTCTTCGCTGCGGAAAACTATGTAGAGATCGTGTATGCCCCGGGTAGGTTCAAGCTCGGCCTCCGCCTCTTTGATCTCGCGAATGGTGCGCTCTACACGCGCATTCGCCTCGTTCACGATGCGTTCCGCCTCTTCCAGCGCCTGCTGCCGGTACTCCTCGCGCTCTTTCTCGATCGAGGTGCGCTTTTGCTGCATCCGCTCGCGCTCCGACTCCGCCCGCCGCTTGGCTTCTTCAGCCTCACGCACCTGCTTTTCCAGCTTCTGCGTACGCGTCTCGAATGTCTTCACCAGGTCCTCCAGCGCCGACATCTGCTCGCCCGCCAAGGTGCGCGCCCGGTCGAGCAGCCCCGTATCCAGCCCCATGCGCTCCGCAATCTCAAATGCATACGACGATCCCGGCACGCCCTGCTGATACTGATACGTGGGCGCCAGCGTCTCCTGGTCGAACACCATCGACCCGTTCTCGACGCCGTCGGCTTCGTAGGCATATGCCTTTAGCGCGCCGTGGTGCGTGGTGGCCATGGTGCGCACACCGGTCTTGGTGAGGCGCTCCAGCAGCGCCTGCGCGAGCGCACCGCCGGCCTCGGGATCGGTGCCGGTGCCCGCCTCATCAATCAGCACCAGCGTGTTGGGGGTGGCCTGCCGCATCATGTGGCGCAGGTTGGCGACATGCGAGCTAAACGTAGAGAGGTCGTCTTCGATCGACTGCTCGTCGCCAATATCGACGATAATTTTCGACCAGAGCGGTACCGTGCTGTGCGGCGCGGCGGGAATAGGCAGCCCGTACGCGGTCATGAGCGAGCAGAGGCCCACCGTTTTCATCGCCACCGTCTTGCCGCCCGCGTTCGGCCCGGTAATCACGAGCGTCGTAAAGTTGCGCCCCAGCTCCAGCGAAAGCGGTACCACCGGCTCATCCGAGTCGGGCGAGTCGCCATGAAGCCGATGCAGCACCAGCGCGGCATTGCGGGCATCTTCAAGCTTCACGTGGCCCTCGTCGCAGCAGGTCGAACTGCCCAAGCACCTCCAAATTGGTTTCAATGGATGCGATGTGCTGCCGCACGCGCGATGTGGCCGCACGCAAAATGCGCTCAACCTCGTTCCGCTCATCAGCCTTTAGCTCGCTCACCTCGTTGTTCAGTTGGAGGCACGCCGCCGGCTCAATGTACACCGTCTGCCCCGTGGCCGAGGTGTCGTGGATGAAACCATCCACCTTGCGCTTTGCTTCGGCCCGAATGGGAATGACCATGCGCCCGGCGCGCAGCGTAGGCTGGTCTTCGGTCGCATAGCCCTTGCTCACAGCCTTGCGCAGCTCACGGTTCAGCGTGGTGCGTAGCGCGCTCTGCCGCTCCCGAATCTGGCGACGGATGCGTTGCAGCGCGTCGGAGGCGTCGTCGCGGATCGAGCCGTCGTCGTCGATGATGGCGCCGAGGTGGGCCTCCAGATCGCTGAGCGGCTCGATGCGGCGCGTGCTGCGCTGCAGCGACGGGTAGTCGTGCCTGCGATCCGCAAAGTAGCGCGATAGGCGCTGGCCTGTCACCAAGATCTGGCGGACTGCGTGTAGCGCATCGGCAGACACGTACGCGTCTTCAGGACGGGCGTTGCGCAGCACCCCGCGCACGTCGTGCACATGCTGCAGCGGGATGCCGCGGTCGTAGCGCAGCGCCTCTTGGGCTTCATGCACGCGCTGCAGCTCCGATTCGAGCCAGTCGCGCGAGCGGGCCGGACGCATGCCCTCAAGGCGCTCTTCGCCCAGCGGCCCCTTTACGAGCTGCCCCAGGCGACGGCGCACCAAGGTGAAGCCGAGTTTGTCTTCGATGGAATCGGGATACGTATGCATCCTACACAGCGTGTCAGCATGGCACAAACGAGCGACGGTCGATGCGCAGAGCGTTCTGGCATCGACCGCGTGTGCTCAACGAGAGGAGGCGGGGCAGGCTCCATGCCGCGCCCGGTTGGACCGCTAATTTACAGGTTCATGATGCGCGTAGTGCTGTGTCAACCCTCATTTTGATGGTTGTCCTGAAGCCATTCTCCAACGAAGCCTGTCATGGTGAGCAAGCGAAGCACGTCGAACCATCTCCTTAGCGTTTGGCAGATACGGCGGGACAAGGGATCTTGCCAACCTTGGAGGAGATCTTTCGACTCCGATCAAGATGACAGCGTACGAGAGAGGTACGTTACTGCCCCAAGATTGAGGCGTGACACAGCAGTAGTGCAGCGATCCAGCATCACGAAACGTATCGAACAGCGCTATGACCGCGGGCCTACGTAGCTGTGATCGCCTACGTTGAGCACCGTAGCCCCCGGATCCACCGTAGCATGCTGGCCCACGAGCGTATCCTTGAGAACGGCGTTGGATACCGTGCCCTCGGCAAACACGATGCTGTCGCGCATCACAGCACCTTCGACCCTTGCGCCCTGTTCGATGGAGACGTTGGGCCCCACGACGGCGTTTTTGACTTCCGCATCCGGCCCAATATACACGGGTTCGTGGATGATACTGTTGGTAACGGTGCCCTGGCGGTTAGCGTCGGGCTCGCGTTCGAGCATGCGCCGCGTGGTGTTGAGCAGCGACGGGATGGTGTTGAAGTAGGCGCGCACGAAGGGTTTGATGTCATCACGCTGGGCGTACAACTCGGCAGTAC
>CAZBTM010000186.1:3860-5953 GCA_964494425.1 uncultured Rhodothermales bacterium | reverse complement strand
GTAAGCGTCGAGACGCCCTGCACGTCGCTCCGTTGCAGCAGGCGCTGCCGCAGCTGTGTATACTTCGGCGCCATCCAGTTGCCATCCTCATCCTGCTCAGCCAGCGCATTGCCGTTCGTGATCTGCAGGACGTGCTCGCGCTCGAAGCCCAGGTCCTTCGTCTGGATGAAGCGGAGCTGCTGGTTGACGAGCACCGCGCCGCTGACGAGCGCGATCAGGACGCCGAACTGCACAGCGATGAGACCGTGGCGCACGCTGACCCCGCGCTGCCGGCCGAACGCCGAGCCGTCGAAGAGGTCGGGCGTGGACTTGCGCGCCATCACGAAGGCGGGATAGCCCCCAGCGCCCAGACCCACGAGAAGCGCCAGCCCGAGGACAGCGGCCCACGCCCACGGCGTGACGAGCGGGTTCGCCACCTGCGTGCCCATGAGCCCGTTGAACGCGGGGCGGAGCGTGGCGACGACGCCCAGCGCGACTGGGGCGCACAGCAGGGCCAGCAGCCCCGATTCCACCAACAGCTGCTTCGTGATCTGCTGCGGGAGGGCGCCGAGGGCCTTGCGCGCACCCACCTCCGCGCTGCGGTCGGCGCTCATCACCACGGCGAGGTTCGTGTAGTTGACGCCCGCCACCAGCAGCACAATCACGCCCAGCAGGCCGAACGCCCACAGGTAGCGCACGTCGGTCGGCGTCGTGATGGGACGGCTGACGGTCGTGTGCAGGTGGATGTCCGTCAGCCGTTCGAGGCCGTACGACACGCGCTCCGGCGGGAAGCCGCGTTCCAGCTGGCCGTAGACCGCAGCATACGTCGCGTCGATCTGCGGGCGGACGGCATCGGGGCTCGTGCCCGGCGTGAGCTTGAGGTAGGTGTAGTGCGTGGCATTGCTCCCGGCGTGCTCGGCATAGCTCTGCAGGATGTCGAATTGGAGATGCGAGCGGGTGGGTACGCGCACCACGCCCGATACGGTAAGGGTGGCGTCGCCGACGCGCAGCGTTTCGCCCAGGAGGGTGCCGTAGTCGGTGCCGAAGTACCGCTGTGCCGTCACGTCTGTCAGGATCGCGCGGTCGGGCTGCGTGAGCGCCGACGCCGGGTCGCCCTGCAGCATCTCGAACCCGCCGAACACGTCAAAGAAGGCGTCGCCGGCTTTCAGGGAAAAGACGGTCTTGCGGTCTTGTTGAAAGCGCCGGTCGCCCACCTCCACGAAGACCGGACGGAAATTGGGGCTGAGCGCCGTGTGGGCCGTTATGGATGCGACGCCTCCTTCCAGTTCACCACCCAGAAATGGGTTCTCAAGGGCGTACCGGTCGGTGCGGCCTTCGATTTCTTTGTAGAGACGGTGGACACGCTCGGCGTCGGGATGAAACGCGTCGAAGCGGAGCTCGTGGCCGAGGTAGAGCGCCACGAGCAGCGCGCACGCCAGGCCCAGCGTGAGGCCGAGGCCGTTGGTGAAGGCGTACCGCGCCCGGCGGCGCAGGCTGCGAAGGGCGAGAATCAGATCTGTCTTGAGCATCGGGATGGGGGGTGAGCGTCACGAGTAGCGAGTGGAAGGCGAGCGTCTGGATCAATCCTGAAACGGAATCGGCTCGGGGCGGAGAGGGCGCAGCAGCGTGTATTCGGCGAGCACCGGCTGCGGCTCAGCCAGGGTGTAACGTTGCTGGAGGTCGTCCCAAGAGAGCGGGAGGCGATCCGGCACCGGCGTCCGGACCCCGAAGCCCAAGCCCCGCGACGAGGTGACTGCCCCCAGGTCGTGGGCGCGCAACACCGGCTCGATGGGCTCGCCGGCCTCCACGCGGCGCTGCAACTCGTCGTACACGCCGTTGGTGAGCGTGCGCGTGGTGCCCACGATGACGACGGTAAACGACCAGCCGTAGTGCACCTCCGTCAGCAGAAGGGCGTCCTCGGCTCCCAGCGTTTCTTCCGCGGGCAGCGCGGTGGATGCAGGCAGGGCCGCGATGGAGTCGATCTTGTACACCACGAGCTGCACCGACCGCCGGTCACCAACGGGTACCGGATCGTTGAGCATCCCCTTCGCCGTCCCTTCCACGTTCAGGCGAAACGCATCGTCCTGCTTGCGCAGCCACGTGCGCGTGGCGCC
>CAZBTM010000186.1:3028-3850 GCA_964494425.1 uncultured Rhodothermales bacterium | reverse complement strand
ACCACGGAGCTGCTGCGCAGGCCGTCGAGATCCTGTTCGTAGGCGTGACCGAGGTTGTCGTTGGTAAACCGCGGCGACGCCACGAGCACGACGCGCTCGCCGCGCTGGAGCGTAGGTGCGGCATCGGACGCTGCGGGTTGCGCCACGGCAAGCACCGTGCTCAGGAGAAGCAGGGCGAGGCACAGCGGGAACGCGCGGAGAGCCAGGCTGGGAAGAGGCATAGAGCAGAAAGAAAGCATGAGGTCCAATGCGGGAGCGATTCGTTGATCCGGTGGTTACAGCCGGTTCGGGCGGTCGGCGTCGAGCGTGGCAGTCTGCGCGTCGAGGTCGGTGGCTGCGACGGTGACCTGCAGGTACGCGTCGCCCGTCGTATAGCGGTTGGCCGCCGGCGTGGATTGCGCCAGTGCCTCGGCACCGAGGCTGACCAGCAATCCACCGACGAGCAGCAGGGCACGAAGCATCGGGCGTAGGGAGGGCATGACAACAGGGGTGATGTGGAAAAGAGCATGGACGAGTCAGCCTACTCCGACCGCAGCACGCGCGCCGGATCCACCCGCGCGGCCGGGAACGACTGCCACGTGACGGCGGCCAGTGCCAGCCCGAAGGCGGCCACGCCCACGCCGAGGACGACGAGCGGAGCATGGAGTAATTAGGAGATACCGTGTCCCTGCTGCATCCCCCATGCGACGAACCGAGCCTGGGACGCGACGAGCCGGGGAGGGAAACGCCGTTCGGCCCCTCAGGGCGCGACGTCGACCACCACGACGGCTCCGGCGACCACGGCGGTGACGATGGATGCATCCCCGCTCTGTTCGGATCCGT
>CAZBTM010000186.1:0-3018 GCA_964494425.1 uncultured Rhodothermales bacterium | reverse complement strand
ACGACGGCGCCTTCGTTCGGGTGCGCTCCGTCGGCGAGCGGCATGCCGACCACCAGCCGCCGCCCCTTTCCGGCTAGGGCCAGCACGCCGCCCGGCAGCGCCTCGCCCAGGAGCGCGCTGAGCCTGGGCCCGTTCGTCGCGGCCTCCCCATCCAGGGCAAACAGGCGCACTTCCGCGCGCTCAGACGCCGCGAGATACCGGTCCGTCGTGGCCAGCGCGAAGCCGAGGTACGATCGCGGTGCGCCGTCAGTAGGAATGATGAGCGTGGGCACCGCCTCGGGCCGGTCGAGCCGCAGCGCGAACACGCCCCCGGCGTTCGTCCCGTTGGCGTTGTCGTCCTCTTCCGCCCCGACGAACACGCGCGGCCCGTGCAGCGCGACGGCCCGGCCGAAGTGATCCTTGCGCGCCGGCTCCACGGTCGGGGCGAGGGGCCGTTCCTGCCACGTGCCGTCGGCCGGGCGCACGAAGACGGAGGCGGCCCCCGCCTCGGGACCGCTCGCCTGCCGGGTGTGGTAGCCGCCTGCGGCGATGCGGTCCTCATCGGCGGTGACGGTCAGGCCGAACCAGGCGTCGGGACGGCCCTGCGCGGGCACGAGCGTCTCCGACGACCACCCGTCCGTCGTCTCCTCGAAGACGACAAGCGATCCGGCCCCGTCGCCATGCACGGTGCGGTCGTACGGCGCTCCGGCGACGATCCGGCCTCCGGCGATCGCCAGCCCGCGTCCGATCTGCCCCTCGACGGCTGGGTCGCTCACACGCAGGATCTCGTACCGCCACGCGCCGCCCGTCTTTTCGTAAAGATAGACATTCCCCGAGCGGCCTGCTACCGGGTTGGTGGCCCACGGCGCTGTCACCGCAACGCGTCCGTCGTCGAGGCCCACCTTCCAGCCGAAGCGCGCATTCGGCTCGCCGTCGGGCGGCACCAGTTTCGTTCGCGCCCACCGATCGCCGCTGCGTTCAAACACATAGACGGCACCAGCCTTTTCTCCCTTTGTGGAATCACCAGGGGCGCCGACGACCACGGTCTCGTCTGCAACCGCCACGCTCCACCCGAATCGGAGCTCCGGTGCCGGACGCTCGGGCTGGAGCGTCCACCGCGCGGCGACGTGCTGCCCGAAGAGAATCGTCGAGAAGTCCTCATCGCCTGGCTGGCTGCTGATGAGGCGATAGATCCGCTCTGCGTCCTTGTGGTGGGCGTCGACAGTCAACTCGTACTGCAGGAAAACCGCCACGAGAGCGCAGCAGCCGAGCCCCACCGTGAGGCCGAGCGCGTTCACGGCGGTGTAGCCGAGGCGACGGCGGAGGGTGCGGATCGCAAGGCGAAGGTAGGAACGAAACAACGCAGGTTGGGGGTGGAGTCAGAATCCATCGGGAAGCCGCTTTGCACGCGTGATAAATCGCGCAAGTGGCACGCCACAAAGTGCAAGGTCCCTCAGCGCCCACAGACGCATCTGTACCCTGCTGTGCATGTGCGATGGCGCACAGCGAGTGCGCGATGCCGCACGGTGATTCTATTCGCGCCAAGGGATGGTTTCAGGGGAGTCGCGAGCCTCCTGGGTACGTGCGTCCAGAAGCTGCATCAGGATGTCGCGCACTTCCAGCCCGTTGACGCCGCGCTCCAGCACCGCCGAAGCGCGCAGCACGAAGACGATGTCCAGTGCGGGCAGGATCATGATGGACTGGCTGCCGGCCCCAGCGGCGAGGTACGTCCCGTACGCCTGCAGGGGCCCGCTCGGGATCCACCAGCTTAGCCCGTAGCCGGCGACCGGCTCATATGGAACGTCGATGTGGATGCGGCGGCTGGCAGCCACCCACTCGGCCGGCACAACCTGACGATCTGCCCAGCGCCCGTAGCGCAGGTAGAGCAGGCCGAAGCGGGCCAGGTCGCGCGCCGTCATCCAGAGCGGGTACGAGGGGTGCTCCGACCGGTCGGGATGCAGCCGGTAACTGCCCCAGCCGGGATCGTAGTCCTCCATGCCAATGGGATCGGCAATCTGCGCTTCGAACGCCTCGTAGATGCGCGTTCCGGTCTCCTGCTCGTAGATCGTGCCCAGCACGTTGAAATCCCAGTTGTTGTAGTACCACTGTTCGCCGGGGGCGGCACTCCCGCGTTCGGGCTTTCGGGTCTGTGGCGACTCGCCCGCCGCCGCGTGGTAGACGCCCGAGCTCGTCGTCAACAGATCGGCAACGCGCGCCTGTTGCTCGGCGTCGGTGAGTGGCGGTGTGTCGTCGATGCCGAGGTCAGCCAGCGTCGCTGTCGTATCGATCTCTCCCTCAGCCACCGCAATTCCAAACAACGCGCTGAAAAGACTCTTACGAATGGATGCAATGGGCGCGAGGTCGCGTGTGCGGCCCCACTCAGTCACAATAGCACCGCGGTGGATGAGCATGACAGCCTTCGCGCCCAGCGAATCAGCATACGCACGCGCAGTCTCAATCTTCTCCGACGACCATCCGGCGTCCTCGGGCGACGCGTACTGCCTCCACGTCGTATCCGGATACACAGCAGCGGGCGGGGTCGCTGATTGCGCTTGGCACGCGCATGCGACGCCCAGTGCGATTATCAGCATGGTGAGTAGAAGCGTGCGCATGAAGAGCAGCTGGGGTGGCAATGAGTACGAAACTTGGGGCCCGAGCGATACAGGCATCCATCCGGTACCCCAAGCAACGTTTTTCTTCCTTTACCAACACCCTCCGCGCGACAAGTCGAGCCGTTGCTGCGACGAGTCGATCTGCTGGTTGCTCCGGCCTGCCGTGGATTATGGGATATGTGTGTTCAGCAGTGTGCCGTTGCGATAGACCTCGACCTTCGTCATCTGCCCCGCTTCGTTCCAATACCGCCAGCGTCCATCCTTCTGGTTGGCACGGTTGTAGCCCTCGAAGGCTTTGTGCCCGTTCGCATGCCAGCCTTCGACCGGCCCGTCGTACACATCGTCTGTGACCTGCACCTGCTCACGCACTTCACCCGTCGCATGATAGACGAATTTGTAAAACGGGAGCGGCATCGATGAGCTATGC
>CAZBTM010000185.1:4578-5978 GCA_964494425.1 uncultured Rhodothermales bacterium | reverse complement strand
GAGTGCGGGACTCGGTGCCGGCATCAGCCGGGTCAGATTCGTTAGCAGGCATGGAGCGCATCACCATCCACACAATCAGAATCAGGAAGATGGCCGCCCCCAGGTACAGGGTAAGCACCAGGCCCGTGGTGGCCCGTTCTACGTTAAACTGAGAAGAGTCGTACGAGGAATCGCTCATAACGAACCAGGCAAGTGAACGGATACACCAAGAGTTACCGTACGATGGCCACCTTGTAATTACAAGACACGCAAGTGTACATACACGTGATAGGGGGCACAGGATTCGAAGATGCCTGCGAGATACGCTGTAAGAATGCATCAACCGTGTGATCAGCCATACGCTTGATGCACACTGACGTGTATTTTACAACGTGCACACTTGTGAAATGACAAAATACGTAAACAAGTTGGCAGCTACACTACATTGTGACATACGTCCCCTGCGTTTATGGAGGATGCCATTGCCTTACATCGCCTGCTTCCTGTCAACGATGTCCCGCGCCGCTTTCTCCTTTCTGGTTGGAGGAGAATGCAGGGCAGCGTTCTCGATGCATAGAACGAACGCAGCCCCACCGGTCGGATGCCACCCGATTGGCGATCTCGTTATGCATATGGAGAGTCGGTGTCGTGGGGGGAAGCCAGTGCCGATATGTCTTACAATCCCGATACGCCCCCAAACGACAACGCGCCCGGCCCCCATGCAGGATGACCGGGCGGAGTTGGTTTCAGCGATGAACGAGCGCGGCCCTACCCACATCCTGTGGTCGTCCCGCATGCCGGGCAGATGTAGCAGGCACCGCTGCGGACGGTAATGAGTCCTCTTCGTCAACGGCCGGGGCCTGTTTGGACGCCGGGGCCTCCGAGGACGTCGGCTGCATCGTGCCGAAGTCGAGCTCGGCCTGCGCGGTGTGCGACGTCGCTTCGCCGCTGCGGGAGGCATGCTCCCCAGCGGCCGCGTTAGGGTCCACGGTACCCTCCGCCGCACCGGACGGCTGCGCTTCCGTATCCAAAAACTTGATGGACAGATATCGGAAGATGTAGTCCATCATCGACTTGGCGATGGGGATCTGCTTGTTGTTGGTGAAGCCGCTCGGCTCAAAGCGCATGTGGCTGAACTTGCGGCACAGATCCTCCAGCGGCACGCCGTACTGCAGCGCAATGGACACGCTGGTGGCAAAGGCGTCCATCATGCCCGCAAGGGTCGAGCCCTGCTTGGCGATCGTGATGAAGATCTCGCCCGGCTGCTTGGTCTCCGGGTAGAGGCCCACCGTCAGGTAGCCCTCATGTCCAGCGATCGAGAACTTGTGCGTGATCGACGGACGCTCATCCGGAAGGCGCTTGCGGGTCGGCTTGTACACGACCTTCTCGCGGATCTCCGGCTCGGCAGGTGTGGCGTCAGG
>CAZBTM010000185.1:0-4481 GCA_964494425.1 uncultured Rhodothermales bacterium | reverse complement strand
CCGCCTTCGCTGGTTGAGAGCGGTTGACTCCGCTTCGAGTTCTCGCGGTAGATCGCAATCGCCTTGCATCCAACCTCCCACCCTTTCTGGTAGGCATCGGCAATGTCGTCGGGGTCGGCATCCTCGGGCATGTTTACCGTCTTGCTAATGGCCCCCGAGACGAACGGCTGCACCGCGCCCATCATTTTGATATGGCCCAAGTGGTGAATGGACCGCTCGCCGTTGGAGGGCGCAAACGCGCAGTCGAATACCGGCAAGTGCTCGTCTTTGAGTTGCGGCGCGCCCTCAATGGTGTCGTGCTCGTCGATATAGGCAATGATCGCCTCGATCTCATCGTCGGAGTAGCCCAGCCGGTTCAGCGCCAGCGGCACGGTCTTATTCACGATCTTGAACATGCCCTCGCCATCGCCCGCGAGCAGCTTGTACTTCACGAGTGCGATGTCGGGCTCAATGCCGGTGGTATCGCAATCCATGAAGAAGCCAATGGTACCGGTAGGTGCCAACACCGTAGCCTGCGCATTGCGATAGCCGTGGCGCTCGCCCAGCGCCACCATGCGCTCGGCGCTCTCGTGTGCGGCTTCGAGCAGATAGTCGGGGCAGTCCTCGTGGTCGATGTCGTGCACCGCATCGCGATGCATGCGCATCACATCGAGCATCGGCTCCTCGTTTGTGGCGTACCCCTCGAACGGACCGATGCCTTTGTTGGCTGCGATTTCGGCGCTGCGGGCGTACGCCTCGCTGTGCTCAATCGCCATGATGGCGCCCGCTACCGCCCGGCCCTTGTCGCTGTCGTATGGCAGTCCCATCGACATCAGCAGCGCCCCGATGTTGGCAAAGCCGAGTCCGAGCGGACGGAACTGGTGACTGTTGCGAGCAATGGATTCGGAAGGGTAGCCGGCGTTATCCACCAGAATCTCCTGCGCCGTAATGTAGATGCGCGCCGCCGCCCGCAGCCGCTCTACATCCACCGAGCCGTCGTCGCGCTGGTACTTGCGCAGGTTGAGCGAGGCCAGGTTGCAGGCCGAGTTATCCAGAAAGAGATACTCGCTGCACGGGTTGCTGGAGTTGATGGGCCCCGTGTTCTTGCAGGTGTGCCACCGCTGGATCGTGTCCTCATACTGCAAGCCCGGATCGCCGCAGATATAGGTACCTTCGCTTACTTTGTGGAGCAGCTCCGCCGCATCTATCTCATCGACCACCTCGCCGGTGGTTACGGCGCGCAGTTCGAAGGATTCGCCGCGCTCAGCCGCCTCCATAAACGCATCCGTGACGCGCAGGCTGTGGTTCACGTTCTGAAAATCCACCGAACCGTAGGCCGGACCGTTGAACGAGCCGTCGTAGCCCTGTTCGATGAGCGCCCAGGCTTTCTTTTCCTCGGTCTGCTTTGCCTCCACGAACTCCTCTACATCGGGATGCCAGCACTTCAGCGTCTGCATAATCGCCGCACGGCGCTGCCCCGCCCTGTGAATCAGTTGCCCAGGCATAATCAGGGCCGGATGCATTGCACCCGATAAACGCTAACCGCTGGGCTGGCCGCCGCCCGAGAGCTTCTCTTTAGAGGAGCGCAGTGTGCTCCAGTCTGCGCCTACACCTGAGCCGAACTTGAACAGGCGCGCGCTCTCGCCCATCGTCTTCCAGATGCCGTCGATGGAGTCTTCGACGTCAACGATGAAGCACGCTGCAGCTTGTGGATACAGGTACGGATCCACGCGGACGACCTCTTGCGCCTCGTAGTCCCAGCCGTAGATCTTCTTGTCGCCCGTGTCGCGAATGCCGTACTGCTGACCCAGACCCACATTGAACCATACCGGCGAGTTAAATGCACCGTACTGGTTCACGCAGAGCCACGTCAGCTCGTCGTAGAAGCGATCGGCATCCTCATCGGTGGCGAAGTAGCCCTGTGCGCGGCCCCACTCGGTAATGGTGCGCGTTACGCGGTCGATGAGCTGCTTCAGCGAGTACTCGCGTTTGCCCTCGGCAGGGCTTCCATTGCCGTCGTCGAGGTCGCCGTAGAAATACTTACTGGCCACCACGTTCGTGGCGAGTTGGCTCCACGACTCCGGAAACTCAACATCGTTCTGTTCAAAGACGGATGCGCCACTTGGATTCTTGATTGCAGCGTCGCGCATCTCCCAGTCCAGGCTGTCGAACGGATGTTCGCCCTCAGACGAGAAGGTGCGTGTGATAGACAAGCCCTCGTCCAGCGCTGCGGGGTCGGGCAACACGGCCCCGCTGAACGCTGTGGAGGGCTCTGATTTCTCGGTATTAGACATGCGGTCTCTGGGTATGGATGAAACAGGATGCGATGGGATCGGCTGTCTGCGCGAGGTTGTCTCGCACCATGTGCCGATTGCACAAGTACTGTATCAACTAAATCGGCTTTTCAGACGAACGCAAGGGTCTTTTATCCACAAAAAGCCCACAGATTAACCACCCTGCGAAAAACATAACGGCAATACCAAAACCACTTTTGATCCCCCATCTCAACCCGCTGATGTGTTGTTTAGTTGCCGTTATTGAGTCTACTGCTATAACACCTCACAGCGTCCAGTTTGAAGTTATCCACATTGTGGATATCTTGTGGTTGGACTTCATGGACAGGCCGTTATAAATAACGGTTCTATACAGGCCGATACGCGTGCTTTTCCCGCTTTACATACCTAACTGATGGTCCCTTTTTCTGTACGCAGCCGAACAACGAACTGGCTTGCATATCTGCTTCTTCTGATGCTATGGACAGGCTGCCAGGGGAGCACCTCTGCTGTTGATAGCGAGGCGGCAGCTTCAATACCCAACTACGACACAAACGCGATCGCCCAGGCCATACATGAACGCGTGAACAGTGAGCGCAACACGGCAGGACTTGTGTCTCTGTCGTGGTCGGACGATTTGGCAGCACTCAGTCATGCACACAGCCAAGATATGATCCAACGCGACTTCTTCGACCATGTCAACCCAGATGGGCAGGGTCCTACCAAGCGCGGACAGACGATGGATGTGTCGTGCACCACGATTGTGGAGGATCGGCAGGCGGGCGGAATTGCAGAGAATATCTACGATGCCTCTGCCTACCACAGCCGCCGCACCACACAACGCGGCAATGAAACGTCTGTCACCTACAATTGGAAGACCGCGGATGAACTGTCAGAGGCGGTTGTGCAGGGCTGGATGGGCAGCACGGGGCACCGGCGCAACATTCTCGACGAGGCGTATCAGGTACAGGGAATAGGCGTGGCCGTCTCCGACGATTTGCGCGTGCTTGTGACGCAGACCTTCTGTTGAACAGACCGATATAGCCTGGATTAGACATCACATTGCAGCCTTTACGATCTTCTCAACGTCTCAAGTCACTGCTATGCATCCAATGACGCTGTCTTTTTCGACAGAACAACGGTACGCATTGCTCGCAGGAATACTCACCCTTCTTGTATGGACGGGATGCAAGACTATGGAGGAGAGCCCGCCTGATTCCATGCCGTCGTACGACATTGCCGCATTAGAGCGCTCTATCCACAGGCAGGTCAATGAGAAGCGCAGGGCCAACGGACGTGATCTCTTGCAGTGGTCGGATGATCTGGCTCGGATCAGCCGCGCACACAGCCAGGACATGGTCGAGCGCGACTTCTACGCACACATTAACCCCGACGACCAGTCGCCCACCGAGCGTGGGGAAGCGGTGGGCGTATCGTGCTCAACGGTCGTAGACAATCCGCAGACGGGCGGCATTGCCGAGAACATAAACTGGGTTTCGTCGCTCGATGTCGTTCGCACCACGAGGAGTGGCGAAGAAAAGTACGAGTGGTATACGGCCGATGAGATTGCGGACGAGGTTGTGCAGGAGTGGATGCGAAGCCCAGGGCATCGCCGCAATATGCTTCATGAATCGAACCAAGCAGAAGGAATAGGCGTGGCCATGAAGAGATCGGGGGCGTTTGAGGAGTCGGGGGATTTCCGCGTGCTTGTGACGCAGACGTTCTGCTGAAACAGGTGCCCCCCTGCACCCCGCCTTCAGAGCGAGCCTCTACGCAGCGGATCTTATGCATACCGCTTTTCAGCTTCGACCGCATCGCGAAGCTGTTGGGCGAGCCAGTCGGCTTCTATCTTATTATAGAGCCCATCAATGCTGGCAGCCCGATGCTTGTTTTCATCATAGGCCGTCTTCATCTGATCAGCGGCCTCATCACCTACGATCATCCCCATCGCATCCGCAAATTTACCGGCACCTTCCTGCATGCGCTCATCGCTGAGCTTCGTGCCCTTGCGGCGGCAAGCTGCGACGACGCCAGCGAGCGCCACGCCGCCGGTGCCCTGAATGTCGTCGTTAAACGAGGGCACGCGGTCCTGGTAGCGATCCAGCACGGTGAAGGCGGCCTCTTTGGAGAGGTCTTCCCACTGGACGATCGCCTTGGGCCAGCGCTTGTGAATCGCCTCCACAAAGCGGTCGATGAACTCGAGGTAGTCGTCGCCCGTCAGGCGCTTGT
>CAZBTM010000184.1:0-5980 GCA_964494425.1 uncultured Rhodothermales bacterium | reverse complement strand
CCTTGCAGCGTCTCGATGGTGACCTCGCCGTTGTTGTCGTCGAGTAGGGAAAGCAGGCTGCCTGAATCGACGACGTCTTCTGCAAACACATGATATTGCAGAATCTCCTGGATCTCCTCATCCGAGAACCCGCTCAGGTCAGCATTTTCGAATGTGGCGTTGTTCGGACCGAAAACCGTCCAGCCCTCGGCGTTCGTGAATGCCTCAGCCAGCCCAGCATCAGCGACCGCGTTGTACAGGCTGCCGGTCTCGCCAACGAACCAGGCGGTGTTGGCCAGATTCTGGTTGCCCAGAAGTGTACGGTCGATCACGTGGATAATACCATTCTCGGCTTCGATATCGGTTTCGACAACCTCGGCCCCTTCAATGAACACGCCGTCGTCGTTGACCACCACGGTGAGTTCATCGCCCGCGAGCGTTTCCACCGTGTTCTCGCCTTCTTCGAGGTCTGAAGCGGCGATTTCCGTATCCGGAATCACGTGGTAGCCCAGTACCTCGGTCAGCGCATCCGGTTGATCGAGCAGCACGTTAACCGCAATAGGGCTGAAGGCAGCTTCGTTCGGAGCAAAGACCGTGAACGTAGCTTCTTCATCGGCGAACGTTTCAGCGAGGCCGGCTTCTTGAAGCGCCGTCAGCAGGGTGGCAAAGTCGTCGCTATCGCTAACAATTTCAGCAATGGTTGCCGGGTCTTCGGGTGGCTCAGGAGGCGGCCCCGGACCGTCATCATCGTCGCAGGCCACGAGTCCGAGCGATAGCACAACAACGAGAACCAGCGACAGAAGTCGCGAACTAAGTGTGCGTTGGGGTAGCATGGATCGCTGTGTCATTTGTGAAGAGAAACAGGTGTCGTAGCACAAGTCAGGCGACATCTTACCGTTGGTTCGCCTGAACATGCACCCGATAGACACCGCGCTCCCATGCAACACCCAGTCGGAAATGAAACGAAAATGTTATGCTACTAAATACGCTGTGCCCACTTCCCAAAAACCGTATCGGCGATTTCGGCAAGCGTGTCGACATGGGTGGAGGCTGCGTTCCGGATCGCGGCTCCGTCCAGCCCCTCGGCTGCAAGCTCATCGGCGAACGCACGCGTCATGCCATCAACAATGGAAGGCGTTACTTCCAGATGAAAGAGCAGGCCGTATGCGTGCTCGCCATAGCGGAACGCCTGGTGCTTGGTCTGCGCGGAGCGGGCCAGTGGCACCGCACCGTTGGGCAGGTCAAATACATCACCGTGCCAGTGAAACGCGGTGAACGACGGCGCTACATCCTGAAAGAGCGGGTCCGTTTCCGCGTTACCAGTGAGCGTGACCTCGTGCCAGCCTATTTCTTTCTCGGATCCGGGGTACACCGTGGCCCCAAGGGCGTGTGCCAGCAACTGACTGCCCAGGCAGATCCCGAGCACGGGGAGGTCTGCACGCAGCGCCTGTTCAATGAGCGCCATTTCCTGCCTCAGATGCGGACGCTCGTCGATGTCGCCCACGCCCATGGGTCCGCCCATCACGACGAGCCCATCGGCGTTAAGTGTCTCCGGCACCGGATCATCGCGAAATATGCGTACGGTGTGATGCGAACAGGCGTGGGCCTCAAGCGCGTCGCGGATGCGGCCCGGCGGTTCTGGAGGGACGTGTTGCAAGATGAGTACGTCAGCAACGTCAGACATGGCGGGGGTCATTCATTGGGGGATGCGAGAGTGTGAGTGTGGCTATCAAGAGCCAGCGGACGATGACCGGCTCCGCGCGGCGGCGCCTGGCAAATCGCCTTCGTGACAAATTGTTTGGCGCGCTGAAGGGCAGTCTCGACCGCCAAGTTCTGTGCAAGTCCTGCCGTGAGCGCCGCTGAGAATGCGTCGCCGCCGCCATGCACCGCGTACGGCTGCCGCTCGGCCTCCAGCCACTGGATCGTGTTGCCATTGTACCAACAGTCAGCGGCTGTGCTGCCCGAGGCATGTCCGCCCGTAACAACGACATGCGCTGGATGCAGGCGCTCGTGTATGGCACGGGCAGCGGCCTCCGTATCCGCCCGAGATTGAATGCTCGCTCCTACCAGTCGCTCGGCTTCTGGCAGACTCGGGGTGGTCACTGTGGCCTGCCCGATGAGTGTGCGAAGCGCCGCCTCGGCATCCTCTGAGAGCAACGGCTCGCCACGCCGTGTTGTCATCACCGGATCGATGACGAGCGGCACCAGGTCGAGGTCCGAAGCAGCCTCCGCCACGGTTGCAATGATCGCCGCGTTGAAGAGCATGCCTGTCTTTACGGCGGCGGGTAGGATGTCATCCACCACGCGTTCGAGCTGGCGGCGGACGAACGCTGGGGGCAGGGCGTGTATATCGGTCACGCCCTCGGTCGTGCAGTCGGTGGCCACGGTAAGGATACTCATGCCGTATGTGCCGTGTGCAGCGAACGTTTTGAGGTCGGCGGCCAGCCCCGCCCCGCCGCTCGGATCGATGCCCGCAATGGTGAGAACGGGCCGGGCGTCATGGTGTGTGGACTCGTGTGGTGTGCTCATTGCCGATTGGGTTTGTTGCGAGTGGTTCTTTATGCTGCCTCACGTTGCGACTGCGCGAGAAAGTGATCCACGTGCTCGAACAGCCGATCCACATGCTCGGGCTCTGTAAACGGATTGAGGAGGACGGCTCGGAGCCAGTTGCGCCCGTTGAGACGCGGAAGCGAGAGAAACACGTTGGCCTCGCGTAAGAGATACTGCTGTAAGTCGGCGTTCCACTGATCGCGAGCCTCGCATCCGAGTGCATCCGGCACACCCCGGAAGCAGACGAGATTCATTTCAGGCTCGGCGGCCAGCTCCAACTCCGGACGTTCTTCAACGCACTCCACGAAGTACTCAGTCAAGCGGTAGCTCTCGTCGATAAGTTGCTCCAGTCCCTCGCGACCCAGGTGGCGCAGGGTCATCCAGAGCTTGAGGACATCAGCGTGGCGGGTGCCCTGCACGCTCATCTCGCCAAGGTTCTGCACGTCGTTTCCGTCGCGCATGTACGGCGCTTCGATGTGGAATACATCCGTCATAGCCGATAGGTCGCGGAAGAGCGCCATCGCGCACGTCTTTGCAACGTACGCCCACTTCTGCGGGTTGAAGGTGATCGAATCGGCCTGTTCAATGCCGTTCAGACGCTCGCGGTGTGTGTCAGAAAACGTGAGAGCGCCGCCATAAGCCGCATCCACATGCAGCCAGAGCCCATGCTCATCCGCGACATCCGCAATGAAATCGAGCGGATCGATGCTGCCGGTTGTGGTGGTCCCTGCTGTAGCAACCACGCAGAACGGATCGGTTCCCTTCGTTTCCGCGGCCTGGATGTGTGTTTGAAGCGCAGCGTGATCCATTCGTCGCTGTGCATCTGTCGGGATTGGAACGACCGCGTCCGTGCCCAGCCCGAGCAGCATCGCCGCCTTCTGAATCGAGGTGTGCGCGGCTTCCGACGCAAAGAGAACGGGAGAGCAATTGCCCACACCGGCGCGACGGGCGTCGTCGAACGCCGTGTTTCGGGCCACCGCCAGGGCGTGCAGATTCGCCAGGGAGCCGCCACTCGTCATCACGCCGCCGCCCTCCGACCCAAGTCCGAACCGCCGGGCCAGTGCACCGGTCACCTGCCGCTCCAGCCGGGTGAAGGTAGGGGCTATCTCCTGGCTGAGCATGTTGTTGTTCGCTGCAGCAGCCAGTAGGTCGCCCAGCACAGATGCCGTGGCAGGCATCGGATCCATGTGTCCCATAAAGCCGGGATGCGCCGGGTTCATCGCACCCTGGATTAGCGCCTCAGCCTCATCGAGCAGTGCGCTTTCGGGCACCGATTGCTCGGGTACGATGGGCGCTTCCTCAACCCCGAAATTGTCGTCGCGGTCGGGGAGCGGAGATCGCGCGGCTGCACTCGACAGGTGAGTAAGCATCCGGTCGAGCGCATCATCGGCCCAGGCATCCAGGGCCTGCTGACGAGCCTGGGGGGATGGCAGTGCGCGGGAGTCGGGAGCGATCCATTGCGAAAGCAGATGATTGTCATGCAATACCACAAACGATCCCGGCTCTGCGGCGCCAGGGTGCCTGGGCCGGGATGACTCTAAAATGAGAGGCCATGCTTTACCTCATGAGTCATCTCTGACACAGCAGTAACATGGGCTCATTCCGGTGCGGACCAGTCCGCTTCTTCAAGATTGGAAGGGGGCCAGATGCCAAGTAGCCGGCGCACCGTAACCACCTGCCCGAGGTGATAGGCATTGTGATCCGCAATGCTTGCGATCTCTTCAGCGTACCGGGTGCTGTGGTAGCCTACCCCGCTGGCGTGCGGAATTGTGCCTGCAATGTCGATGGATGGGTCGTTCACGAGCGCCTTTGCATCCTGCAGGTCAGCTTGAAACCGGTCGAGGCTCTCGGTCCAGGCCTCGTCACTGGGCGGTCCGAGCGTGCCGGGCCAGTAATCGTCTGGCCACGTCGAAAAGGTATAGTCGGGATCCGTGCAGTACTGGAGGTAGTCGGCCTGTGAACGTCGCATGTGCTCCAGAATCTGCCAGAGCGAATACGCCTCAGGCAGCCCATCGGGCAACACGCCCCGGGCGGAGGCGGGAATCTCCCGGAGGATCTCCGCGTGCGACCGGCGGGCCACGGTGGCGTCGAGTTGTGTGGTGAGGAGGGCACGGAGGGCATCAGATCCAGTCATAGACATTGGCGCGACGAGAGGCGTGAGAGTCAAGCAAGGAGTGATGCCCCAACAGGATAAAAAGCGAAGTTGTTTGAGAGCCGGTTTGGATTTTGGTTTGCAGGCGAGAGCGAGCAGTAATGGGCTGCACTTGAAACTGTTGATATTCCAGACGTCTTAATACTACTAAAGTAGTATTTTGAATGCTTGCCTTGGTTTTATGAGATCGCTTATTCTGTGTATGCTGACAGTATGCCTTCTTCCGTCTGTTTACGCTCAGGAACTGGGACAAGGCACCCACCACGCTCCCGTCCAGGACTGGCCACGCGCCGATCCCGACACAATGGGCTTGAGTGCTGATGCGCTGCAGGCTCACCTCGATCGCTGTCGCGAATCCGGGTCGTATGGCTGCCTTGTGGCGTATCAAGGGTATGTAGTCCAGAAATGGTATCGTCACGACCACGCCAGCCCCTTCGTGAAGACCCGCTCGGCGGTGAAGTCGTGGACGGGTCTACTTGTGGGCATGCTTATTGCCGACGGCGCGATCGACAGCGTCGACGTTCCAGTCGCTAAATACATCCCTGAGTAGACAGCCGAGCTCGACCTGGTCGTTGCTCGCATGCAGCGCGACCTGCACCCGGACGCAGAGGTGAAATACCAGAGCGTCCACACCCTTAACGTGCTCCGCCGCATCGTAGACCAACCGGGAGACAGCGAATAGTCTGCCCTGGCACCTGTCTCATCGTTCATCCATGAGTGTGCGGGACGCCAAGGGCCTGTGTGACGGGCGCGGGCGATTCATGAATCAACCATGCCTCCTGACAGCCGTTCGCCCTCGCCAGGTCATTCGAGATGCTCCTCTAAATTCCGCAAGCTCCGCAAGATTTCTCATACCGTGGAGGAATTAACCTCGTTAGCAGGCTCCGATGCGCGTCGATCTCTCAAAACGTCTCTTTTCCCCTGGTCCTATGACAATTGGCAATCGCATCGCTTCCCTCTTTCAGATGGACGACGACACCTGGCAGCGCCACGCCAATCCCTGGAGCGTGTGGTCGCGAACAACGGTTCTCCCGGTCCTCATTCTCGCGGCCTGGAGTCGCGTGTGGATCGGGGGATGGGCGCTGGTTCCGGGCGCGCTCGCGCTGCTGTGGACCTGGCTCAACCCGCGCCTGTTCGGACCACCTGATTCTCTGGACAGCTGGGCTTCGAAGGCCGTGCTCGGCGAGCGGATCTGGATCAACCGCAACAAGGCCGCAGTGCCGCCCCACCACCGCACCGCCCCTAACGTGCTGAACACCATCAGCGGCATCGGCATGTTGTTCGTCCTTTGGGGTGTTG